>JAJSLI010000081.1 GCA_021272315.1 Methylacidiphilales bacterium | reverse complement strand
ACCTGGCTGATCGAGACCCAGCGCCCAATGCTCTGCGCCTGGCTCGACGCCCTCGGGATCGAGCACGCCGAGAACGGCTGCGCCGACACCTTTCCGCCCCAGCCCGACGCGGCCAAACTGAAAAAGGGCGTCGATATCCTCCTCGATAAATTCGACCCGATCATCGTCGGCGTCTACCTGCACAGCTTCAACCAGATCGACGAGACGCAGTGGCCCGCGCTCGACGAGATTCTGCGCAGTGAACCGAGGCTGCAGCCCATCGCGCCGACTCCGGCAAGTGCCTAGCCTCAAAATACTTATAAAATCCAGGTCAATTGGCATTTGACGGATCATGTCCGAGCCTTACCGTGTTAATCCCAACCTCAAACCAAAAATTCTTATGGCACACAAATACGAAAACAAACAGGCCGCCCTCCTCGCCAAGGTGAAGGGTAAAACCGGCAAAATCTCCGATAAAACCCACGAAGAGCATCTCAAGCTCTACACCGGTTACGTCAACAAATCGAACGCGCTGCTCGAAGCCGTCGAGAAACTCGGCACTCCTGATCCAGCCGACGCCGCGGTCGCCAACCAGATCGCCTCGACCCTTCGCAACCTCAAGGTCGATCTGACCTTCGCCCTCGGCGGCCTCAAGAACCACGAGCTCTACTTCAGCATCCTCGGTGGTGACGGCAAGCCCTCCGGCAAGATCGCGGAACTCATCAATCGCGACTTCGGTTCCTTCGACAATTACAAGAAGGACCTCAAGGCCACCGGCATCGCCGCCCGCGGGTGGGCTTGGACCGGCATCGACCACGAGACAGGCAAACTCTTCAACTACATTGGCGACGCGCAGAACACCTACCCGATCTGGGGCGTCACGCCGGTACTCGGCCTCGACGTCTACGAGCACGCCTACTATGCCGACTTTTACACGGCGCGCGCGGGCTACATCGACGAATTTCTGAACTTCGTCGATTACAGCGCCGTCAACGCGCTCCTGCCGAAGTCATAGGGTAGAGGTTAGCTCCAAAATTGGGCAAGGTTGGCCGTGCCGGGGTTCGGCGGGGATGTGGGTTTTACTTTTTCTCGTCGAGCACCAGCTTCATGTAACGCTTCCGGTAGGCGCTGGGCGTAATGCCCACGCCGGCTTTGAACGCATGGATGAGGGCCGACCCGTCGGCAAAGCCGCATTCTGCGGCGATCCGCTTCACCGGATGCGATGTCGAGACAAGGCTCTCCCGCGCGACGCGCAGCCGGCACCGGGCCAACACCTGATGGGGCGTCGTCTCGAGATGCCGCCGAAACATCTCGTGAAAATGGGCCACCGACCAGCCAGCCTGTCGGGCCAACTGCCGGATCGGACAGGGCTGCGCATAATTCTTCTCGATCCACTCCAGCGCCCCACGCAAAGGAGAGGGCACCTCCATACGCTGTGCATATTGCTGGTACAGCCTTACCCACACCAATAACCGCGCCAGAACGAAATCGCGCAGCACCTCGCGATCGAAAGTCTCGTCTTGGAAAAGTTTCATGACCTCGGTCGTGAAGTTGGCCACCTCCTCAAGGCTCAAAACCTGGGAAAATCGCGGCAGACCCAACCCGGCCCGCCGCGGACTGACAAGCGTCACAGCCAGACAGCGGTAGGGATTCTCGAAATCACTGCGACCGATCGTTTGATCGCCTGGCTTGTTCCAGACAAGATGGCCGGGCAAAACCTCCTGCCATGAGCCATCGTGCCAAACCCAACCCCGGCCTCCCGTCATCAGTTCGACCCGCTCGTAATATGGCGGAATCTGGACGGGGATCGGATGGATGCCGTGCCGCTGAAAATAGTGAACCAATCTTTCAAGCTTCGCTCCCCGCCATGCGGAATGCAAAGGCAGCGGGTGAGCCGATTTTTTCACAACAAATCCTAGTTTTTAACAACTCTTGGTCATTGTCAAACCCGTGTCCTATGTTCAAATCAAACTGAAAGAAGATTTTTCATCAAATTCCATGAATACTGATCAAGTTCGTTTCGGGTTCCTCGGCGCCGGCCAAATTTCCCACTACAGCGCCGCCGAGATCAACCGCCACCCCAACGCCCGGGTCGTCGCCGCCCAGGACGTCAACGCCGCCCGCACCGAGGAACTTTGTTCCGCGTACAAAATCCCGAAGGCCTGCGCCACCGCCGATGAATTGCTTGCCGACCCCGCGATTGACGCCGTCTACATCGCCGTACCCAACAAGTATCATGTGCCTCTCACCATCCAGACGCTCCAGTCCGGCAAACACGTCATCCTGGAAAAGCCCTTCGCGCTGAACTACGCCGAGGCGCAGCAGGCCGCCGACGTCGCCAGGAAGATGGGCAAGGTCCTCACCCTCGGTATGAATCAGCGTTTCGAGCGCGCCCCCCAAACCATCAAGACCTTGGTTGAGCAGGGCGAACTTGGCGAAATCTACCACATCAAGGCTTACTGGATGCGCCGCTCCGGCATTCCGAAGCAGGGCACTTGGTTCGGCAACAAGGCCTTGGCTGGAGCGGGTTCGCTCTACGATATCGGCGTTCATTACCTCGATCTTGCCCTGTATCTCCTCGGCGATTTTCATCCCGTTTCGGTTTCCGGCGCCACCTACACCAAGTTCGGCCATCTTGGCCTCGGCTTTGGTGGCTGGGGCAAATCCGACAACGAGGGTCTTGCCTTCGATGTTGATGACTTTGCCACCGGTTTGATCCGCTTTGCCAGCGGGGTCTCCGTTTCCCTTGACGTCTCCTGGGCCTGCCATGCCGAGGAACACGACCGCGCGGACGTCCAGCTCTATGGCACCAAGGGCGGTGCGCTCGCCCGCGCTGGCAGGTTCTACCACCCCAATGACAAGACCGGCGAATACGTTATCGTCCAGGGACCGGTTGCCCCGCTCCACTTCCCGCACGGCAGCCGCTTCCACAACTTCATCAACCACCTCCTCGGCAAGGAAGAACTCTGCGTCACCCTCGACCAGGCCCTCGGCGTGCAGCGTATCCTCGACGCTCTCAACGCTTCCGCCATTACCGGGCGTGAAGTCCGTTTCGACCTCGCAAAATAACCCCACACCCACAACCCCATCCTCCCCTATGAGTTCAAAGCCCTCCTTCGGCGTTCAAAGCTATTGCTTTCGCCATTTTAAAGACAACGCCGTCGTCGCCAAAAAAGTGCAAGCCATCGGCCTCGACCAGATCGAACTGTGCGCCGTCCACGCCGATTTCAGCCAACCGGATGCCTTCAAAAAAGTTGTCGACATCTATCGCCAAGCCGGCATTTCCATCATCTCCATCGGTGTCCAGACCTTTGACGGCAACGACGGCGAGCGTGCCTGGTTCGAATGCGCCGACGCTGCCGGTGCCCGTCACATTTCCTGTCACTTCAACATCGCCACCTTCATGCAAGCCGTGCCCAAAGTGCGCCGCTGGTCCCGTGAATTCGGCATCCGCGTCGGCATCCATTGTCACGGCGGCTATCACTTCGGCGGCCAGCCTTCGGTGCTGGACTATCTCTTCGACCTGGGTGGACCCGAAATCGGCCTGTGCATTGACACCGCCTGGGCCATGCAGATCGGGCCCCACGCGGGCAATCCCGTTGAATGGGCAAAAAAATACGCCGGCAAAATCTACGGCATCCATTACAAGGATTTTGTCTTCGCGCGCAACGGCCAGTGGCAGGACACCATCGTCGGCCAGGGCAACCTCGATCTCCCCGCTTTCAACGCCGCGTTGCGCCAAGGCGGTTTCGACGGCATGGCCGTGATCGAGTACGAGGCCGATGTCGAGAACCCCGACCCCGCGCTCAAGCGCTGTGTCGACTCAATGCTGGCTTAGAGTCCGTCTTTAAAATTGACCTGCGCCGTGTGCCGCAAATGCTGCGCGCGGCTCTGATCTTTTAGAGCAAACCTTTACTGCCGTCCGCAGGACCTGCCGTCAGCGAGGACCACTCTGCTGCGGTGTGGTGATTTTCTTTAACGCCTCGACGGGGTTGCCCGGCAGACCCGCCAGTGCCAGCACCGCCGCCCCGAGCAGCGTGCCCGTGATGGGAAACGGCAACCCAACCAAAAACGCCCCGAGAAAAGCCTTCCCCAACGCCGAGGCTTTCGTATCGAGCGACCATTTTACCTGGATCAGGTAGAGGAATGGAAAGGTCAGGAGGAAAGAAAGGACGCAAATGACCGGTAGCGCAAGAAAATCGCTCACCAAATCAGTACCGAATGCCAGCCAGTCGAATGCGAGAATCACCACACCGCTGGCGGGATGATAAAACGTGCGCAACCCCGCGAACGGCGGCGGATTCGGCAACGAGGGCGAAAGCGGCCGGGCTGAATCCTTGGGCAGCGGCGGCAACACGTCGACCGGCACTTCCTGGGGCTCCTGGGCATCTGCGCTCATGCTCCAAGCTAGCACATTCCACGCGCCTGTCAGCCCGGGTGTGGTGAGGTCAAAATGCATGCGACAACCCGGTTATTGACCACTCCCGGACGAGCTCGTCGAGACAGCCGGCACCGCGCGCCGGATGCGGACAAGGAAATCGGCCGCGTCTTCTGAAATAGCGACGGAGCGATACTGGGCCTCCTCGTGCGGCTTGAGCTTCATCGGAATCCAGTTCTCCGTGCCCTGTGTCAGCGCCTGACCCGAACTGTCCTTGTAGATAGTCTGGATTTCGACCTGGAGCACGCGTGCGGTTTCGTTCTTCAGGCCGACAAAGACGCTCAGGAGATTGTCTTCCGTCCGGCTCGATCCGGCCCGAAGGATGGCAAGTTTGCCGACCAGATTCGCATTGACCAGATCGACATTATCGAAAGCCGTGGTGGTATCGGACGTCCCGGAATCCTTCGGTGAAGTGGTCACCGGAACTCCGGACGAAGATTGCAGCGGCGCGGCCGGTTCCTGCATCGGGGCCGGTTGGGCAGAGGAAGCGGCAGGAGGCGGAGAAACAACACTAACCGGCGATGGCGCGGCAGACGGCGGAACGGACTGCGGAGAAGGATTGCCCGCAGGCTGCGGCAAAGGCGGATCGTTGGCCGTGACCGAGGGGTTGGACTGGCCGCCTGCGCAACCCGCCACGAGCAGCAGGCAGATGCCTCCCAGCGTCGCCCGACAAAAAATCATGGCCGCGCGCATGATGCTTCCCCTTCGCCCGGGTTACTGCGTCATCCCCGTTGCGGAGGACTGGGACGGGTCCTGCACCGTCGGCGTGGACGGCGCGTTGTTATCCACAGGAGGCGGGACGGCGGTATCGGAGGGCGCCGGCGACGTGTCATCGGCTGGAGGTATTTCCTTGCCGATGCGATAAAGGCCGTTGAATAGAACCGCACCAGTGTGAATGTCGACGAACTGAATCTGCACTTTGTAGAAATCGTCCTTGTAGCGCCCGTGCAATTCGGCCAGCACCTGGTAATCGGGGTTCTCCGACGCTTCCGAAGCCGGCGCGGCCTTCTTTTTCTTGCTCTTTTTCGACGTTGTGACCTCCAGCGGTGGCAGTTCCCGTTCAACGAAACGGAGCTTCTCGCGTGTGATCAGCAGCAGGCGGTCGCGCAACAGCACCGTGTAAGGTTCGGTGTCGATCGGCACCTGGCTCACGATAATGCTCGTCACACCGGTGAACTGCACCAGCGGCGGTACCGTGGCGTTGGCCACCTCCGGCAAATCCATGATGGCGTGGGCCGCATACTGCCCTGCGATGGCGATGTCGCCCGCCTCCGCCGGCGGGGGGACCGGCGTGCCTGCCGGGGGCTGCGTCAGCCGTGAATTGGTCAGATCGTCCGGAGGTGCGGCGCAAGCGGTCAGGATAGCAACACCGGTCACGAGCGCCAAACCGCGAACATTCGGCTTCCATTTTGACAGAAAAATCATATGCCGCCCATTGAAGCAAAATTCGGAGGCGGCGACGACAGAAAGATTATTTTAAAAACAGTCATCCGACTCTGGGTTGCGCGATCCAACCGCGACCGCTAGGATTTACCCTCAACGAACTGTCGCCCACCCCCATGCCAGATCCTTCCGTCCCGTCGCCATCGCCCTACCGCTGGCCCATCCGCATCCTCGCCGTTCTCATTCTCGGCGTCGTCGCCTACCATTTCGCCACGCAGGGTAGCGTCAGCCATGCTTCAAAGTTGCGCCGGATCAATGATGTCCCGCCGTTCGTCCTGACCGAACGCAGCGGCCGGACCATCACCAACCAGGATTTGCGCGGCAAAATCTGGGTCGCCGATTTCATCTTCACCACCTGCCCCGGCCCGTGTCCGCTCATCACCGCCAACATGGCCAAAGTTCAGGACGCTGTCGCCCACGACCCTCACGTGCAACTCGTCACCTTCACCGTCGATCCGCAGGACGACACTCCGGCGGTCCTCGCCGCCTATGCGAATAAATTCGGCGCCGATCCCAACCGCTGGTGGTTCCTTACCGGACCCGAAAAATCGCTCGACGACCTGATCGAGAACGGCTTTTACCAGGTTGTCCAGGACAACCGCGGCCATCCCCTCGAGCCCGGCCAGTTCATCGTCACCCACAGCACCAGCCTTGTCCTCGTGGATGCTGACGGCGTGGTACGCGGCTCCTACGACGGCATCGGCACCGATGGCCGCACCGACCTGCTCAATGGCATCAAAACGCTCGAAAAAGAAGAAAATCCCTGACCTTATACTGACACCATGACGACCTTTATCATCAATGAGACGCGCACCCCGCTCCGCATGGTTGCCGCCATCATCGCCATCAGCATCGTCGCCAGCCTCTTTATTTTCTGGCTCGTCTATTACCATTCACCGGAGGATGTCACCGGCACTCACCTGCTTTTTCTTCCCGCCCTCAATGCCCTGCTCAATGCCCTTTCCGCCAGTGCCCTGGTCACCGGCTTCTTTTTCGTCCGCTCCAAGCGAATCGAGGCCCATCGAGCCGCCATGTTCACCGCGTTTATCTTTTCCTCTCTTTTCCTCGCCAGCTACATCACCAACTATGCCCTTCACGGCGAGACGCACTTTCATGGCCAGGGTTTGATCCGCCCCGTTTACTTCGCACTGCTTATCTCCCATATCGGACTTTCCGTTGTGGCCCTTCCGATGATTCTCATCACCTTTTTTCTTTCTCTCAGCGGACGCTTTCCCGCCCACAAGCGCCTTGCTCGTTTTACCTTTCCGATCTGGCTCTATGTCTCCGTCACCGGCGTTATCGTCTATGCCATGCTCGCGGCATGGCGCTGAAGCAGTGGAGTCCCGGTGGACGGCAGTATTCTTTTCGAGCGAAGTGTTACTGCCGTCCGCAGGACCCGCCTCTCCTTGGCCGAAATTGTCAAATAAAACCGTGTCCACCCGGTAAAAAAATATGGGGATAGTTGGTGGCTTTTTCCCGGAACAGGCGTAGGTTTTATTTAGAGGGCGGACGATCCAAGTGGCAGCGAAGTAGCGGACATCCGCCCTCCGTCGGGTAGATTTTTGAAGTAACGATCTTTGGAAATTTTCGCCGCGGGAGAAGTCTCCTCCGGCAAACGGTTTACCCTGGGGTGTGCGTGATACCGGGAAGAAGTCTTTCGTCCGATAATTCACGATCAAGGAGGCCAAGCTTGTGGCCTGAACGCCACGCCTTCACTGGAAGGCGGGATTCCCGCAGCCGTCTCCGCCCTACTTGTGAGGGTCGAAAGTACCACCCACACGGCACTCCCGGGGTATATTTTTTCAACCGCCGCACGGCCTTCCGTGCGGCGGTTCTTTTTTGCCTTCCACCTATCGGCACGCGATAACCGCTACGAGATTGTCATCAACCCCATTTCGCGCTATTGCTGGACGCTTTCACTTCCATGTCTTTTATCGTCCAGAAATATGGCGGCACCTCGGTGGCCAATCCCGAGCGCATCCGCAACGTCGCCAGCCGCGTCGCCGAAAGCCACAAGGCCGGCCATCGCCTCGTCGTCGTCGTATCCGCCATGTCAGGCGTTACCGACAGCCTCATCAAGCTCGCTCGTGAGGTCAACCCCGAAGCAAACGCACGCGAAGTCGACGTCCTCTTATCCACGGGCGAGCAGCAAACCATCGCCCTGTTGGCCTTGGCGCTACACGGGCTGGGCATCCCCGCCGTTTCGCTGACCGGCGCCCAAGCCGGTATCGTCACCGACCGCATCCATACCAAAGCGAAAATTCTCAACATTACCCCAAAAAAAGTCTTGGAGCACCTCGACTCGGGCCACGTCGTGATCGTCGCCGGCTTCCAAGGCCAAAATGAAGAGGGTCACATCACCACGCTGGGCCGCGGCGGCTCCGACCTCACCGCGATTGCCCTAACCGCCGCGCTCAAGGCCGATACCTGCGAAATCTACACCGACGTCGACGGCGTCTATACCGCCGACCCGCGCCTTGTGCCCCACGCGAAAAAGATTGCCGAAATTTCCTACGACGAAATGCTCGAACTCGCCAGCCTTGGCGCCAAGGTCATGCAGGCCCGTTCGGTTGAATTCGCCAAAAAGTTCAAAGTCCGATTTGAGGTCCGATCCAGTTTCAATCATAATCCCGGAACAGTCATACGAGAGGAACACGCAGCCATGGAAGAAGTCGTCTTACGCGGAGTCAGCCTGGAAAAAAATCAGGCCAAGGTCACCATTATCGGCGTCCCCGACAAACCCGGCGTCGCCGCCGGCCTTTTCTCGGCCTTGGCCGATTCCGGCACCAATGTCGATATGATTGTCCAGAACGTGTCCCTCGACGGCACCACCGACCTCACCTTTACCATCAACAAGGACGACTTGCCCCCGGCCCGTAAGGTCATCGAGGCGCAGGTCGCCAAGATCGGCGCGCGCAGCCACACGGCGCAAGACGGTATCAGCAAGCTCTCCGTCGTCGGCATCGGCATGCGTTCCCACACCGGCGTTGCCGCCACTCTCTTCTCCGCCCTGGCCCAGGCGGGAATCAACATCCAGATGATCTCCACCAGCGAGATCAAGATCTCCGTCATTATCAACGAATCGGAAGGTCCGCGCGCCATCCAGGTCGTGCACGACGCCTTCAAGCTTGGCGCGTAGGCACTGGGCACGGCAGCGTTCTTTTAGGGCGAAGCGTTACCGCCGTCCGCAGGACTCTTTTTCTGCTTGTCGACGTCCGATTGCAGCTTCACGAAGCCCTCACCCAAAAGGGTGCTGCTGTCCACAGACATGCGATCCCTCACAAAGCGGAGGCCGTTGTCCGCCTGATCTACGTGCCCGTTCTTGAGGCATGTCTCCACGTAAGGCACAATCACGTTGTAAAAAAGCGAACCGCCTCCTTGGTCACCAAAATCGCGGATCGTCGTTTCAAATTCAAGTTGCGCTCCATCCCAGTCCCCTGCCTTGATTTTGTCCTCAATCGTCCCAGCGGCGCCCAGAACGCCCTGGTCGAAATCGCTGCTGCGATTTTCCAGCACGATGTCCTGCTGAAGCTCATCCGCGCCGGGGTCGTTGGTCTTCTTGAGCACGGCCAGAAGCAACTCCTGCCCTTCAACCTTTAAATCGGGGAATGATTGAAACTGGGTGATCCAGTTCTGGTAAAATGTTTTTTGGTCATCGTCACTCGCACCCATTTTCCTCAACACCTCGGCCTCGATTGCCCATGTTTTGGAGAGTTCCGGCATAACCGAGCGCGTATCGTCGAGAATTTGCCGGCAAAGCGGATCGTTCTGGTGCAATCCGGCCCACGCCAGTCCTGTCATTGCAGCCGGATAATTCGTACTCGTCTCTATGTTTTTAAAAAAATTACCCAGTTGAGTGTCGTCGATCCATCGCCAGGTCTGCGGATCAAGCGCGTAACCTCTTGGATAACTCTGATTTGCATACTTGCCGCAGTCGAGTTGCCATTCTCCTCGACTCGACAGATACCCAAACCACGCGTGACCGCCGCCGGTCCCCTGCCCACGGAAAGAGACCGTCGGAATGCCCAGACCCTTGCCAAGGATTGTCGCGTAATAGGCCTGGTCGATGCAAATCCCGCCCGCAGTTTCGATGTCCTTCAACGTGTAAGTCGGCAGTCCCCAGTTTACTAGAATTTTTCCGGGTTTGTCGCGCGTCATATCGTATTGGATCGAGGAAAAAGCCTGATCGAACTGGTCGTAGGGAATGCGTTTCGGGTTTGATTGTGCGTAGGTCAGTTCCGAAAGTTTAACTTCGCTGTCGACCAGAAATTTCAGGTTCTCAAACGTCTGTTGCGTCAAATCCAGGTCGAGTTTCTTGTCTCGGTCGGACTGTACGTAAAAATTAAAGCGTTGCACGACGTCGAGGTCACCGACTGGAACAGCTTGCGGATCGACCTGGTGATGAGGCCAATCACGGGGGAACGGCTTGTCGAAAACAAGGCTGAACGCGACGCCCAAAGCGGCGTAGGTATTGAGGTCGTCAAGGTTCGCTTGAGCCAGCTTGAGCAGGTTCAACAACGCCTGCTTTTCAACGTTGAGCGGGTCAAGCTTCCGAATGAAAAGATGCGAGACCGCCGTGTCGTTCCCGAGCACGACAAAGGTCTTCAGGTTGTTGGGATCGGCCAGGATATCTGGAGAGTCAAGGCCGAGCCGGACCCACTCGAGGTGTTCCAGCCAGCCCTGAAAGTCGGAGTCAGAAAACGCCGAAGCGCCGTTTGATTTGTAATTCGCCTCAAGCTGCGCGCGCAACTGGTCCACCGCTTGCGGCCACTTGTCCGGCGTCGGGTTCTGCGCCCACCAGGTCTGGGCCGCTTTGTCATTCCACGTGGGCAGCGGCACATCTGCACGCGCCACCGCCGCGCAAAGCATCAAGGCCAGAAGCGCGAAACCTTTTTTCATGGAAAAAAGGAGGCGTTGGCCGTTACTTTTTTGCCGCGGCTTTTTTGGCGATGATACGATCGTTCTTCGCCGCGCGCCTGGCGCGTTTGCGAACCTGTTTGCGTCCTGGATATGCTCCCATAGTGAGACAAGTATCACCGCACCGCCGCGCCACGGCAAGGAAAGTTTGGTTTTATAAGATAGCCTACGGGACCCGTAAGATTCCTGCAGGAACGACCAACGCATCATGTGCAACCTACACCGCGTCTGATACGCTCGACAGTGTAAACTCGTCCACCAGCAGCGGCGGCGCGGCAACCGGCAAGCCCGGACCCTCCTCGCCGTAAGTCCGCACCGACGGACCCAGCGCCACCACTTTGTTCAGCATCGCCGCGGGGCTCTCGTTGAAGCGGAAATTGCAAACCGGTTTGGTGATCGCGCCGTCCTCGATCAGAAAAACGCCGTCGCGCGTCAGGCCGGTCAGAAGCACCGTTTGCGGATCAACCTCGCGGATGTACCAGAAGCGGGTGATGAGCAGCCCGCGCTTCGTCTGCTTGATCATGTCGGCAATTGAGGTCGTCCCTCCCACCATCGTCAGCGTTGTTGGTCCCGGCACCGGCTGCAGCTTCGATTTTTGCGCCCAATACCGGCTGCATTGGAGATTTTTCAGCACGCCGTTTTCGATCCACATTGTCTTCTGCGCCGGCAAACCGTCGTCAGAATAGATGCCGCCCGGCGCCACCGGATCGTTTGGGTCGGAATAAATCGTCACGTTTTTCCCAAAAACCGTGTCGCCCAAACGCGACCCGCCCCCTTCCTTGGTGGCAAAATTGCGCCCCTCGTCGGCAGCGCGCTGGTCAAACTCCTCAGCCACCAAAATGCCGATCAGGTCAGAGACCGCCGACGGTTCCAGGATCACTCGGTATTTTCCCGGCGCCAGCCGCGACGGTTTCTGCGAGCGAACCGCCTTGTCGATCGCCACCGACCCCATTGCCGCCGCATCAAGCTTGCTGAAATCGTAATGGGTGGTGCCAGCCCAACCCGCCCCGGTCCCGTCCGGCGTCCGCGCCGTGACCGTGTGCAGCACCTCGGTCTCTCGGTCGTAAACAAAAAGCCCCTTGCTCGTGGCAAAAGCGGAAAACGAAACACCAGCCTCCAGAAAACCCGATGCCTGCAGGTTCTTCGCTTGGGCCTGCCGCAACACCGGTTGGACCGCGGCAGCCAGCATTGCCGAAGTAACCACCTCCGTCGCGGGTGAAAAACCGGTTTCCTCCACGTATTTTTGCGGACCGAGCGGCGGCATAAATTCGGGATTTTCCGGCGCAAGCCGAGCCGTCATTTCCGACGCCGCCACCAGCGCCACCAGGGCGTCGTCCCCCAGGTCGGTACCCGATGCCGCCCCCGAATGCTTCCCAAAATGAGATTCCACGCTCACCTCGATGTCGCCCGGCGAACCGTTCGTTGTCGCCATGTTCTGCGCGAAGCGAATGTGCCGACTCTCGTCGCCGCTGATCGTGACAATGCACGAATCGGCCTTCGACAGGCCCAATATCTTGTTCGCCAGGCTTTGCGCATCGCCTTCGTCGAGAATCATGTGAGAACCTTTCGCGCCGTGTTCAACACCGTCACCTGCCGGAACCGCGCCGGCACCGCCCCGTGTGAAACGGGCGCCGTCTGCTCCGGCTGTCCCTTTCCGCAGTTCGGCGCGCCGCCGAGGAAGTAGGTGCTTGCGTCGCCGATTCCATCCATCGAGTTCCAGAACTCCACCGTGCTGCCCTGGTAGGCCACGTCGCGCAGCATCCCGCCCAGTTTTCCATTTCGGATTTCGTAGAAAAGCTGCCCGCCAAACTGGAAATTGTGCCTCTGCTGGTCGATGCTCCAGCTTCCGTTGCCCACGATGTAAATGCCATGCTTCACGTCCGCGAAAAGATCGTCAAGCGAACACGCCTTCGGATTCGGCACCAGCGACACGTTCGGCATCCGCTGGATTGGGAACGCCGACCAGCTGTCGGCAAACGCACAACCATTTGAGCTCTTCTGCCCGATGAGTTGCGCCTGCCCGATCGCCATCTGGTAATTCACGAAAATACCGTCCTTGATGATCGGAAACTCGGCCCCGGACGTGCGCACGCCGTCGTCATCGTAACCGACCGTCGCCAGTCCACCTTCCTGGCTCCGGTCCGCAATGATGTTCATCAGGCTGCTTCCGTACTTCAGCTTGCCCAGCTTGTCCGGCGTCACAAACGTCGTCCCGGCGAAATTCGCCTCCCAGCCCAGCGCGCGGTCCAGCTCCGTCGGATGCCCCACCGACTCGTGGATCGTCAGCCAGAGGTTCGTCGGGTCCAGCACCAGGTCGTAATCGTCGGGCTCGACCGGCTTCGCCTTCAGCTTCTCCCGCGCCTGCTCCGCCGCCTTCGCCGCTTCACCGGTAAAATCATAGCTTAAAATATAATCATAACCGCTGCCGCGCGGCGCAGCCAAGCCGTCCCGCGTTGCGAAATGGCCCGAAGCCTTGTCGATCACCGTCACCTCGGTGTCGGGCATGACCCGCACCCGCGTCTGCTCGATCCGGCTGCCGCGGCTTGAAGCAAAAAATTTCTCCTCGCGCACGAAGGCAAATGCCGCCGTCGCGTAATCGGCCCCCGCCTTCAACGCCGCGTCGTTCATCGCCATTAACTTCGCGATCTTTTCGTCAGCCGGCACCTTGAACGGGTCGGCTTTCATCGGCATGTCCCACCGGTCCTGGTAAACCGGCACGTCTTCCAGCACAAATTTCCGCAGTTGCAGCGGCTGACTCGCCTTCGCCACCTCGATCGCGCGCGCGGTCACCCGCTTCACCTCGTCGACCGTGGCCAGCGGACTGCTCGCGTAACCCCACGTCCCGTCCAGCAGCACCCGCACGGAAAACCCGGCGCTCAGGCCCGCCGACGATTCCTCCAGCCGCCGCTCGCGCACCTCGAAATACTCGGTCTGGTAACGGCAGAGCCGGAGATCGGCGTAAGATGCGCCGAGCGACTTCGCCACGCCTAGCGCAGCATCGGCCAGCCCCAGCTTGCCTGTTAAATCAAGCTGCTCCGCCGCTTCCAGCGCCGCCGCGTTCCGCATTCCGAGAAAAAGCGTCGAAGGCGCCAAGGTCGCGCAGGCGCAGCCACCCACTGTACGAAGAAATGAACGACGATTCACTCCTCCACTGTGCGGCCCATCCGCGCAAAAGTCAAAACAGCCGCCGGTTACAACGGTGTAGGGCATCACCTTCCCGCCGCGCCCGACTCGGCGACACGCCATGACGTTTGCGGAACATTCGCGAAAAATAGGCAGGATCGTTGAAACCCGCCGTGTAGGCCGCCTCGGCGATCGTCCGGCGAGGATCCCGCAAAATGTCCGCGGCGCGCTCCAGCCGCGCCGAATTTCTATACTCGACCGGTGAAATGCCAAACTTCGCCTGAAACAACCGGCACAGATGCGCGTAGCTAAAGCCGAGAGTGGCCAGTAACGCCTGAATCCCCATCTCATTTTCAGGCGTCCGATCCAGCAATTCCTTCACCGCATAGGCCAGCAAGGTGGATCGATCCCCGGGCGGACGCCGCGTTCCTTCCCGCCAGAGAAGGAGGTAGAGCACCTCGGCAAAAAGGAGATGGCAGGTTGCCCGCTCCTGTTCCGACCCCGTGGCCTGACGTTGAAAAATCCTTTCCATGAGCGGAAGTATCGGCCCCGACGGATCGAAGTGGCCTTGCCTGACCCGGCGCGGCACAAAAGCCGGTCCGCGCTTGATGTCACCGGACCGGGGGCGGGCGGGATGAAAAATCCAGCTTGGAAGCCGTCGACGAGTCGGGGCCGGACGAAGCCAGTCAAAATGAAAGCAGGAACGACCCACGCCTCCGTGATGGGTCATCGTGGTATGATAAATGCCGGGCGGGATAATCAGAAAAGTACCGATTGCCAGTTCGTGATAATCCCGTTCCACTTGCACCCGACAGGAGCCCTCCGTCACCACCACGAGCTCATGGTCGTGCAGGTAACGTCCCGGCTCTATTGTGCCCGATTTCCAGGAACCACGCCATGTATCGTTCAAACGCGGTGAGATGAGGTCGAGCCATGCATTCGGATTCATTTGCTTGTGATTTCCTTGTAGCCATAAAGGTCATAAAAGATCATTTTTGTCCAACTTAAATCAGTTTTATCACCGTTCCCATTCACCCCATTCGATGGTTCAATGAGGCCCTATTCCACTTATGAAAACCCAGGCACTTGTCTTCCCAGAACCCGGCAAAGTTGAACTTCGCGAAATCGACCTCCCCACTCCCACGCCCCGCGACATCGTCATTGATGTTGTGGCCAGCGGCGTCTCGGTCGGCACCGAACGCTGGACCTACCTCGGCAAGCGCGCGGAAATCGCCTTCCCCAACGTCCCCGGCTACATGGGCATCGGTCGTATCATTGAGGCCGGGCCCGAGGCCATCTCGCGTGGCTACAAGGTGGGCGACATGGTCAACTTCATCCGCAGCCGCCTTGCCGGCGAGCTTGAGGGAAAAAGCTGGATGTCCAGCCATCTGGCCCGTGCCGTTGTCGACGTTTTCGAGGATGCCCATCCCAATCCGGAGCAACTTGATGTTCATCATTGCGAGAAATTGCCTCAGGGGCTTGATCCCTTTGACGCCGCGCTCACCGGCTTAGGCAGCGTCGCGCTGCGCGGCATGGAAATGGCCGGCATTCCCGTCGGCACACGTGTCCTCGTTGTGGGGCTTGGCGTCATCGGCCAGTTTGCAGCCCAGATTTGCCGTCTCAAAGGCGCGCGTGTTGCGGTCGCCGACATTGTCACCGCCCGCCTCGAGAAGGCCCGCGAAAACGGCGCCGACTGGGTCATCAATTCCGGCAAGGAGAACCTCGCGGAGCGTGCGCGGGAAATTGCCCCGAATGGTTTCGATATCATCATCGACACCTCCAGTTCGCCCGCCGTCGTCAACAGCCTCTTCCCTCTCCTGCGCCGGCGCGGCAAATTCGTTTTCCAGGGCTGGTACCCGCCCCCCTCCGCGCTCGACCTCAACGCCTTCCATGGCCGCCTGCCCACCTGTTATTTTCCCTGCGCTCACTCCGGCCCCGCCGTCCAGGCCGCCATGCAGTGGGTACGCGACGGCCACCTCAAGGTCCGCAACCTTGTCACTCACCGTGTCAAACCCCGGGATGCCGCCGAAATTTACCGGCAGATCGGCGCGGGTTCCGAAGGTTTCCTTGGTGTCATCTTTGACTGGAAAAGCTGATTATGCGCGCCTTACTCATCCCCCGACCCGGCGAACTCCAGCTCACCGACCTCACCAAGCCTGAAATCGGCCCCTTCGAGGCCCTTGTTCGTATCAGGGGCTGCGGCATCTGCGCCACCACCGACTGGGAGTTGATCCATGGCCGGCAGCCCTTCCATCGCGATTATCCGGCCATTCTGGGCCACGAAGCCGTTGGCGAAGTCGTTGAAACCGGGCCCAAAGTCCAGTCGTTCCACACCGGTGATTTCGTCAAGCGACCGGTCGCCATTTGGCCCGGCGAAAAGCGCGGCGGCTTTGCCAGTGCCTGGGGCGGATTTGCCGAATACGGCATTGTCCGCGACCGCATCGCCCTGGTTCAGGCAGGCCAGGACTCTTACAAAAACGACTATACCGCCCTGCGCCAGCAGGTCGTCCCTGCCGGCCTCGCCCTGCCCGATGCGATCCTCGCCATCTCGCTCTCCGAAACCGCAAGCTGGTTCCGGCACCTCCCTTCCGTTGCGGGCAAAAGCGTCTGCATCTCCGGAACCGGCGTGGCCGGGCTCAGCATGATCTTTTGGAGCCTCTTGGGCGGCGCGGAAAAGATCTTCGTCCTCGGTCGCCGCGACACACGCCTCGACTTGGCTCGCCGCCTCGGCGCCACCCACGGCATCAATGTCCAAAAAGGCCCGGTCGCGACCCAGCTTCGGGACCTCAACGGCGGTGCCGGGGTCGATTTTTTTCTGGAAGCCGTCGGCCTGCCCGATCAAATCAATCTCGGCCTCTCGCTCCTCGCACCCGGCGGAATCCTTGCCATCTACGGTGTTCCCGAAGGACAGCGCTACGAGCTCGCCTGGTCAACGTGTCCCGAACGCGCCAAAATCGTCAATCTTCCCGCAGAAGAACACCTGGCCTACGGCTGGGTCGCCGATCTGATCCGGCGCGGCATGCTACCCACCCGCGAAGTCATGACCCATAGCTGGAAGTTCGACCAATTTCGCGAAGCGTTCGATGCCGTTGCCGCGGGCGATGTCGTCAAAGGATGGATTGAAATCTAAGCCTTTGCCTCAGCACAACCCGGTAGAACCAGACAACAAAAAACCGGCGGCGCCTTGCGGTGCCGCCGGTTTTTGCACGAAAGCTAGATTCGCAGGGTCTGTCAGCCCCTAGATCGCCGACCCGGGATTGCTCTCGCTTTCATTCGCATCGGCTTCGTGCGGGCTCGTGCTGGGCCGCTTGTCGAGCTTGGCGCCGCTAACCACGATCTGCCGGCTCATAAAATCGGTCCGGTTCAACTTGGCGGCGGCTTCCTTGGCCGTTTCCAGCGTTTCCATCTCGACGAAGCCGAAGCCTTTCGAGCGGTTGGTCCGCCGGTCCATGGCTATCTCGACGTTTTTCACCGCGCCGACCTTGGAAAAGAGGTCGAAGAGGTCGCTCTCCACCGCCTCGTAGGAAAGATTTCCCACGTAGAGCTTCGGCGAAACGATCTCCTGCGGCACGAACTCGGCCTTGGGCCGGTCTTCACGCCGGGGGCGTTCAGCCCGGGGTTCCCGTTCCCTATCCTTAAAGTCCGGTCGCGGACTGCTGAAGCGGCCCGAGCCGGGTGTGCCCTCCGTCTTTTTCTTGCCGGAAAACCAACCGAGCAAGGTTTGAATTAGGCTTTTTTTCTTCGGCGCGGAACCACCCGAGCCGTTGCTGTGCAACCGGTTTTCCCCACCGTAATAGCCTTGACCGCCGCGTCCCCGTCCTCCGCGTCTGCGACGTCCGCCGCCGCCTCGTGAGCGATAATCTGAACTCATGTAATGTTACTGACATGCCGTGAATCGCGCGATTCGATCCGCGCTCTTTTCAGGCTCAACCGGCCGGCTCCATTGATTCGCTTCTGGTCTATTGACATATGACCCTTGATTCTCGTGGCTAAAAGCCCCCGACTAAAGATGCGTTCCCGCCGCGCTTGTAGACCGCTTATCGGTCCATCTCAAACTTCGCGTGTCGTGCCGCCCGTTTGCGCCCTGTTTGGCCAAACCGGCATGCGGCCCCGACGTGGGAAATTGATGAAGCTGTCGATGTGTCCTGTGGTCGCCGGGAAGGCATGGCAGGCAAAAAACCCGTGCGCCGAAGCGCCGGGTCCGTGTTAGCGTGAACTTGCTCCCAACTCCATTTTGATGGAAGCGAAGGCGCCAGCCGCCCCGACCACGAAAGACTTCACAACATGTTCCTTTCTAATCTTACGTTTAGCGGAAATTCCGGCGCAATCAATCTAAATCTTCACTAAGCCTTTATTAGGCTGGAAGTTACCTCGAGAGCAGATCTCCTTGCTACAGGCAGTCAATCACCCTGCAGATAGCAATTCGGCACTATGCGCTTGATTACCAGATTGGGGCCTTTAAATCTCCGCCAAGGCCTCGTCAATCCAGCCGAGCAACTGCCGGATATTCTCCGTGCTTTCGTCGCCCATGTGGGAAATGCGGAAACTCGTGCCCTTGATCTTGCCGTAGCCGCCGTCGATCACGCATGAGTGCTTGGTCTTGAGCACACCGTTGAGCTTCGGGATGTCGATGTTCCGGGTGTTCGCCACGCAGGTCAGGGTCACCGACTCGTAGCCCTCCTTCGGAAAGAGCTTGAACCCGCGTTCCTTCACCCAAGCCCGGGTCAGCTTCGCGTTCTCGAGGTGTCGCGCATAGCGGGCGTCGAGCCCCTCCGCAAAAATATCCTCCAGCTTGCTCTGCAGGGCGTAGAAGTGCGATATGCTCGGGGTCGTCGGCGTCATGTTCGTCTCCTGGCCCTTTTTGAACTCGAGCACGTCGAAGTAGTAGCCCCGGTCCTTGATTGTGGCGGCCTTGGCGTTGGCCTTTTCCGATACGGTGAAAAGGGCCGAGCCCGACGGAAGCGCCAGCGCCTTTTGCGTCCCGGCCAGCATCAGGTCGATCCCCAGTTCGTCGAACGGAATCTTCATTGCTGAAAATGACGAGACGCAATCGACGATGAACTGTACGTCGGGGAATTTTTTCATCACCTGCGCGATGTCGAAGAGCGGGTTCATCGTCCCGGTGCTCGTCTCATTGTGGATCACCGTAATCGCGTCGAACTCGCCTGTCGCCAGCTTGGCCTCGATCGCCTCCGGCGTAATCGGCTGGCCCCACGCGACCTGCAACGGCTCGGCGGCCTTGCCGCATTTCTTCGCCACGTCGAACCACTTGTCCGAAAACGCGCCGCTCATGCAATTGAGCACTTTTTTGCTTACCAGGTTGCGGATCGCTCCCTCCATCACGCCCCAGGCCGAACTCGTGCTCACGAAGACAGGCTGCCTGGTGTAAAAAATCTGCTGCAGTTTGGGGTGGATGTCGGCATAGAGCGCCTGGAAATCCTTCGACCGGTGACCAATCATCGGTCGTGAAAATGCGCGCATGGTTTTTTCCGAAACCTCCACCGGGCCGGGGATGAAGAGCTTGATGTGAGTCATAAGAATTACAGTTTAAGCACCTGCTTTCCGCTTTAACAGGAAAAGATAATGGAATTTCACAAGAATTTAACGGCCCTTTTCTTGATCTCCAGGCCCATTGGCTGCTCAATGATCGGCATGATTTCCGGCATCAGCCATGTCACCTTCGCCGTCTCCGATCTCGATCGGTCCCTCCATTTCTACTCCGCCGTGGTCGGCCTGCAGCCCCTCGTCCGCTGGAAGGAGGGCGCCTACCTTTCCGCCGGCGATCTCTGGGTCAGCCTCATCCTCGACAAGGCCGCGGGCGAAGCGACCAACAACTCTTCCTACACCCATGCCGCCTTTGCCGTTCCGCCCGAACAATTCACCGCCCTGCGGGACAGACTCGTCGCCCATGACGCCGAGGAATGGCAGCCCAATTCGAGCCCCGGCGAGTCGTTCTATTTT
Organism: Methylacidiphilales bacterium; assembly: GCA_021272315.1. Classification (GTDB taxonomy): domain Bacteria; phylum Verrucomicrobiota; class Verrucomicrobiia; order Methylacidiphilales; family UBA1321; genus JABDGH01. Next base: position 4,944 of record JAJSLI010000081.1, on the reverse strand, counting down.
CTCGACCCCGACGGGCACAAACTCGAGATTCACGCCCGCACTCTCGCCGACCGCCTCGCCTGGCTGCGCGAAAACCCGAAACCGGGCCTTAAGTGGCTTGCTTAGGTCCTGCGGACGGCAGGCGACTGCGCACGGCAATGTCGTTTTTCAAGGCGAAGCGTTATTGCTGTCCGTTGAACTCCAGACAGCCACGGTGTCAGCAGCAAAAATTTCCTCCAACACCTCCCGCGCCGAGGCTTCCGTCAGCGTCACCACCCGGGCGTCCGCCTTCAGGGCCTGCGGCACGCCGCCGCCCGCATCGCCCACCACCAGAATGAGATGCCGTTTGTTGGTCGCGCTCATAAACGAATCAGGTAGTCGTTCTCGCGGATCAGTTCCGCAGTCCGTTCGGGCGAAATGATTTCGTAGGAAAACGCCGAGCCTTTCAACGCCGCCGTGTCCGCGAAGGAATCCTCAAGGTAAATCGGGCGCGGCGCCTCGGCGACGATTGGCAGGTAGCGGACAAAATTGTCCTCGTCCACCAACTCGTCCGCGTACTCCTGCAGGCTGTAACCCGCCGGGCCGCGCAGCAGGAGCGTCACGTCCGTCTTCTTCCACGCGCCGATCCCCGCCGCGATGCGTATCCCTTCGGCGGGGCGGTGGCTCGTACGTGGGTCGGTTTCAATCAGAACCAGTGTTTTTGGTAGCGACATACTCGAAAAGTCTCCGGGTTAAAACGACACAAACCGGTCCGTGCTCCCGACCACATCGGCCAGCACCGTCAGACCCGACCAGGCTGCCGAGTCGTCCACCGGCATGTTTCGCCGATGCGCGCCGTAGGCGCAGCCGAAAAGACTCGCTCCGCGCGCCTTGAGCGCCTGCACCTCCGGCGACGCGACCGCACGCACCCCGTCGTCCACGCAATAGAGATAGACCCGCGCGCGCGCGTCGAGCGCGGCATTCATCAACGCCAGCGCCGGTCGAAAATTTGGATGGGCCGGGGCCGTCGTCAACAAAACCCCCAGCTTTTTGCCGGCAAGATCAGCCATGGACGCCGGCCTTTATCTCGTCCCCCAGGTTCAGACTGTGAATCACCAACCCCTCGGGCACCAGCATGACGGGAATCCCGTCGCGGACCGGATAGGCCACCGCGCGGTCAGTCCGGATCAACGCGCCCTCGACCGGTTCTTCGACCTTCTTTCCCGCCACCGTCAGCACCTGCCCGGCCCGAATTGCTTCGTTGAGCCGCGCAATTTCTCCCTCCGGCGCGAGCGCCACATCCTGGTGCGTCTCCGGGCAGACCAACAGGGCGAGAAGTTCCGGGTCAAGCATGTCTCCCATAATTAGGGCTTCCGTCCCAGGAAGCAAGACAAGCCGCCCCCTTGACAATTCCCCCTCTTTTTCGCTTTGTCACCCCAGTTGTGATTGCCTAAACGCAAAAAATCGTCTGAACTGGCGCGCATCGTGGTTTACAAATCACTCCTTATGTTCGGCGCCCCGGGGTCAGGCAAAGGGACTCAAGGCAAAATCCTCGGCACCATCCCCGGTTTCTATCACTGCGCTTGCGGCGACGTTTTTCGGGCGGTCGACGTCCGTTCCGAGCTCGGCAAGGCCTTTCTCCAATATTGCAGCAAGGGGCAGCTCGTTCCCGACGACATCACCATCCGGCTCTGGTCGGCCCAGATCGATTCCATGGTCCAGGCCGGACGTTTCAAGCCGGAAACCGAGTTCCTCGTGCTCGACGGCATTCCCCGCAATCTCAGCCAGGCCAAGATACTCAACTCCACACTCGACGTCCGCCGTGTCTTTCACCTCGAGTGCAAGGACAAGAGCAAAGTCTACGACCGACTCAAGCGCAGGGCCTTCAAGGAAAAGCGCCTCGACGATATCAACGAGGAAGTCATCAAGCGCCGCCTTCGCATCTATGAAGAGGAAACCAAGCCCGTCCTCGACTTTTACGGCCCCAAACTCACCACCAACGTCAACGCCGACCAATGGCCTTATCAGGTCCTCCGCGATATCCTCAGCGATATCGAGCACTATCGCGCCGTGCCCGAAGACTAGCCATCAAAATGTTCAGTCAGGACGCCAAGTAACGGTTTCCCATTGCCTCTGAAAGCGGAACGTAGCAAGGTCAAGACCATGCGAGCTATCTTTCTCGGAACCGCCGACGGCCATACCAGCTCCACGCGTGAGCATTCCGGGATTCTGATCCAGGCGGGAGAAAGCACCCTTCTGCTCGATTGCGGCGCCGCCGCCGCCCGTTTCCTGCTTCATAAAAAATTTCTTCCCGACGTGCCCGAAGCGCTCTGGCTAAGCCATATGCATAGTGACCACAACGGCCAGGTCTCCTCGCTCATCCAGTCGCTCTGGCTCCGCGCCCGCCGGGCTCCTCTCCACGTCTTCGGCCCCGCCGAAGTCATGCGCGCCATGAAGGACTGGCTCGAGAAATGTCTCCTCTTTCCCGAGCTCATCGGCTTCCCCATCCACTGGCACGAGGTCAAGCCCGGGCGCGCCATCAACCACGGCCCATTCACTTTCACGCCCTTTGCCACCCAGCACCTCAGCAGCCTTGCCAGCTACTTCAAGCGCGCCTACCCCAACACGTGTTTTGACTGTTACGGCGTGCTCCTCGAACACGAGGGCGCCCGGTACATCTACTCCGCCGACCTTGCCCATCCCCGCGAGCTTACCCCGGCCCTGGAAGCCGGAAAAATCAAAGCCCTCCTCTGTGAACTCACCCACTTCCCCGAGCGCGAACTCTTCCGCGAAGCCGCAAAGCACAACGTTCAGTCCATCTGGATCACCCACTACCCCGACCACCTCGTCCGCCGCGATGCCGAGCTCAAACAGATCGCCCACGAGGAAAAATTCCGCGGGGAGGTCCATTTAATGCACGATAAAGTTGCCCAGGAGATTTAATTTGCTTTATTATGTCTAGAGCCTGATAAGTCGGAGTACCTTATGTCCGAAGCGCTTTCGAAGCCCACCCTACCCACTTTCAGTTGGATCGGCCAACTCAAGCCCGATGATCGGGACCTGCTCAGTTCCTACGGCGAATTTTTTCCCGCCTACCCCGGTACCGTCGTCATCAATGAAGGCGCGATGCAAACCTCCGTCTTCGTCGTCATCAGCGGCCGTCTCGAAGTCCGCGCAAAACAAGAGGTCGATACCGAATCCCTGCTTGCCCATGTCGGCCCCGGCGAAACCCTCGGCGAAATAAGCCTCTTCGATCCCGGCCCCGCCACCGCCACCGTCATCGCCACCGAGTTCAGCCAGATCTGGCGCATCGCCGACAGTGACCTGATTGAGTTCATGCAGGAAAATCCGGGCGCCGGCAACCTTCTCCTGCGCACCCTCGCCACCATTCTCGCCCAGCGCCTGCGCCAGTTAAACCCCCGCGCCTTCGGCCTCAGCACCTATGCCGTCGTCGATTCCCCCGATCTCGCCAAGGAAGCCCCGGCTCCCGCCGTTGAAAAAATAACCGCCACCGTCGAAGCACCCCCGGTCACCATTCCCGCACCCGCTTCCGAGGCGGCCCGCATGAAAAAGACGACGGAAACCCAGCCTATACCCGATCCCGATGCCCCCGACACGCCTCCACCCCAGGCAACCGGCGCGCCAAAAAAACGCGTCTCCACCAATACCCAGGTCGTACCCGATCCTGATGACCTCGGGCCCCTTTAATACCTTCCGGATGCCGCTGCAAAAAAGTCTTGCATGACGTTACTGTGACTGTTTCAGCAAACCTCGAATAAGGGTTGCCGAAGGAACTTCCCCCGTTATTTTGAGATGGGGCGCCAGCCGGCGCTTCGCCAAACCCATCGCTGATTCTTCTTATGCCTCAAACTGCTGACATAGCCCTCATCGGACTGGCCGTCATGGGCCAGAACATCATCCTCAACATGAACGACCATGGCTTCGTCGTCGCGGCCTACAACCGTACGGTCAGCAAAGTCGATGAATTTCTCGCCAACGAAGCCAAAGGCACCAAGATTGTTGGTGCGCACAGTATCGAGGAACTGGTCGGCCTTCTCAAAAAGCCGCGCCGCGTCATGCTCCTCGTCAAGGCCGGCGCCCCGGTCGACGAATTTATCGGCCACCTCGTGCCTCTCCTGGAACCCGGCGACATCATCATTGACGGCGGCAACTCCTATTACGAAGACACGGTGCGCCGTTATCATGAACTCAGGCAAAAGGGCATTCTTTTCGTCGGCTCCGGGGTTTCCGGCGGCGAAGAAGGCGCGCGCCACGGCCCTTCTCTTATGCCCGGCGGCGCACCCGAGGCATGGCCCCACATTAAGGCCATCTTCCAGTCCATCGCTGCAAAAGTCGACGGCGGCGTCCCCTGCTGCGACTGGGTCGGCGAAAGCGGCGCGGGCCACTTCGTCAAAAGGGTCCACAACGGCATCGAGTACGGCGACATGCAGCTCATTTGCGAAGCCTACCAACTCCTCTCCACAGGTCTCGGTCTCAATAACGAGCAGATCGCCCGGACCTTCACCGACTGGAACAAGGGTGAACTCGACTCCTACCTCATCGAAATCACTTCTAATATCTTCAAGTTCAAGGACGATGCCGGCGACGGTTACCTCGTCGATAAAATTCTCGACGCCGCCGGCCAGAAAGGCACCGGCAAATGGACCGTCCTCTCCGGACTCGACCACACCGCGCCCGTCACCCTGATTGCCGAGGCCGTCTTTGCCCGCATTATCTCCTCGCTCAAAGACGAACGGGTGGCCGCCTCGACCGTGCTTCCAGGCCCCGCCGATGCCAAGTTCACCGGCGATGTCGGCCAGACCATCGAGGACATCCGCCATGCCCTCTACGCCTCCAAGATCATTTCCTACGCCCAAGGCTACATGTTGTTGCGCCACGTTTCCGACGAATACAAGTGGAAGCTCAACTTCGGCGGCATCGCGCTCATGTGGCGAGGTGGCTGCATCATCCGCAGCCGGTTCCTCG
>JAJSLI010000071.1 GCA_021272315.1 Methylacidiphilales bacterium | reverse complement strand
CCAAACATCGAATCAAGTTCTCGTTGTCATCTACCCCGACCTGCCGCCGGATGCTGAAATCGCCCAGTACGCCACGAATGCCTACAACGCGTGGGGTGTGGGCCAAAAGGGAAAGGACAACGGCGCGGTTCTTTTCATCTTCATCCATGATCGCGCAATGTTCATCGCCACGGGGCGCGGACTGGAGGGGGCGCTCCCTGACGCAACCTGCAAGAACATCATCACGCAGGTCATCACGCCCCAGTTCCGCGAGGGGAACTACGCCGCCGGTATCCAGGCGGGCCTCGACGCCATGCTCGCGGCAACGCGCGGCGAGTACAAGGGAACCGGTTCCACCGTTGCTGAAACCGAAGAGCAGAGCGGAGACAACGACATCGCAATCTTGATGCTCATTGTTTGGGTCATCCTGGTTGTGGTGATGATCCGTGCCTTCAGGTCAGGCGCCATGGTTTACACCAACAGCGGCTGGAACAACAACCGTTATGGTGGTGGTTTTGGAGGAGGATTCGGCGGTGGCGGCGGATTCGGCGGTGGCGGCGGATTTGGCGGAGGCGGCGGGTTCGGAGGAGGAGGATTTGGCGGGGGCGGAGGTTGTTCCGGCGGCGGAGGCGCGGGAGGTCACTGGTAAATCCGGCTCTTGACTATGAAAGTAAAACACTTTTTAAGCGCGCTGGAGCACCAACGCATCCATCAGGCGATCCAGTCCGCCGAGGAAGGCTCGTCCGGCAGGATCGTCGTCTATATCAGCCATCGCAACGTCGCCGATCCGCTCGCCGCCGCCCATCACGCGTTTCGCAAGCTCAAGCTCGAAACCGACACGGACGACACGGATAAAAACAACCTCCTGATCTTCGTCGCGCCCAAGACCCGGAAAATCGCCGTCGTGGGTGGCACCGCCCTGCATGAGAAAATCGGCCAGACCTGGTGGGACGATTTGATCGCGTTGCTGACCCGCCATTTCAAGGAAGGCCGTTATACCGACGGCTTGGTCGATGCCCTCCAACACGCGGGCCAGACCCTCAAATCCCATTTCCCATCAGGCACCCCTCACAGGCATGCCCGCCAGGATATTGTAGAAGAGTAACCTCTGCTTTCGTGAGAAAACCTATGAGCCAACTCCCCGAAATTCTCGTCATTCCCCACAACCACTTTGATCCCACTTGGCGCCGTTGCTTCGACCGTCCCGCCGATTACCATGGAGTTCGCGTGCGCAGCTACGCCGAGATCGAGGACATGGTGCTTTCCCGGTCGTTCGAATTATCCGCAAAGGGTTTTACTCAAAGCGAGGGACAAATTGCGATCTGGCGCAAGTATCTGGAACGCCATCCCAAAGCCCTCGCCAAAATCCGCAAGGAGGTCCGGGAAAAGCGTCTTTGTTTTCCGATGGCGGGCGAAACGGTGCAGGATTCCAACCTCCCGACGGCGGAAGGACTGGTGCGCAATTTTCTCGTCGCCATGCCTCTTTACCGCAAGTTGTGCGGAGAGGACCATGAAGGCCTCAAAATCGCCTGGGTGGAAGACATGTTCGGAATCAGTCCGAACTACCCCCAAATCCTGAAAAACGTCGGCACGGAAACGCTCTGGCGTGTTTGTTACCGCATTTGCCATGAAGAAGTCATGGTCGGCATCGATGGCACGAAGATCCTCTGCATGGACCATCTTCCCCAGGGGGCGCTATGGTCTTTCGTCAAGCATCCGCCCTGTCCGGAATGCAAGGGGCGGGGATGCGCGGCTTGCGACCACACCGGCATCGTCCTGATGATGGCCCTGACCAAGTCCGCCATCATGACCAGCCTTGAATCGACGATTCAAGATTTCCTCAATCCCGCCAAACCCGGCCCACCCGAAGAGAAGCCGCCGGGAGTGGGCGGAGAGGTCAGCCGCCACAAACCCAATGCCTCCGCCGCGCCCTTTTTCGTCCTGGGCGGCGAGGAAGACGTCGTGTCGCGCGAAGCGGTCAAAGCCGTGCGGGAAATTGCGGAAAAATATCGCGGCAAGGTCAAGGTCCGCTTCGGCACCTTTATCGAAATCTATCTGCGCGAAAGAGACCGCCTCCATCGCGTGCTCCGGGAACACGCTTCGGATCAACCTCACGATCTCAATCCCGTCATGCCCGGCTGCTACGTCAGCCGGATCAAAGTCAAGCAACGCACTCGGGCAATCTCCCATCTCCTCACCACCGCGGAGTCGATTCTTGCCAATCAGTCCTGGGCGGCAAAAAAGCCCGTTCCTCAACCCGGCGACTTGAACCTGGCCTGGCAGCGCGTCGCGTTTTGCCAGTTTCACGATGCCATCACCGGCACGCACATTGACAGCGCCGCGGTCGAGATCACGGATATGCTCGACGAGGCTGAAAAAATCGCCCGGCGACACGTCAAGCTCCGCAAGGCGGCCCCTCTTCCGAAGCTCAAGCCGGCGTCCAAAAAATCGCTCCCGCGGGAAGTCACCTGGGGACCGTTCCAGATCCGTTTCGATTTGCGGGGAATCACCCAAATCCTCACCCAAGGCCGGGACCTTTTCGATCCTTTCGCCATCGCGAAGACGATTGATAAATTCCGCATCGGCGAACTCTCCCTCGAATCTGACTATGGCGATGCCTGGGGCCAGCGCATCTCCCCGCTCACGGACCCGGCCAAGAATTACTCGCGCCGCCCGCTGGGCGAATATCATGACCGCGTGGAGATTGGAGATGACGCCATCCTTTGGCACGGCTCGTACAAGGGCGGCCATAAAAAAGTCAAAACGCTCAAGTGGACCACCCGCGTTGAATTGTCCGACGACGGCCGGCGCTTGAATTTCTCCACCGGGGTGGACTGGGACACCGAAAGCAAACGCCTGCGCGTCCTCTTTCCCGTCGCCAGCCAGGAAAAAACCGCCACCTATGAAGTTCCGTTCGGTTTCATCGACCGCCGCTACGACGCTTCCAAACTTGATTTCTCCCAGTGGAACGCCGACCAGCGCGAATTCGCCATCCAAAACTGGATTCACAAGAAAATCGATGCCGTCGCCGGCGTGGCGCTGCTGGTCAAGGGGCTTCCCTGCGTCCGCTGGCTACCACGCCTGCTGGAGCTCTCGCTGGTGCGTTCGCCCGAATGGGAATTTTGCACGGTGGAACCCGTCCATTATGAATTCTGGGACATTGACGGAGTCCGCGACACAGGCCGGCATCATTTCGAGTATAGCCTCTGGCCTCATGCCGGGGAGATCACGACCACCCAGCTCACCCGCGAAGGCTTGCGCTACAATCGGCCTGAATTTCAAGCTCCACCATTCCACATCCACGGGAACGTTGCCGTTACCGCATGGAAACCCGCCGAAAATGGCAAGGGCTGGATCCTCCGGCTTCAGGAGACCCTGGGCCGGGGCACCGGGATCAAAATTGAATTTGGCCGCACGGTGCAAATCACCCCGTGCGATTTGTTGGAGCGTCCCAACGGAAACACGTCAGCCCCTGCGCCCGTCTGGCAGGGCAAGCTGCACCGCCATGGCATCCTCACCCTGAGGTTGGAATAAGCTGATCGAGGAAACCGGCCTGAACCCGATACCTCCCGCCATCAGCGACGCGACCGGCGCCGGACCGACCAAGGTCTATCACGCCGGCACGCTAACCTACACCAAACGCGCCCTGGCTGTTTTGTTCTTCTGGCTGCTGTGGGGCGATTTTTGTTACTCGGTGATGGAAGCCGTCATCGGGCCCATCATGCAGTTGAAGTTCAAGCACCTTGAGGCTTCCAATACGGAGATCGGACTGATCCTCGGGACCATTCCCTTGATCGTTTACGCGAGCCTGAACCCCATCATCAGCTTTAAAAGCGATCGGTTCCGCAGCCGCTGGGGACGGCGCATTCCCTTCATGCTTGGCAGCCTGCCTTTCATCGTGCTCTTCCTGGTCGCCCTCGGTTTCGGCGAACGCATTGGCTTGTGGATTAAGGCCCATTTCGCCTTTTTGCTCCACGGGGTTCCCGACAATCAGGTGGCGATCATGACCCTGGGCGCGTTGCTGGTCGCCTTTGCGTTCGTCAGCACCATCGGGACGTCCATCTTCTGGTATCTTTTCAACGATGTGGTGCCGGAGCATCTGCTGGCGCGGTTCATGTCCTGGTTTCGCGTGATCTCCACGGCGTCGGCGTCGCTCTATAGTTTTTTTATTTTTCCTTATTCCGGCACGCACTCCACGGAGATCTTCATCGGCGCGGCCTGCCTCTATTTGTTCGGGTTTGGCATCATGTGCCTGAAGGTCAAGGAGGGGGACTACCCGCCCCCGCCACCTTACGACGGCGGGCAGACCGGATCAATCGGGGCGATCAAGACGTTCGTCAAGGAGACCCATGCCTTCCCCCATTACTGGTGGGTGTGGCTCTCCTCGTTCATCAGCTCGATTGGGCTTGGTGTCGCCATGTTCGGCCTCTACTTCTCCCTCGCGCTCGGCCTCTCCATGCACCAGATCGGCGTCATCGCCGGGTGCAGCGGCGTCGCGGTGAGTGTGATGACGCTTGCCGCCGGTTGGTTGGCGGACCGTTATCATCCCATCCGCGTGGTGCTGGCCGGTAATTTGCTTGCGTCGCTGGTTGCGACCCCCCTCGGGCTGATCTGGTTGTTCTGGCATCCTGGGCCAACCCTGATCTTCTGGGTGTCCCTGACGGTCACAATTTGCCTGGCAGCCCCGGCGCAGGCCATGAAGAGCATGGGTGATCCGCCCATGCTGATGCGGCTTTTTCCGCGGTCGCGTTACGGTCAGTTCTGCTCCACCAACGCGACCTGGGGCGCCGTGGGAGGGATTCTTGGCAGCGGCCTGGCCGGCGTTTATCTCGACATCGTCACCCGCTTTGTGGGCGCGGAACGCGCTTACTATTACGTTCCCTGTTTTGCGATTTTTTTCGGCATTCCAAATCTCTTCTTCCTGTTCAAACTTTACCGGAGCTGGAAAGAGCACGGCGGCGACGAAAACTACGCCGCGCCGATCTACCACGGGACCGGCGAGCCCGAGTCGCTTTTGCGGAATTGATTAAACCGCCCGGGACACGTAGCCTGCGCAAATCGCCGGGCTGCTTTTGACCAGAGTCCTTCCCGTTCATGCAAAAGTTCCTCCACGAATTCCGGCATTTCCTTTCCTACCCGCGCGACATGCGGGTCCTGTTGATCACGAACCTGATCTATGGCTTGGGCATGCCCGCGGTTGACGGCTTTGTGGGGGCCTATGTGATGCGCAATTCCAACGACGTCAAGATGGTCGTCGGCTATCAACTGGCCGTTTTTACGGGGATACCCTTCACGTTTCTGCTCAACGGTTATCTGATGCGGTACATCAAAATGCCTCATCTCTATTCGGTGGGCATGATGCTCAGCGGTGTCTCGATGGCGCTGATGATGTCGCTCGGCCCGCTCAACCTGGCCCATATCATCGAAGCGGGCCTGCTCATGGGCGTTGCCAGCGGACTATACTGGGCCAACCGGGATTTCCTCGCCCTTTCCTCCACCAACGACTCCAACCGCCATTATTACTACGGTCTCGAGGGTTTCTTCGCGACGAATATTTCCATCGTGGTGCCGCTGGCCGTGGGCGCTTTTATCGCGGCATGGACCCGCAACGACTGGTTCGGAGGCAGGGTGAACGACGCCTACCATCTCGTGACGCTGCTGGTGCTCACCGTTTCCACCATCGCCTCCATCGTCATCCACCAGGGCAACTTTGAGAATCCGCCGCGGACCCGGTTTTTCTATTTTCGTTTCCACAAGCTCTGGATGAAACTCCAGTCCGTGGCCGTTCTGCGCGGGCTGACGGCGGGCTATCTCACCACCGCTCCGGTGATGCTCATCATGCGTCTCGTCGGCAAGGAAGGCTCCCTCGGGATGATCCAGTCCGGCGGGAACATTCTTTCGGCGGTGATGCTCTATATTATCGGCCGCACCACGGGCCCGAAACATCGCCTCTATCTCTATTCGATCGGGCTGGTGCTGTTCCTGGTCGGCACCATTCCCAACGCCCTGTTTTTCAACAGCACGGGCGTGCTGATTTTCATGGCCTGCCTGGTGCTCTCGCAACCCTTCCAGAACATCGCCTACGTCGTCGTGCAGATGCTGGTCATCGACACGGTCAGCGCGATCGAGAAACGGAATAAATTCGCCTACCTCCTGAACCAGGAATTTGCCTATTACCTGGGACGGGCGAGCGGCTGCATTCTCTTCATCGTGCTGGCCTATAAAGTATCGGACGTATTCGCCTTGCGTTACGCTTTACCGACCGTCGCCGGCCTGCAACTCAGCTCGGCTTGGCTCATCCGCACCATCCTCAAGGACTGCAACGCCCACGCGCCTTCCGTCCATCCGGAAAGTCATGAGCCGTTGTTTTCCTCAGAGACCCTCCAGGAAATTCCCGCCGAAACCCAGGCGCTTTCTTCTTTGGATGACCCGACCCTTCCTTCATCCTAAAGCCGATCGTTATTTGAGGCCCGGAGGGCCGGAAAGAAATTAGCCGGTGGCGCAAGCCACCGGTTGAGCCCGCAAGGTCACCCGCCCCGAATGGGGCGGCGGATGAATTTAGCTCTCACGGGATATCACAAGCCTGAAGAAAATATAATAGACAAGATTAACCACAACCAGGAGCACCGCTACTTCGATAAGTGTTGGAATCAGCGGGCTTTTCCTAAAAAAGATTCCGTAAGGACCCCTTAGCAGCGTAGCTAGATTTATGAAATAAAATCCAAAGTTGCGATAGGGTACTTTCTTTTTCATGGTGCTCTCGCGGCCTAGTGGTATCGGTCAGCATGGCAGGGCAATTACCTCTTCCAAGCTCCAAACGTGATCGGCAACGTCCGCTTTCATCGCCGGGGTGTTAAGCTGTATCACTACCAAGGCCACGCTGCCTTGCCCTATTTGCAGACACACCTTAGGATCACAACTTCACTTCATTCGAAATGGCCTCATCATCTCGGACACGTAGGTCGCTCCCTACTTCTACCTCTTTATGAAAACCAAGTTCCTCCACCATCCTCTCCTTGCCTTTGTCGGCCTGACCGGCGCGTTCCTGCTTGCGGCGTCGTTGACGGCACCCGCGCAAAATCCCTCCGCACCCGTGCGGGTCTACCCACCGGCTCCCGGCGAACCTCTTTCCACCCAGTTCGTCGTGAAGGCGGAGGACCAAACGGTGCCGGTCTATCTCGCGACGGTTATAGCAATGAATGCGCAACGCCGGGAAAGGACAGACCTCCAGCATTTCGAGGATGGCGACCTGGGACAGACCTCCTTCGCCTCGTTCGACCTGCGCGGCGACGCTCATGTCACCGTCACCTGCCCGGGACCGATCAACAGCATCAAGCTCCTTCCAACCTCATGTGGAATCGTCCCCCAGGTTACGGGCAACAACGTGACCTTCACCCTCTCCAAGCCGGGGCAATTCGTCTTGGAAGTGAATGGCAACACCGTCCAATGCCTGCAGATCTTCGCCAATCCGTGGGACGCCGATGCTCCGAATCCGAATGACCCCAACGTGATCTATTACGGCCCGGGCCTGCACAAAGTGCACAACGTCAAGGTTGGCTCCGGGAAGACGGTCTACATCGCCGGCGATGCCGTGGTCTACGGCACGCCGTCCGGCCCGATATTCATCCTGCACGGCGACAACATCACCCTGCGCGGACGCGGCATTATTGACGGAAGCATCTGCCCCCATCCCGTGAGTCCTCTGATCGCGTCCACGGGCAACAACATTTCGCTCGAGGGCGTTGTCCTGCGCGACTCGGGCGCCTGGACGATGCCCCTCACCGCCTGCAATCACGTGACAGTCAAGAACATCAAAATCTTCGGTTATCGCGGCAACTCCGACGGAATCGACGTCAACGACACCCAGAATGTCGACATCAGCGACTGCTATATCCGCACGAACGACGACCTCATCGTGGTCAAGACGCAGATCCTGGGAAGAGGCGAGTCGCGCCACATCACCGCCGAGCATTGCGTGCTCTGGAACGAATTGGCGCACGCGCTCAGCATCGGCGCCGAAATTCGGCAACCGGTCAGCGATGTCGTCTTCTCCGACTGCGACATCATTCACGATATGGGCCGGGAATGGCTCCTGCGCGTCTATCACACCGATTCGGCCACGGTCAGCAACGTCACCTTTCGCGACATCCGCATCGAGGAATGCCGCAGGCTCATCTCCCTCTGGATCGGCGGGGCGATTTGGAGCAAGGACAAGGAGCGGGGGCACATCGACAACATCACGTTCCAAAACATCAACTCGCCTGCTCCCAGCCGCCAAAGTTCTCCCGTGGAACTCGTGGGCTTCGATGCCGATCACGCCATACACGATGTGAAATTTGATCACGTTGTCGTCGGCGGACAACCGCTCAAGGCAAGCGACGTGAAGCAAAACCCCTTTGCTTACGGAATCACCCTCACGCCGTAAACGAGGACGGGCCTCCTTACGGGGTCCATCTTGAATCTTTAATTGGGCCTGTCCTCGTTTTCTGCAAGGCCCGGAGGGCCGGAACGATATTAGCCGGTGGTGCCAACCACCGGTTAAACGATAAGGACGTCCGCCCCGGAGGGGCGGAGGATCGCCGTTACAGATAGCGTGGATCAAAAATGACGCCTCCCTCAAACATTTATCTTCACACCGCCTTCGATCTGGCGGAGGAACGGATTTTTCCAGCCCGTGCGGCGCGGCGGCGAGCCGGTCGCGGAGCTGAGAGGCACGGCTTCGGCGTGCGCCGGACCGCTGTGCGAGAAAAGCCCGTGGAGCGCGAGCTTCACCGCGTCGAAGGTGTCGCCGTGGCGGCCCTGCTTGTCGAGCTGGTTGTCGAAGCCGCCCCGGTCGCGCGTCACCAGCCGGAAATCCTCCTTGAGGTAGCGCGACTCGGGCAGCGCGAGCAGCCCGTCCTCCATCTGGTGGACGAGCAGGCTGCCGAGCCAGGTCTTGAAGCTCATCTCCTCGCCGCCGCGCGCCGTTTTTTCGCTGGAGACGACCAGTTCGCAGACCGCGCGCCCGGCCAGCTCCTGCTTCAGACCCGAGGCGAAGAAGCGCTCGTTCGTCGCGTCGATGCAGACGCGGCGGGCGCGGCGGGCCTGGCCATGCGGGTCATGGCCGAGGTCGAGCGCCTCGCGGAGCATGGCGCGGCTGGCCGCCGGGTCGCTCGTTTTGAAGACGAGGACGAGCCGCGCGTAAAAAACGGTCCCGACCTGCTCCACCACGGCGAGCGCGGAGGGGTTGCTCATCTTTTTTTCCGTGGTGGCGGGATCGAACCCGATGGCGATGCGTCCGCCGCCGAGCAGGTCGCGCCAGCCGGGCGCGAAATCGTCCTCGGCGAAGGCGCACTGGCCGCGCCCGAGCGTCATGGCGTGGTGCAGGAGCGCGAGCGAGAGCGCCGCCGTGCCGCCCGGCTTGAAGACGAGGCCGTAGTTGCGGTCCCACGCGTTGCGGTCGAGCGCCTTGGCGCGGTGTTGCTCGGGCGTCACTTTCTCGCGCGTGTCGGGGTCGTAGGTGGGCAGCTTCGCCGCCGCCGCGTCCCACGCGTCGACGCGATGGACGAGGAGCCCGGCCTGGCTGGTGTACCAGTGGCCCTTGGGGTCGGGCGAAAAGGCGGCGCCCTCCGGCGGCAGGGTGAGTTCGTAACTGAGATGGGCCTCGTCGTTGGGCGGGGTGCCGGCCATGAGCAGGCGAAATTCGGGGTCGCTCGACATGATCGGTTCCATCGCCTCGAGCAGGTCGGCGAGGTTGGCGATGTGGCCCGCCTCGTCGACGAAGACGCAGCCGCTCCAGCTTCGCGCCGTGGCCGGGTTGGGCGCGATGATCCGGGTGCGCGAGCAGACGGTCTGCGAATGCCAGACCCGCGCCTCGAGTTTTTGCTGCTCGAACAGCCCGGCGAAATCGTCGGGGGAGAGGTCATCGCCGTTGGTTTCGAGTTTCATTTTTTTCTTTTTCATCCCCTTGCGGACATTCTCGAAAGCCGTCCGGATCGCCTGGGCATCGCGGGTGACGCGCTCACGCGCCGACTCGATGACCTGGCCTTCGCGCACGATCAGTTCGCTGCCGACGAGCAACGACGCCGAGGCGAAGGTGACCAGGCGGCCTCCCGGCTTTTTCATCATGAAATGGAGCGCTTTTTTCGCCAGCGTGGTGGTCTTGCGGCCCTGGCGGCGCCAGAGTAAAAAAAACCGACCGGCCTCTTTGCGGTCGATGGGTTCCCACTCGTAGGGAAGTATAAGAGATTTCACGGCCAAAATTGACGAAATTACGGAATTAACAAAATTAACGGAATTTTTGATGGGGGAAGGATCACCAGTGCTCCCCGAATATTTCCCGCCCGAGCCGTTCAAGTTTTTCGGCGTTGTCGGCCCGGCTTTCGACGATCTCCCGCACTTTTTTGTTGCCGTGCCACTTGATGAACAATTCGGTGGAATCGCGCTGGAACCGTTTGCGTTCCAATTCGAGTTTTTGTTCGCTCTGCCTGAGCCGCTCCTTGGTGAAGTCGAGGGTCCGTAATTCGCTGATGGCGCGGACCATTTTGAGAGCCTCCTCGTCGCTCGCGTTTTCAAGGATGGACATGATCCGGCCACCCACGATGGCCGCGCTGCCGTCGGCGACGCTGCCGCCCGCCGCCTCCCCGAGTTTCAGCGCGTACTCGGATAGTTCCTTGAGATTAGCGAGGTGTTCGCGCTTCTTTTGCCACTCGATATATCCGCCCCGATGCCAGGATGAAATGGTCCGGCGGTCCACCGGGATTCCCTCCCATTTTTCGGCCAGGATTTTGCGGACTTCCTCCCGGCTGTTGAGCCAATCGGCAATTTCCTGGTAGAACTGGTTGTCCTCAATACGCCGATTGACCTCCTCGCGGATGGCCGACGGCATGGTCCTGATTTTACCGATGTGTCCATGGCATTTCCTGTTATTACCGGGTGTGAATGACATGGCGGTTACTCCGTGAAAGAGAGGGCATTCATCCCCGCAACGTATCCCCGCCCGGCCCCCGCTGTCTTGGCGTCCTGCGCGGCTTTGCGCATGGAGCGAAAGCTTTTTCGACCTGCCCACGGCTCCCAGCGGGCTCTCCGCCGCCGAAGTCAGGAAATGGGTTAGGCTTTAAGCGCGCTGATCAGGACCAACCCGCTTTTCTGCATAAGTTGTTCTACTTCAAAGTAATTGCCTAATTTTAGAAAATTCATCATAATGAAAAAAGCAATTTTTCATTGCAAGTTAACTTTTGTAAGATATCTTGTTTAGCGACCTTGTTATGACACATTTCAATTACATGATCGGTGATCGCATTCAGCTCGCCCGAAGAGCCGTGAACCTGAGCCAGGAAGAATTGGCTCGTGAAATGAGATTCAATGACCGGCAGATATTGTCGAACATCGAATCCGGGAAAAGAAAGGTTTCGGCGGACGAACTTGTCCGCTTCGCCGAGCTGTTGCGGAAGCCTTTGGATTATTTTACGGACCCGTTTCTAATTCCGGATGAGGGAATTATCTCCTGGCGCACAGAGCCTGCTGATCTCCCCTTGACGGAATTTGAAGAAAAGGCCAAAGCCCTGATCGGTTCTCAACGCCAATTGGCCAAAATGCTTGAAGAGCCCATTCTGCCGCTCCGTTATCACCTCCCCTTAAACAACAAATCCTCCTACGAGGAAACTTGGGATAAAGCCGAAGGGTTGGTGAATGTCTGGAAGTTGGGAAAGAGTCCGGCGGCAAGACTAGCTGAACAGGTGGAAGCGGAAATGGGAGTCATGGTTCTCTACGTTGATGCGCCCGTCCAAGTTTCAGGCGGGGCCTGCAATTTACCTGAAATGAGCACGATCTTCATCAATCGCACTCATTCGTTGGGACGCCGGAACTTTACCCTCGCTCATGAATTGTTCCACCTGTTGACGTGGGGGAACATGCCCCCGGACAAGTTTGATTACGAGACCGACTCCTCAAAGGACGAAAGGAAGCGCAGCCGTACGGAACAGTTGGCCGATCAATTTGCCGCCGCTCTCCTAATGCCCATGGCACCTTTGGAAGAGAAATTAAAGTTTTTCGACTCCACGACCATGGTGTTCAAGAAATGGGTGACGGCCACCGCCAAGTTCTTTTTGGTTTCGCCCAAGGCCCTGCGCAACCGGCTTTATTGGGTGCAGGAATATATCGGTCTTTTGAAGCACTATCTCGAATTTGAGCCTGAGACTCTACACTATCCGCAACAGACTCCCGCACCCTATTCCTCAATTTTTGTCAAACGACTGCATACCGCGTTGGACAAGGGGTTGCTGACTGTCCGCAAGGCAGCAGGGCTGCTCAATTTGTCACTGGATGGCCTGAAAGAACTATTCAAATCCTATCACTTGGAGCCGTGCTACGACTTATAAGGACACTTAATGCCAAATCGAGGCGACCGAGTTTATGTCGACACGAATGCCATCATCGAATCCCACCGGGTTAAATGCTGGAAGGATCTCGTGTCTCGATTCGGCTTGTGCACGGTGGAAAAATGCGTGGAGGAATGCGCGACCGGCAACCTTGCCGGGGCCGAAACGCCAGTGGACGTAACCGAGCTTCGCTCGAAAATCACCGTGGAATCGGTCAGCTCAAACGAGATCGCCCAATTAAATTTGAAATTAAGTAATCAGGTGATTTTGGACCCGGGAGAAGAGCATTTGATTGCCAAGGCCATCCAACAAAAGGAGGCATGGTTCTTGTGTTCCCCCGACAAGGCCGCCATCCGCGCCGTTAGTCTGCTAAACCTCGCCCAAAGACTTATTTCGTTGGAAGAGCTTGCGGGAGAATGCGGCCTCGATATTTGTAAAAAGGCCAAAGTGCACTATCTAAAGGGCTGGTTGAAGCAACAGAAGACCCTCATAGAATTTGAAATTCTGGAAAAAAGAAGCGGTAAATGAAATTAGCATTCAATATCATCGCCGTAGACATGATTATCCCCTTTTCTTGTGCCCATTTCTGTCCCCTTCAATTGGGCACTGACTTTAGCAAGTGTGGATATTGCATTAAAATTAATTTTCTATTATAAAAAAACATGGCCATCTTTTACAAAGACGCTTCATATTTAAGCCATAGCAACAGCGAAGTGTTTGATAAACTACATGGACCGGGGACTGAAACACCACATTCAGGCATCTATCGCTGCGAAGGATGCGGTAAAGAAGTGACCTCTGTCATGCCCCATCCACTTCCACCACAGAATCATCATCAACATACACAAAGTCAGGGATTAATTCGGTGGCGCTTGGTTGTTTGGGGCTAAATTTTTACCGATAAAGCAGGGCTTGATTTGCTGTTAACTGAGGCATAATCCACCAGCAGAGACGGAGACAGCAGCATAGCAGCGCAGGACGCCAGGAGAGCGGAGCCGGGGAAGGCACCGCCGCCCGGCGTGCGGCGGCTACCATTGTCAGGGGCGGTTGCACCGCCGGGAAAGGGCTCCTTTACAGGAAAACAGCTCATTCGGCTGGACTAACTTGAGGGGCCAACCAAAGTCAGGCGTTTTCCCTTCCACCACCCGAGTCTCACCTGATCACAGCCAGCCTTTGGGCGTCGCCTTGAATTCCCGCATGAACTTCATTTCCATCCACTCCTTCAATTTGAATCGGGCTTTCCGATGCCTGGCCGCCGTTGTTTTTCTTGGGGCCGCATTTCCAATCGCCGGCCGCGCCGATACGGTCAAGCCTCCGGACCCCTGGAATGCGATCCTTCTCACGGTGACGCCCGATCATACCAACGGCATTTATGCGCTCAACGAGCCGGCGGTGTGGGCGGTCGATGTGACAACGGGTGATCGCGCGGGTCTGGCGGCGGCGCCTTACGTGGTCGAGAGGGATGGCGGGGATGCGATCGCCCAGGGCACGATCGATCTCTCCACCGGGCCGGCGACGATCACCGCCACCCGGGCGGAACCGGGGGCGCTTCTGGCTGTCATTTCCGTGCCCACGGCGACGGCGAAAAAAAGTCCCCATCCTTTCGCCGGCGGCGCCCTTTTTGCGCCGGACAAGATCGGGCCCGGCGCGCCCGCTCCGGCGGACTTCGACGCGTTCTGGAAGGCGCAGCTCCAGTACCTCGACTCGATCCCGCCCAATCCGGTGGAGGAAAAAGGCTCTGTCGCCGAGGTGAAGTTTAACGACGGCGTCCCTTACTACAAAGTGACCCTCGACAATATCTGGCATACCCAGGTGCACGGCCAGTTGTCCCGTCCCACATCGGGAGACAAGTTTCCGGCGTTACTCTGGTTCCAGGCCGCGGGGGTGGGTCCCCTGGAAAAAGGAATGGCGGTGAAATTCGCGAAGCAGGGTTATCTCGTCCTGAATATCGAGGCGCACGATATTCCGATCGACGAAACTCCCGCCTTCTACAATGCGCTGAAGGCTGGGGCCCTGAAGGATTACACGTCCATCGGGATCGGCAGCCGCGACACGTCCTACTTTCTGCGGATGGTGCTGGGTTGCGTCCGCGCCGCTGAATACCTGACTTCGCGCCCGGATTGGGATGGGAAGACGCTGATCGTGGCGGGAGGTTCGCAAGGGGGATTCCAGTCCTTCGCCACCGCCGCTCTGTTTCCCAAGGTGACCGCCGTGGTGGCTGATAACCCGGCAGGAGGCGATGCCTACGCCGCCGTGGCCCAGCCGCCCCGGGCCCTGAGTTGGCCCGCCATGTATTTTCCCCCGAGGCCGGACGATCCGGATGGGTCGAAGGCGCGCGCGACCCTGGGTTACTTCGACACGATTTACTTCGCGGCCCGGATTCATTGCCCGGCGCTGGTCTGCGCGGGCCTGATCGATGAGACGGCGCGTCCGGCCAGCGTTCTCGCCATCTATAACGCGATTCCCGGGACCGCCAAGGAACTCATGCTCCTTCCTTTCTACACCCACGCTCTCGCCGGCTCGCAGCCACCCTATTGGCATCGGCTCGATGATTGGACGGCGGCCGCGAAAACCGGGCAACCGCTGCCACCGGCCTCAATCCCGGCCCCGACCCCGATCGAGACCATCATCTCGGGCGCGATTCCGGCTGCGGTGCCGGGCGCGCATTGATCGTCGCCTGAAATAAAAGAGACGCCTTTACAGGAAAACATCGCATTCGGCTGGACTAACTTGAGGGGCCAACCAGACTTGTGAGTTTCCCCTCTACAACCCGAGTCTCACCTGCTCACAGCCAGCCTTTGGACGTCACCTCAAATCCCCACATGAAACCTATTTCCATCCACGCTTTCCCTTTGCATCGAGCCTTCCGATGCCTGGCCGCCGTCATTGTGCTTGGCGCCGCGTTTCAGATCGATGGCCGCGCCGATACCAATACAAATTCCATTACCAATGCCGTCAAGCCACCGGACCCATGGAATGCCATCATTCTTACGGTCACGCCCGATCACGCCAACGGCGTTTATGCCCTCAACGAACCGGTGGTGTGGACCGCCGATGTCAAGACGGGTGATCGCTCGGGCCTGGCGGCGGTGCCGTACGTGGTCAAGAGGGACGGCGGGGATACGATCGCCCAGGGCACGATTGATCTCTCCACCGGGCCGGCGACCATCACCGCCACGCGGGCGGAGCCGGGAGCGCTCCTGGCCGTGATTTCTGTTCCCACGGCAACAAAACACCCCCGCCCCTTTACCGGCGGCGCCATTTTCGCCCCGGACAAGATCGGGCCCGGTGCGCCTGCTCCGGCGGACTTCGACGCGTTCTGGAAGGCCCAGCTTGCGTACCTTGATTCCATTCCGCAAAACCCGGTGGTGGAGCAGGGCTCGCTCGCCGATATCAAATACAACGACGGGATTCCCTACTACAAGGTGACCCTCGACAATATCTGGAACACCAAGGTGCAAGGCCAGTTGTCCCGTCCCGTGAAAGGAGACAAATTTCCGGGGCTGCTCATTTTTCAAGCCGCGGGGGTCAGCGCCCTGGAAAAAGGAATGGTGCTGGGAGCCGCCAAGCATGGCTATCTCGTCCTGAACATCGAGGCCCACGATATACCGATCGATCAACCTCCCGCTTTCTACACTTCCCTGAAGGGAGGAGGCCTGAAGGATTACATCTCCTTCGGGATCGACAGCCGCGACACGTACTACTTTCTGCGGATGGTGCTCGGTTGCGTCCGCGCAGCCGAATACCTGACTTCGCGCGCCGATTGGGATGGGAAGACGCTGATCGTGAGCGGCGTTTCGCAGGGGGGATTCCAGTCCTTCGCCACCGCCGCTCTCTTTCCCCAGGTCACCGCCCTTTGCACCTCGGCTCCGGCAGCTGACGATTCCGCCGCCACCCTGGCCACGCCGCCCCGGCCCCCGAGTTGGCCCGCCAGCTATTTACCCCCGAGGCCGGATGATCCGGACGGGTCGAAGGCGCGCGCGACGCTGAGTTACTTTGACACCACCTACTTCGCGGCCCGGATCCATTGCCCGGCGCAGGTCTGCGTCGGCCTGATCGACGAGACCGTGCGCCCCGCCAGCGTCCTCGCCACGTATAACGCGATTCCCGGGACCGCCAAGGAACTCATGATCTTTCCCTTCTACGACCACAGTCTCGCCTGCGGCCAGGTGCCCTTTTGGCATCGCAAGGACGAATGGCTGGCAGCCGCCGCGGCCGGACAACCTCTGCCCCCGGTCCCGACCGATCCGCCGACCCCGAACGCGATCACAATCTCGGGCTCGGGCTTTGGCTCGAGTCCGACCCCAACCGCAGCCCCGGTCCCAGCCGCAACTCCGACCCCAGCGACAGTTCCGACTCCAGCGCCTCAGTAATCCTCGCCAAGAGGGCTGGAAGGGTCGGGCTTGGAGCGCTCTACTCATGTCAAACCCCTTTCCCCACACTCAATCTTTGTTTTATTTTCCGAAGCAAGCGCTTTTCGTTCTTTTTCGTCAGTTCATGCTGCCAAATCCGTAGCACCTGCCAGCCGGATTTTCGCAATGTACGATTGACGGTCAAATCCCGCTTTCGATTGACTGTAACTTTCCTTCGCCAGAATGCCCGATTGCTTTTGGGTTCGCTGTAGCAGCGCGGGCAGCCATGCCAGAAGCAGCCGTCAACAAAAAGCGCGAGGCGAACCCTCTCGAAAATAAAATCTGGTTTGCCAAATTTTAATTTGTGTCGTCGCCAGCCGATGATTTTATTTTTTCGCAGCAAACGGATGAAGGCGATTTCAGTGGCCATATTTCCGCGTCCGCGAATTCGCGACATCAATTCCGACCGTTTCTTTTTATTAAAAATATCAGTCATTGGCTTCTTGAAAGTACGTCCTGTTCAAACGATAGATGAATTTGCCTTAAGTCGTAAAGCCGTTGACATATTTTTAAGGAAGTGTTCACTTATTCCGGCGCTCGAATTGAATGAAATTTAGAGCGATGTTGTTAGTTCAGAAATTACGAACCGCCTTACAGAGCGAGCAAAAATATGACAACGCAACATAAAGACGAAATTAAAAACGTTCCAAATCTTCCGGCAAAAGATTTTTTTGTCTCGATGCTTACCCGAGACATCGATTTGCACGACGCCATTTTGGATTTGCTCGATAATTGCGTGGATGGCGCGATCCGCACACGATCAAGAGAAAAGACGGAGGATGATTCACTGGAAGGATTCTGGGCGGAAATCAAATTTGATGAGAAACGGTTTGTGATCGAAGATAATTGCGGTGGAATTCCGTGGAAGATCGCAAAGGAATATGCATTCTGCATGGGGAAACCAGAAGGGGCTGAAACTAAAGATGGCACAATCGGCGTTGTCGGTATCGGGATGAAGCGGGCAATTTTCAAAATGGGACGCGAGTGCCACGTCCATAGCAGCCACAAAGACGATGCTTTTCTTGTTACCATTCCTAAAAGCTGGTTTGCCGACGATAAAAAATGGGGCGTATTTGATGCAGAACACGAACAGCCTGCAAAGAAAATTAGGCATGGAACAATTATTGAAATTTCAGAACTAGAAAAAGAAGCGAAGATTGCTTTTGGTAAAGGATCGTCTTTCAGAGCATCTTTTCCTTTAATCGTGGCCGAATCGTATTCCTATTTAATCGAAAAAGGATTCAGAGTAAGAATTAATGGTGATGAAGTAAAACGAAGAGCAATAAAGATTTGCTTTGAAAGTCCTGAAAATCCAAAAAAGAAGGGGCGCTTGATTCGACCCTATGTTTACGAAAGTAAATTTAACGACGTCGAAGTATTCGTGGTTATCGGATACCGTTCGCGATTGCCCACGCAAGAGGAACAGGATGATGACACGAAAGCCAATTATGCAGCGAATGAAGCCGGTTGGACTGTGGTTTGCAATGACCGTGTTGTTTTGAGCAATGACAGGACAATTAAAACTGGTTGGGGTTTTGGCGGCGTTCCAAATTTTCACAATCAATTCAGTTCTATTGCAGGAATTGTTGAATTTAAATCTCGATATACTGCTAATTTGCCAGTTACTACGACCAAACGCGGAATTGATACCAGTAAAGATATTTACACGTTAGTCCGACAAAGGATGCAGGAAGGCTTGAAGTGTTTTACAAAAAATACAAATCGTTGGAAAGGTTTTGAATCAGAACTAAAAAGTCGCTTCGACAAACTTAAATTCCTGGATCTCAAAGAACTTAAGAAGACCGCACAAAAATTAAATCTAGCGACAATACGTGGTGAAGGCGGTCAAAGACAGTTTAAACCGGAGCTTCCCGAAAAAAAGAAAATCGAAACTACACGCCGCATTTCTTTCACGAAAGAATTGGCCGACATCGAAAAAGTGAGTCAACATTTATTTAACGAAATCCGAACACCGGAGAAAGTTGGCGAAACCTGTTTCGACAGATTTTTGGACGAAGCTTTAAAATGAAATTATCTCCGGCCTATCATCTTCGCACGAATAAGACTGTCGAACGCGTCTTGTTTTTAGAACTACTTCGCAAGCTAAACGGGAATATTCCAGTAGGAAAATGCAAATATGTGAGCTTAGGCGGTCCATACCTCGAAGACTTTTCATTAATTCACGGAGCTTTTGGAAATAGGGATATGGTTAGTCTTGAAATAAAAGAACATGTGCGTAGTCGCCAACGCATAAACCGACCGCATTCCCAAATCGTTCTGACTTTGGATTCGACATCCGATTTTGTCGAAAAATATCAAACGGATCGCAAACCGTTGATTGTGTGGTTCGATTACGAGCGGCCGGACTGGAAGTCGCAAATTTCTGAATCGTGCGAGCTTCTTCAAAAATTTCCACAGATGGGCATTTTCAAAGTCACACTATCAGGGAAAACCGATTGGTTGCAAGGCAACCCAGAAGACCCACTTCCAGAAAGAGCTATAAAAGTTACGAAAATGTTCGGTGATTACGGCAACTTTACGGCCGGTGACATCAACGATGACTCAATATGCGACACGCTCTATAAGATTTTACATGCAGCAGTTGCAGCCGCAGTTCCCGACACAGCAAAACGGATGGTTCGGACTTTGGCATCCTATCAATATAACGATGGGACGCCCATTTTGACCGTTACGATGATAGTCGGTCCGAGTGCCAAAATTAAACAAATCGAAAATAAATTAAAGAAGTGGCCTTTTGCTAATTTGAATTGGGACAAACCGCAGCGAATAGCTATTCCGTCTTTGAGTTTACGTGAAAAATTGGCGGTAGATCAGTTGTTGCCGAATGCTTCTGCAACAAAAATTGTTAAAAAATTAAAACTTCAACTTGTAGAAAAATATATGGATTCGGTCAACATTATGAAAAACTATATTCAGTTCTACAGACACGTACCACAGTTTCTTCGCGTCACGTTATAAGAAAAAAAAGGCAGCGGTACTTGTCCAATTTTTTGAAGCGATTATTTTTTCGTCGTTGAACAAACAAAAAGTTTGCGCAGCATGACGTTTAAAACAACTTCGGCTACAAATGGGCTAACGCTATTTCCAATTTGACGGAAGCTATGCCATTTGGACGGCGCGAATTGAAACCAATCGGGAAAACCCTGCAAGCGCGCCGCTTCACGCGGGGTAATCACGCGCGCGGCGGTCGGATGGACTGGTCGTACGGCTTGATAGCTTCCTTTGTCAGCGGCAGTACCGGCGCGTAACGTCGGGCAAAAGCCGTCCGGCTTGAGGCGCACGGTCTTGGAAATTTCATCTTTTTGGCCGGGTTTAAGCCGATCATACCGGGCTGCAACTTTTGGCGTGTGGCGTGTGCCGAGACAGCCCGATACCGAACTTTCTTCATTTAAGCGTCGAATTGCTTCCGGATCGCCAATGTCTTGGGGAATACCGTTAACGATGTGTTCCGCGAATTCGCCCGGGGGAAGTGGCCCAACGAGCCACCGCCACCCTTGTTCTTCGGTCAACCATTTTGAAAAAATACGCTGCGGCAGGCCGTGCAAGGCTTTCGCCACGGTTGTCGGAGTCTTAACCTTGTAAGCTTCAAAATCGGATTTGGAAATATGAACGGCCAAGTCTTTTCGAAAGCCAATAAAGAAGACGCGTGCGCGGCTGGTCGCGGCTCCGAAGTCGCTCGCCTTGAACTGTATTGGATCGAGCAGCACATAATCGCCAGACACCAAGTCGAAAGCCCCCTTGCGAATCTTGGCGTATTGTTCGGCGAGAATGCCCAAAACATTTTCTGCGACGAAAAATTTAGGTCGGCACTCTGCAACCAAGGCAAAAAATTTCCGAAAGAGGTTGTTCCGGGAATCGGCTGCGCGACGATGGCCGATAGTGCTGAAACCCTGGCACGGCGGCCCGCCGATAAGTCCGTCGAGTTCCCCGGCCTCCATTCCTGCCTCTTGCAACAATTTTACACCGGTAAGCCTGCGAATGTCCGCGGCCGAATGTTTGACCTTGGGGAAATTTTTTTTATGCGCAACCAATGCGTGTTTGTCGCGTTCGACTGCCAACGCGACAGTGAAACCGGCGCGGGCCGCGCCGAGGCTCAAACCGCCGACTCCCGCGAAAAGGTCGATGACGGACGGTTTTATGCCCGCGTCGTGCTCAAGCGTAGATTTACGGTTGAGACCGTCGGTTTCCGAATGCTTCACAATCTGGCTGCTTCGGAACATGTTGTCGATAAAATTAACCTGCCGAAAGCAACATGAGAAGCTAAATTCGGAAAGGGTCAAGCCCGAGTATTGATACCGAGCTGACGGACGGATAACCACCGTCAGCATGAAAAAGGGACAGGCGCCTTGGCGCAATTCCTGATCGAAATCAGGCCGGGCGCCGTTTTCCTGCGCTCAATCGGCGCCGCCACCCGCGAGGGTCTTGCTTCCCGGCATCGGGTCAAAAATGCCGGCGACGGCCTTGGTAAATGAACCGGCCGTGACCGGCTTTTCGACGTAACTGACGACGTTGAGGCTTTCGCATTCTTTCAGATGCTCGGGATCGCCGGAAGTGGTCATGACAATGACCGGAAGCGCCTCGAAGTCCGGCATGGCGCGGATTTGGCGCAGGAGGTCGACGCCGTTCATGCCCGGAAGCAGAAGGTCGAGAAAGAGGACGGCCAGCGCCCCGTCGCGCGCTCCGCTTCGGAATTCGTCGAGCACGGAGAGGGCTTGTTCGGCATCGGTTGCAAAGATGACGGGGTCTTCCATTTTCGCCATTTTCAACTGCCGTTTCAGGAGCTCGCGGTCGTGGGGATTGTCCTCGACGACCAAAAGGTGAATCGGGGCCTGGACATGGGCATTGATCCAATCGTTGACGGCCATGACGTCGAGCGTAAGGGCGATCATTTCGTCCCGGTTAAGGAGGCGCTTGGCTGCCTTCAAGACGGCCGGCGGAGGCATGTTGGACTGGCTCAATGCCATCGCCTCGCCCAGGGCGAGGGCGGCCTTTTCCCGTTCCGTAAAAACGGGCGATTCGCGCCAGTGGTCGATCTCCCCCAAGCGCCAGTCGGTTTCGCCCCGGGCCGCCAAATTTTCGCGATGCTTCATGAAACCGGCGGCATGGCGGCGGGTACGGCAGACGACCAGACGGACCCATTCCAGAATGAGCTCGAAATCAACCGCGCATTCGGATGCATCGGCTTCGAGATTCCCTCTCATTCTGCCACTCATGCCTGGATTGTTTGAGGCGCCGCGTTTCATGGGAAACGATCCCTTCCCTGATAATACCCGTAATTACGGTTATTTTATCTCAAGACGCAACAGGCTGGTTTCGGTTTTAAAAAAATTCCGGAAAACTGAATTTTTATCGCCAGGGCAAAAGCAAAGGGCCTTAAAAGTTAATTCCCGGATGGATTGGGCGCTCAACTGAACTGTTTCCCGAATTTTGGACAGGATTAACAAGATTAACAGGATTGGGAAAGGCAGGCAGAACCGATTGAAATACCCTATTCCTGTTTTCATGTTTTCCGTTAAAAATTCCGTTAATTCCGTAATTCCGTCAAAATTCAGTTCATCCCACGCCCAAAAAGCCCGCAGGGTTTGGTTGTCTCGGGATGACGGATTGCTTAGAGAACGAGCTTTGCGGAGGTCTCAAGCTGTACCTTTACCGACCGGCTTCGTCATGTCCGTCTCCTTTTCACAGCATGCGCTCAGGGTTTTCTTGCCGGACCGAGGACGATGGTGCAGGTCTGGCCGGCGGCCAGGGTCACGTTGTCCGGGACGCGGTCGATCTTGATGCGCACGGGCAGGCGTTGCGCCAAACGGACCCAGGTGAAGATGGGGCTGACGTCGGCGAGGCCCTCGTAATTGGGGTCGCTGTTGTCGTCGGCGATGGCGCGGCTGATACTTTCGACGTGGCCGGCGATTTCGGGGCCCCAGCCCATGAGCCGCACGTGGGCGTAATCGCCGACGTGGATGTT
Source organism: Methylacidiphilales bacterium (assembly GCA_021272315.1). GTDB lineage: Bacteria > Verrucomicrobiota > Verrucomicrobiia > Methylacidiphilales > UBA1321 > JABDGH01. Next base: position 10,576 of record JAJSLI010000071.1, on the reverse strand, counting down.
CGGCAGCTTGGTTTCCTCGAAGTAGCCGGCGACCCAAAAGGAATCGCTGTCGACGAGGGTCATTTTAGTCTGGCCGGGCGTGGCGTAATCGCCGACGCGCAGGATGAGGTTGGTGACGTAGCCGTTGACGGGCGAGCGGATGATGGTGCGGTCGAGGTTGACCCTGGCCTGGTCCCGTGCGGCGAGCGCGGCTTGATACGCCGCCTCGGCCACGTGGGCGGTGCTGAGCGAGGTGTTCCGCTCCTCGGCGGAGACGGCCTGCGCGCCGAGTTTTTGCCGCCGTTCGGAGTCTTCCTCCGCGACCTGCTGGTCATATTGGCGGCTTTGGACGCTGGACTCGGCCTGGGTGAGGGCCAGGCGGTAATCAACCGGGTCGATTTCGAAAAGGATGTCGCCCTTTTTCACAGTCTGATTGTCGACGACATCCAAATCGACCACCTTGCCGGAAATTTCGGCGGCGATATTGACCACTTCGGCGCGCACACGGCCGTCGCGCGTCCAGGGCGAGCGGAGGTAATGCCACCAAAGCGCCCAGGCGAGCAAAAACGCAAGGAGGACGGCGGCGCCGGTGAGCAAATACCGGCGCGGCGCCACGTCGCCGAGTTCGGGCAGGTAGGGGACGCGCAAATGGGGAAGCGTGGGCAGGCGCATGATTTGAATCTTTTCTGCTTTGTTGAACCCTTGTCATTCCGAGCTTGTCGAGGAATCTCTTATTATTTTGTTCCAGAGAAGTCCGATCAAGAAATAGTTTGAGATCCTTCGACAAGCTCAGGATGACAGGCTTTTTAACAGAGGTTTCAACAAGGCAAATTTTTCCTAAAACATCAGGCCGATGAGCGAAAGAATAATAACAAAAATGGATATGTCAAAAAGGGGCCGATGCCAGACCCAGCGTTGGATGGCATAGCGATCGAAAAGGAGGCGCACGGGAATAAAAATGAGCAGGGCGGCGATCAAATAGCCGGCAAAAGGCGCGATGAAGATGCCGTCGAGATTGATTTCCTTGAGCATGAGCTTGGTCAGGAACGTAGGCGCAGGCGGCGCGGAAAGCAATTTCCGGACGCGCGCTCAAGCAATTCCCCCCTCGTTCCCAAATGAAATTTGGGAACGAGGTGATGCGGCTTTTGTTGTAGCGGCGGTCTATGACCGTCGCACTTTAAGCCTTTTATTCAGCGACGGTTCCTTCGGCAAGCTCAGGACGGGCTCCGACCGCCGCTACATTAAAATGCTCAAGTGATTTTCATGAGCTTGAGGAGACGTGGATGATGGTCCAGATAGATATCGATTTCCACCAGGGCGCCGAGGATGCGCGCCCAAAGACAACGCTCGGGCCGATCGCGCCCGGGGTCGAGAGGGGCGACCTGTTCGATCCGGTCTTTCACTTCCCGGGCGGCGTGCTGGGGGTCATGACAAAACCGGCCAAAGGCGGCAAGGGTCTTTTGCACCGGTTCCTCGAGTTGAGCTGAAAGCGTTTCGTCCGCCAACCAGTGGCGAAGGCGCAGGATTTCATTGCCGAGGGTGAGCGCGCCGAGACCCGCCTCCATCCATTCAGCGGTCGGCGTACTTGACGGGTTTTCGGGATCGAGCAGACGGTTGACGCGATCGTACATGCGGGTTTCCCAGGCGCAGACCGGCGGAATCGGGTTGAGCCGGGCCATCAACTCGAGGCCCCGGCGGATGCGATAGGTGACGTACCGCCGCGCGGCCTGCGGATTGGGCGGGAAAATCAGGATGTAGGAGAGGGTGCCGAAGAGGACGCCCAAGAGGATGGCCAGCGCGGTGTTCAAGGTGTCGTTTAAATCATAAACCATCGGATTAAGCGGCCGGATCATGTTCACGAAGACAAAAGAAAAGCCGCCGGCGGCAGCCGCGGTTGAAGGGCTCGACATGACCAGGCCGAGGGGAAAGAGGACGAGCCCCAGGGTGAGGGTCAAAAGCTCAAATTCCGGATTGAAGGGCAGGAGGAAAAATTTGACGATCAAACCCAAACCGACGGCGATCAGCCCGGACCTGAAGAAAGTCCAGCCAATCCGGTCCGGATGGGGCTGCGAAGAAAAGAGGCTCATCAAAACCGAGACGAAGACGAGGGCGAGCGGGCCGTGCGTCCAGGCGCTGGCGATCCAAAAGGCGCCGGTCGCGCCCACGGCGAGGAAGGCGCGCAGGCCGTTGATCCAGGCGGCGCGGAGGTCGCGGTGAAAATTCAAATTCAATCCCGGCTCATTTCCCCGATGGTCCAGCAGAATATCGCGCCATTCTTCCAGCGCCCCGGCGAGGTGTGACAAAAGATCGTCCATGCGATCGATGACGAGTCGCTCCGAAACGAGGTCTCTGGAGGAGGCGGTGTCCCGCTCCGGCTGCAAAAGCCCGAGCTGCCGGCGCACGTCGTGCAGGCCGTCGATCAATTCATCGAGTTGCCCGAGGTCCAGTTTTTCCGGCGTGTCGTTAAGAAAATCGATGACGACCTCGTGAAAGACCTCGAGGCCGCTGTGCCTGGGCCAGCCGCAGCGGCTCAGGTGGGCGTCAAGCGCGCGGCGCGCGGAAATCATGCTGAAGAGGTGCGCCAGCAGGCTCCGGGCCCGATTGGCCTGGATGCGAAATGATCCGGACTCCGCCGCGGCAAATTCGATCAGCGTGTTGAGGGAGATGGCGTCGTCGATGAGCTTTTTTCCGATTTGTCTCCGCACCTCGGGAAGACCCTTCCACGAGTAGACCGCCCGGCGCGCCGCGTCTTTGAGGATGGCCGCCAATTTTTTGCGAACAACGTCTTCCGAGCGGTGCGGGGCAAAGATGGAAGTGACCACAATGGCGCAAGTGATGCCGAGGAGGATGCAGGAGGTCCTCGCCATCGCGATGAAGAAGACCTGGTTCGGCGTATTAATCGCGCCCGAGGCGACCAGGCCGGAGGAATAGGCGGCCAGCACGGTGGCGTAGGCCCGGAAATTGGTGAGGGTATTGGACGCAACCGTGCAGCCCCCCACGAGCAGGGCCAGGGCCAGGACAAACAGCTCGGGGGTCTGCGCAAAAAGCGCGATGAGCATGACGCCGAAGACCGAGCCAGCGATGGTGCCGACAACGAGGTAGATACTTTTCGAGAGCAACATGCCGGGCGTGGGTTGGGCCACGATCCAGACGGTCAACAAGGCCCAGTAGGGCGATTCCAGTTGCAGGGCAAAGGCCAGGTAAAGGGCGAGCATCGAGGCGAACCAGGTGCGCAGGGCGAAGGCGATCATGTCCCACGTCGGCAGCGGGAAAGCCAGCCGTGGCAGGAAGGCGCTCAACGAAGCCGTAGTCATGGCGAAGGTTCCAACGAGGCGATAAAAAGTTGCGGGTTAAAGGAGGAGGGTCCGGACACCTTTTCCCTTTTCTGTGGGAAGCCGCGCGAGACGTCAAGACGGCGAGGCTGAAAAAGAGACCTGGCGACTTGAGCAGTTCCTGATCAAAAACAGGCCCGCCCCTTTTTCGAGGCAGGTTCTATAACTTGAGAGCGAGAGACGGAAGCTTCAACCCTTGTTGAAGCTTTTCAGCTTGGCGATGACGGCATCGGGGCCGCTGCCGGGGGTATAACCGACTTCCCGCCCAAGTTCCTTCCCGTCGGCGTCCAGCACGATCAAGGTCGGGAAACCGTGGATATCGAACTGCTGGCGCAGGGCGTCGTTTTGTTGTTTCAGGTCGTCCGGCAATTGGGTTTGGCGCGGAAAATCGACCGTGACCTGAATATAATTCTGGTCCGCGAAATCCTTGAAGGCTTGTTGGGTGAAAACCTGCGCGTCGAGCAGCTTGCAATAGCCGCACCAGTCCGAGCCGGTGAAATCGAGCAGGACGAGTTTGTTCTGGGCCTTGGCTTGAACCAGGGCCGCCTTGTAATCGGTCGTCCAGTCGGCATGGACAACCAGCATCGTGGTGAAGGCGAAGACGAGGGTGAGGAGGGTTTTCATGGAGGTGGATGATCGTGTGGCCGCCGTTCAAGGCATGGCAAGAAAAAGCGCGCAACCCTTCTTGGCCTGTTCTTGTTCAAAATTGGCCGGGTTCGCCGTGCAAAGGAGTTCAAGCGGGTTTATGATCAGGAATTGCGCCAAGCGGCCTGTCCCCGATTTGATTTTGGATCATCATGCCTGATTTTTCCGTCATTATCTGCTCGCGTAATCCGCGACCGGATTATTTGCAACGGGCGCTGGACGCGCTCCAGGCGCAAACTTTGCCCAGGGAACGATGGGAGTTGCTGCTGGTGGACAATGCCTCCAAAGAACCGCTGGTTTCAGCCTGGAATTTGTCCTGGCACCCGCGCTCCCGCCACATCCGCGAAGAGGAGCCCGGTATTGTACCCGCCCGCCTGCGCAGCATCGGGGAGTCCACGGCCGAACTTTTGGTTTTTGTGGATGATGACACGGTTCTCGCTCCCAATTATCTTTCCGCAGGACAGAAAATTGCGGAATCCCACTCTTCCCTTGGAGTCTGGAGCGGCCAGTGCCATCCCGAGTTTGAGATCACGCCCCCCCTGTGGGTCGCCCGATTTGGTAGTTGCCTGACCATCCGCAGATTCAGCGGAGAATGCTGGTCCAACCTGGGGCTCATGGCCGAACACGCGCTGCCGTGGGGGGCCGGCATGTGGGTGCGCCGGAAGGTGGCCCTCGAATATAAGGCGCGTGTTGGGGAAGACTCCTCTAGAAAAAAACTCGGCGAATTCGGAGGCGTGCCGAGACCCTGCGAAGATTTTGACCTAGCTCAAACTGCGTGTGATATCGGCTTGGGCGCCGGTATTTTTTCGACTTTGGAATTGACCCATTTGATTGGCAAAAATCGGCTGACCGAGAGTTATCTTCTGGGAGCGACCGAGGGAACCGCCTATTCCATGATCATGCTCAAGGCCTCACGCGGCATGGCTATTCCCCCCCGGACAAGCCGTCTGCGAAGGGCACTCGGAAGACTGCGGCGATGGCTGACCCTGTCCCCTGTGGAGAGGCTCGTCGTTGAAGCGAGGATCCGGGGTGAACAGCGCGCGTTGGATGAGTTGGCAGACCGTTGAGAGGGCGTCTAGGAGCTTGCTGAAAAAGGCCGTCATCCTTGTCGAAGGATCTCTCCATATTCACTCGAAAGACGTCCTCTGAAACACAATAGTTAGAGGTCCCTCGACAAGCTCGGGATGACAGATTTTTTAAAAGAGAGCCTTTTTTTCAGCAAGCTCCTGGCGTGACCAGGCCCTGGCCAGATCCGTCACCCTGGGCTTGAGATTATCTTGACCGTGGTGGATCGTCACGTAGGCATATCCCGCCGCGGCCAGGCGGGCCCGTCTCTCCGCATCCAGCAATAATTCGGCGCAGGCTGCAGCCAGTTCCTCGGGCTCATCCGCCAACAACAGCTCCCGGCCATGCAAAACGTTCAACCCCTCCGCCCCAAGTCGCGTTGAAACGACGGCCTTTCGATGGGCAAACGCTTCCAGAATCTTGATCCGGGTCCCGCCGCCCGAGCGCAAGGGCGCAATAACGATATCCGCTTCCGCGTAGAAAGGCGTTAAATCTCCGACCGTCCCCAACCATTCCACCTGATTCATCCGCGCGAATTCGGCCCGGTGGGCTTCCGCTTCCGATCCGGCCACTTGGAAAATAACCGGGCGGCGACCGAGCAGCCTTTGCACCCGTGGCAGAACTTCCCCGGCGGCATACCGGACCGCGTCAAGATTGGGGAAATAGCCCATGTTTCCAATAAATAGGATCCTCGATTCGGCGCGCTCCTTTTGTTCCCGGTGGTTTTCGTGCACCGGCAGGGAAATAAGGTTCGGCCACGTTTCCACCGATAGGCCGCCAAATCTGTCCCGCAAACGGCGGGATTCGATGTCGGAAGCCGTAACGATATATTCGAACCGGGGCAAGTAGCTTTTCTCCAGCGCTCGATAGATTTCGGCTTCCCTTTGCAGACGGCGGCTCATTTCATCCTGTCCCAATTTCAAAAAGAGCGTCGCCAACCGTTCCAGCGTGGAAGATTCAAGTTCATCGAGATCAAGCCAGATTTTAAAACGTTTATCGAGCAGGGTCCTGATCCAAGGCAGCAAAGTAAACCTGAAGACCCAAATATGATCGCATTGTATTTCTCCTATATAAGACCTGATTTCTCTTTCTGCCTTTGCATTCCATCTTGCCCATTCGGCGGGCAGCCTGGTTCTTCCCCGGAAAATCCGATCTTTAAAAACCCGGAAGGCTCTTCTTATTTTCGAAGGATACCGCGTGCGAATCTGTTTCCAACTCGCGCAAAATGGAAGGATATCTTTCGAAGGGGCGGCTTGTTTGTCGTTGTAGATGGAGACAATCAGCATATGCACCGCGAACTTTTCGGATAGCGCGCGAAGATTATGGGCAGCCCGCATGGCCAATCCACCGCCGGAAAATTTGGGCGCCAGCGGGCTTATAAAAACAAGGGGCGGTTTCACGCGGGTTAGCCTCGAATGTCAAAGTTTGACCCGGTTGTGTTGTGAGTCAATGTCAGGCCCGGCAAGTGACGTAGGGGAAAATATACCTGGAAGGCGTCTGGCAAGCAGGCGTGGGTCACGTGAAGACACGCCTTAAGCGCAACCTTCTCATGAGTTGCGCGAGAACCCGCCCCTGACCGGCAAAAATGACCCGCGATGTTAAAAACAGGGCTAAAAGGCCATGCGCCTCCAGCCGGTTTTCCCCGGTTGAACGGGCGGCAGGCCGAGAATTTCCCGGCCCAGCTTGACGTAATACCGGTAGTTTTCCAGCGGAGTGCCGTTCGTGATGCGGTGGTCGAGCCCGAAGACCATCCCCCCTTCGCGCATCATCGGCTGGAGCTTGTATTCGAGTTCCCGGCGGATTTCCTCCCTGCCGCGGCGGAGAACGTGCTTGTCGATGCCGCCGAGCATCACGAGCCGGTTGCCGTACTTTTTCCGCACCTCGACGATGTCCATGCCTGCCGCCGGTTCCATGGGGTAAAGCGAATTGATTCCGCAGTCGAGCAGCGCATCGAGCACGGGGTTGATATTGCCGTCGGTGTCCATCTGGAAAATTTTCGCGCCCCGCGATGAGAGCATGTCCCAAAGGGGGCGGTAGTAGGGTTTGAAAAATTCCCCGATCTGCGCGGGCCCGACCAGCGGGCCCGTTTTCCCGGCTAGATCCTCATGCACGGAGAGCTGGTCGATGACCAGTTTCTCCGAGACGCGCTCCCAGACCTTCATGCTAGTGTCCGAGAGGGTGGCGATGATGTCGTGCATTAACTCGGAATCCTCGTAGTAGCTCAGGCAGGCGGTCTCCGCGCCCATGAGTTCCCGCGCGGTGTCAAATGCCCCGGGAATACGGGCGACGATCAGCGTGCCTTCGCTTTGTGCCGCCCGGGCCTCCTCGATTTCCTCCTCCCCGCCGATCCTGTCTTCCGCGAACGCAAACAGCGGCTTGAGCCGGAGCCAGTCCTCCATGGTTTTCACCGGAAAATCCATCGGGAGCGCAATCGTGGCCGTGGCTTTGCAAAGTTTGAGGGTCCTTCCCAAAAAATCGCGCTCGATCCGGTATTCGCTGTTGTCCTCGATGATCACCGGGCTTGGACCGCGTGGGCGGGCGGTGCATCCGGGAACGTCTTTCACCGGCACGTAATCCCAGTCGAACGCGGCCATGCCGATTTCCTCCTCGCTTGCTCCCTGCGCGCGCCATTCCTTGTCCAGTCCGACCAGCGGCCCGAATAATTCGACGAACATCGGGCGCCCGAGCCGGACGAAGGTCATCAGCTCCAGATACTCCTCGCGGCGATATTGCATTTTTCCAATCGCCTAGCAACTCACGTCCTTGCCTTCGCTGCCAAAGACCCGCATCCGCTCCGATGCCGCGATCTTTTGGGTGGTTGCCCCGGCATAATGAAATTGGAGCGCGCGGCGGCGGCGGCCGGAGGCATTGTGCGGCGTCCCGTGCGGAAGCAGGCCGTCGAAGAGCAGCAGGCCGCCGGGTTGAAGCGGAGCGGCCACGCTGGTCTTGCCGAGAATTTCCGCGTCGCAAATCTGCCAGTCCCGGCGTTTGAAGTGGATGACCGGCCCCGCGCGGTGGCGTCCCGGCAAAAGCTGCATGCAGCCGTTCTCCACCGTCGCTTGATCGAGCGCGACCCAGACGCCGACCACTTTCGCCCCGGGATCGTAATTGAAATAAGACATGTCCTGATGCCACGGTTTTTCGCGGCCGATGCGGGGCGGCTTGAGCAGCGCCATGTCCTGAAAAAGAACCGGTTCATCCCCGAGCAGCGTTCGCAGCACCGCGATGAGTTTGGGATGATAAGCCAGCACGTGGAGCCGGCGGTCAAACTCCACAAAGCTGGCGAGCTTGCGAACCGCGTCCTGCCGCGCTTCCAACCCGAGCGTGGGCAGAATTTCCCGCGCGCTGCTTTCAAAAACGATCCCCTTGAAGTCGGGCCTCGTTCCCATGATGAGGTCGGACAACCCGTTCAAGGCGGCGCCGGTTTCCCCGGGCGTAAACGCCGCGGCGACCGAGAGGTAGCCCTGGGCATCGTAAAACCGCAGGTCCGCATCCGAGATCGAGTCGAGGTCGCGCGCCTGGCGGGCCTCGGCCGCCGGGCGGTAAAGCTCCGGCGCATAAGGGGGCTGACCTTCCCCTTCCACATCGAAATTCGCCTGTTCGAGATTTGCATTCATTTGCTTGTCGGCTCCTTCAAGTTTGTCCTGTATCCATCAGCATGCAATGGATTCGATTGATGTTTTTTTGTGTTTATTTAATATCCTCATTTCATGATCGACTGGGCCCATACGCGCGTGGAGATCGGCAATTTGGGACGCGTGCGTTGCGAGCCCGGCTGGCGCCTGGAATGGAACGATCCGCGTTTTCTCCGCGATTTTGATCTTTGGTTTGTCCGCTCCGGGGAGGGAGAGATGCGGCTGGCGGACCGCACCGTGGCGCTGCGTCCCGGCGTCTGCCTCTGGATGCGTCCCGGACACACCTACATCGGCGGGCAAAACCCCCGGAACCGGCTCGGAGTGACGTTCATCCATTTTCATTTGCGATGCCGCGGGAAACTTGGGCGCCTGCCCGCCGAAGTGCAGGAAGTTTCCGATTTTCAATTTTTTGACGCCGCCACCCGGCACATCGTCGAATTGATCCAGCGCGCGGGGCCGGGCGCGGCCCTGCGGCGGTTGGAGGCGGAGGAATTGCTGCGGAGCGTGCTGATCGGCCTGGACGCCGGGGGCAGCCAACCCGGGGTTTCCCTTTCGGCAACCCAGGCCGAATATCACCGCCGCATGAGGAAGATTGTCTCGGAATTGCTCGAAAACTGCGGCGATGCCGCCTCCGTCGCCGAACTCGCCCGCCGGACCGGTTACAGTCCGGTGCATTTTTCCCGCGTCTTCAAGAAAGTGACCGGATCGCTTCCGCGCGAGTTTATCATTCAGGCGCGACTGGCGCGGGCGAGGCAACTGCTCCGGGAATCCTCGCTGTCGATTGGAGAAATCGCGGGCGCGTTGGGCTATTCTGATGTTTACTTTTTTTCACGCCAATTCAAAACCCGGTCGGGTTTGAGTCCGACCGGGTTCAGAACCTATCCCAAAACTACCCGAGGACGCGCGAAATGAATTTTTTGCTTTTTAACGAGGGTCCTGGCGGACGGCAGTAACGCTTCGCCCAAAAAGAATACTGCCATGCGCAGCACCGAGCGAGCAACGAAGTTAAAAAGCAAAAAGGCTTTCGCCCGGATGGGTTGCGACGAATTTGGCCCGGCTCCTCGTTGCTCCCTCAGTCGAGATGCGCTGCGGCATCACTCCTTCGCTCGCGCCTCGATTCGGGCCAAATTCGACTCGCAACGCGCCCTTGGTTAGTTTTGGGATAGGTTCTTGGGCGCGGCGATGAGGTTTGGTTTTTGCGCCGACGGGACAAACTCCCTGCTTTCAGAATCCATCCCAACTTTGCATCATCACGGTTAAGAAGGCCGCATGGCGAATCAATCCAAGCAAAAGAGGGTGATGGTGACGGGCAGTGAAGTTTTCACGAAAGCCTTCGGGAAAGTTGCGCTTGATTCACCGCTGCCGTCCTGGTTAAGCCGCGACCGGCTTTGGGGGCTGATTCTGGTACTGGCTGCGCTTGGCGCGTACGCCAACAGTTTTTCGGGTCCATTCCTTTTCGATGACTTGTCCGCCATCCGGGGCAACCCGGGCATCCGGCATCTGTGGCCGCCTTGGGCGCCGTTGCTGCCTCCGGGCGAATTGACCGTGGGCGGTCGCCCAATCCTAAACCTGAGCTTTGCGCTCAATTATGCGGTGAGCGGATTTAACGTGTGGAGCTACCACGCCCTTAACCTGCTGATCCACATCCTGGCCGGATTGATTCTTCTCGGCGTGGTGCGGCGCACGCTTCTACAACCGGTCCTGCGCGAAAAATTCGGGGCCGATGCGTGGCCGCTGGCCCTGGCTGTTGCGCTGCTCTGGACGCTCCATCCGCTCCAGACCGAGGCGGTGACTTACCTTTCCCAACGGGCCGAGTCGTTGATGGGACTCTTTTATCTGCTGACCCTCTATGCGTTCATCCGAACTATCGGGCCATCCTCGGACCGTGGAGACTGGCCGGTCATCTGCGTGGGGGCGTGT
>JAJSLI010000060.1 GCA_021272315.1 Methylacidiphilales bacterium | reverse complement strand
CAGGCGCAGAGCATTGGGCGCTGGGTCTCGATCAGCCAGGTTGAGAGGAGGTTGAAGCTGAGCACTTCCATCTCGGGCCGGGCAAGTATCGAAATCCAAGCCGTGTGACGTTGGACCTTTGGCAGTTCGAGCAGGGTCGGTACGCGGACGCCCATTCGGGGAGCCATGATCTCGACCGCGGTGCGGTAGAGTTTCTTGTTCGATTTCTGCACCGAAAGGAGAATGTCGAGGGCGAGTGGTGGCGGCAGTGTCGGCCAGAGAACGTGCGTGGGTGTAGGCATAAGGCGGAGAAATAGGATGGATTAATGATCGAAAAAGGCAAAAGTTAATGATGGCCTCAGGCAGAAAATTGGTACGCGCCGATTATGCCGACCCGCGGTCCGTGCGCGCCGCCCGCTTCTTTCTCGGCAAGGTACTCTGCGTGCAGGCGCCGGACGGCTACGCGGAGGGCGTCATGATCGAGACAGAAGCTTACGGCGGCCGGCGTGATGCGGCGTCTCACGCGTTTGGCAATCGGCGCACGGCCCGGACCGAGATCATGTTCGCGCCGGGCGGGGTCGCCTACGTCTACCTCTGCTATGGGATGCACCGGCTTTTTAATATCGTCACGGGCCCGGTCGATTCGGCGCAGGCGGTGCTGGTCCGCGCGGTGAAGATCACAGCGGGGCACGAGTTGGTGCGGAAGCGCCGGGTCGGCGTTGCGGAAAAGGATTGGGCCAGCGGTCCGGGCCGGGTTTGCGCCGCGCTCGGCATCGAGATGCATCATAATCGCCATGACCTGTTGGGCGAGACGATCTGGATCGAGGACCGGGGCATCGTGCCCCCGGCCCGGCAGGTGAAACGGACGCCGCGCATCGGCGTCGACTACGCGGGTGTCTGGGCCCTCAAGCCCTGGCGGTTTGTGTGGAGTCCTTAAGCGATGATCACAGACCGTCGCTACACTAAAACAGGTTCCGCATACCAGGTGAAGCCAGTCGATTCGGTCAGGTGCACAGGCAGCAATTCTCCGCGCCACCGTTCGTTCGCGTCAATGAGGACAAGCCGGTTGGTGCGCGTGCGGCCCTGAAAGCGGTCCGGGTTGGTGCGGCTTTCGCCCTCGACAAGGATTTGGTCCTCGCGGCCCAGCAGCTCCTTCACGCGGCGTTCGGCAATCTCGTCCAGCAGCCGCAGCAGCACCTGATTGCGTTCCATCTTCAGCGCTTCGGACAACTGCCCCTCCATCGTTGCGGCGGGGGTATCGTGCCGCGGCGAGTAGCGGAAGACGAAAGCGTTGTCGAAGGCGACCTCGCGCACGAGTTCGCAGGTCTGGCGGAAATCGTCCTCGGTTTCGCCGGGGAACCCGACGATGACGTCGGTGGTGAAGGCAATGCCGGGGTGCGCGGCGCGCAGTTTTTCCACCAGCCGCAGATAACCTTCGCGCGTGTAGGCGCGGTGCATCGCCTTGAGGATGCGGTCGCTACCCGACTGGAGCGGGAGGTGCACATGCTCGCAGAGATTCGGCAGGTCGCGGAAACAGGCGACGAGATCGTCCTTGAAGCCAATCGGGTGGGGTGACGTGAAGCGGACTCGCTCGATCCCCGGCACGGCGCAGACGGCATGTAGCAGTTGCGTGAAGGGCGAGCGGCCCGCCGCCACGGGAAATTCATGCCGCCCGTAGAGATTCACGATCTGGCCAAGGAGCGTCACTTCCTTCACGCCCTGCTGGACGAGTGATTCGACCTCAGCGACGATTTCCGCGATGGGCCGCGACCGTTCCGCGCCCCGTGTGCTGGGCACGATACAGAAGGTGCAGTGCATGTTGCAGCCCTGCATGATTGAGACAAAGGCGGATACCTGCCGCGGCGCGAGCAGATGATCGCGGATGGTGTTTTGCGACCCGGTCTCTTCGGCGATGTCGACAATGCGGGCAGGTTCCGTTTTTTCCCGGCGTTGCCGGAAGAGAGTGTCGACGTGGCGGCCCACTTCGTGAAATTTTTGCGTGCCAACGACCAGATCAACGCCGGGCAGATCGTCAAGAATTGCGGAGCCCCGGCTTTGCGCCATGCAACCGAGGAAGCCGATGACCTGATGCTGGTGGCGCTTCTTGCGGCCCGCGAGTGTCTTCATCTTGCCGATCGCCTTTTGTTCGGCCATGTCGCGCACAGAACAGGTGTTGAGCAGGACGACATCGGCGCCTTCTTCGCGCTCGACCAGATCATAGCCCCGGCTGGCCAAGTCGCGCGCGACCTGTTCGGAATCGCGCACATTCATCTGGCAACCGTAAGTTTTGATGAAGACGGAAGGCATCGGGAGGTGACTTTACACGAAGCGCACAAGGATTTCGAGCCTGTTGAACCGTGCGACTTTTGCCTTGAATGGGCAGCCTTTGCCTGATTGCACGGGATGGTGTGGAGGGATAAAGGATTGTCAGATCATCTAAGACGTTAATACTACCATTTTTACAGTTGACGATAACGTATTATGAATGAACTTTTCGATGTGTGGCATGTTTATTGCATAAATTTGTTTACGCTCGTTAATTTTGGCGTACTCGGTCTTGCCACAGTAGGAACGCCTTGACGCGCATGTCGGGAAATAATCTCGAACTGTATGACTTTCAGACAGGATCCAGAAAAAGCATGGTTGTTCCCACGTCTCCGTGGTTGCGATCACATACAACCCGCGCCCGTTTTAACGTGGCGCGGCGGGAAACCCGGCCCTGGGCCGGCGTTGCCATGCCTTTCGGGTTCATTAAGGAAAGGAGGTGAGGGGCATGATTTATGTCAAAAGGCAGGCAGTTCGTTTTTTGGTCCGGGCCAAGGCTTGGACGCGACACCCGAAGATACGCCGGGGTCAAACTCTCGTCGAATACGCCTTGATTATCGCCGTTATATCCATTGTGGCCATTGGAGTTTTAATCAATTTGGGCCAGGAACTTAGCGGGCTCTATTCCGAGGTCATCAACTCGCAGATCGCGCAAGGGAAAGCGCCTGGGCAATAATTTTGCGCGCGCGGCTTCTCCCGAGGGAGGGCCGTGCGCGGCGCCTGGCCCGATTCGCGGTGACAGAAGCGGGCGGCAGCTTCTATCTTGTTGGCCATGCTTGAGTCCCCGACGAAAGCCGTTTGGTGGCTGCCGACTTTCGGTTTCTTTCTTTTTCTGGCCATTGAACTGTGGATGTTCCTCGGCTGCCAAAGTCTTTTTAAGGATCCGGGCGTAGGTCGGCATCTGCGCACCGCCGAGGTCATTCTCGAAACGGGCCGGATTCCCCGCGCCGACCCGCTCAGCTTCACCCGGGCGGGCGAACCGTGGCTCGATTTCGAGTGGGCCTTCGAGGCCACGCTGGGCGAACTCTATCGCGCGGGCGGTCTCGGCTTGGTCTGCGCGTTCTGCACGGCCCTGTTTGCCGCTACCGTTCTCGGCGTCTACCGCACGCTGCTCCAGGCGGGCCTGCCAATCGGGACCGTGCTGGTGGTCACGGGCATCGCCTTTCTCACCCTGCATCTCCATTTTTCGGCGCGGCCGGTACTCTTCACCTACCTCTTTATGGTCTTGGTGGTCGAAGTCTGGCGCAGGCACCGTGTGCCTCGCGGGCGGGATTGGCTGCTCCTACCGGTCATTTTTGTGGCGTGGGCGAATCTCCATGCCGGTTGGGCGGCGGCGCTCATTTTCCTGGCCCTTTCGCTCTTCGGGCGGACGCTTGACCGGATCTCCCGCCGGAGCGACGGCGACGAAGCGCCGCTCATTCCCTGGATCGGGCTGACTTTTCTTTGCGCGCTCTCGGTCCTGGTCAATCCGTGGGGAGGGCGCTTGTTGCGGCAGGTCTTTCTCTTCGCCACCACCTACAAGAGCTTTGCGCTTTGGGAAGAATACCAGCCGCCCGATTTTCTCGACCTTTCCCACCATATGGCGGCCATTACGGTGCTGTTCATCCTCGGTGTCGTTTTTCTGGCGCGGCTTTGCCGTTCGGCGCCCGCGTGGCGTTGGGAAACGGTCCTGCCCGTGCTTTTTTTCCTCGATGAGGGACTCAAGGCGCAGCGGCACGTGCTGCTGTTGATGATCGTCGCCGCGGTCCCGGTGGCGCGCGATATCGAGGCCCTCCTCGAGGGGCCGTGGCTGCCCTCTTTCCGGGACCGGTTTTCGCTGGTGGCCGAATTATTCGAGGGCATCGGCGAACGGCTCCGGGAATTTCAGGCCACGCAGCGGATGGCGGGCGGCGATGCCTGGCTGGCGCTGGTCGCGGCGTTGGGCGTTTCGTGGCTATTTCTCCACACGCCCGTTTCACAACGCCTGTTTGTCGGCGCGAGCATCACGCCCCGGTTGGTCGATTTCGTGCGCGATCATCCCGACCGTTTCCAGCGCCCGCTCACCACCACGTGGAACGCCGGGCCGCTGCTCTGGAACGTGCGGCCCGGTTTCCGCGTCAGCTTCGATGATCGGGGCGATTTTTACGGCGACAAGACGGTCTACGCCTTTGTCGCTCTCTACGGCTGCGAACCGGGCTGGCGGGACAAGCTCGACCAGGGCAATTACGATTCGGCGCTGCTTGACCGGCATCTTCTCCTCAACCAGTTCATCACCACCGTGCCCGGCTGGAAGGAAGCTTATCGCGACGACAAGACTATCGTTTACTGGAAAGGGCCTGAGGCGGGTCTCTGAGCGTTTACAACGGAAGACGGTTCAGGCAAGGCGATTACTGGTGAGGTTGGGTTTGTCGCGCCATCGCCTGCACCTTAGCCAGATTATCTTTCGCGGTGCTGTAGTCTGGCTTGAGTAGCAAGGCCTCTTGAAACTGGGAGATCGCCTCGTCCAGCTGCCCCTTTTTTGCCAGAGCCGTGCCCAGATTGTTGTGGGCAGCGGCATCGTTGGGATTGATTTTCAGAGCCTCTTGGAATTGGGCCACCGCCTCGTCCAGCTGCCCTTTCTGTGAGAGAGCCCAGCCAAGGTTATTGTGAGCTTCAGCAAGGTTGGGGTCGATTTCCACGGCTTTTTTGTACTGTTCAATGGCCTCGTCCACTTGGCCTTTACGAAGAAGAGCACTACCAAGGTTGGTGCGAGCCTCGATACGGTTTGGGGTGATTTTCAGGACTTTTTGGTAATGGGCGATGGCCTCGTTCACCAAGCCCTTTTGTAAGAGAGAGTTGCCTAGGTAATTTTGGGCATCGGCATTGTTGGGGTTGATTTCCACGGCTTTTTGAAATTGGGCAATTGCTTCGTCTACCCGCCCTTTTTGAAAAAGAGCAATGCCAAGGTTGTAGTAAGCTTCGCTATCGTTGGCGTCTATCTCCAAGGCCTGCTGGAACTGGACAATTGCCTCGTCCATCTGCCCCTTTTGTAAGAGAGCATTGCCTAGGTTGTTATGGGTTTCGGCATGGTTGGGATCGATTTCCAAGGCTTTTTGGTACTGGGTAATTGCCTCGTTTACCCGCCCTTTCTGAAAAAGGGCAACGCCAAGGTTGCTGTGAGCTTCGGCATAGTCGGGATCGCTTTCCAAGGCTTTTTGGTACTGGGCTATCGCCTCGTTCACCTGACCTTTTTGTTCGAGGGCATTGCCGAGGTTATTGTGAGCGACGGTATAATTAGGGTTGATTTCCAAGGCCTTTTGAAATTGACCAATAGCCTCGTCCACTTGCCCCTTTTGTAAGAAGGCATTACCGAGATTGTAGCGGGCGCGCGCATTGCCAGGGTGCAGATCCAGCGCCTGTTCCCACAGCACGATTTCCGACTGGTAGTCTCCATTGCGCTCGAAGGTGAGTACGCCGCACAGAAGGGCCAGCGCGGCCACAGGGATCAAGCTTAAGCGGCCCAGCCAGGTGTACAAACCGAGTACGAGCAACATGACCGGCCCCACCAACGGCAAATAGAGCCGGTGTTCCGCCATGGGCGATAGGGCCACTGGTATCACGCTCGACGTTGGCGCCAGGATGAGGAAAAACCACGCCCCGGCAAAGCCGACTGCGGGGCAGCGCACCAAGCCGATCACCGTGATCATCAAAAGCGCCGCCAAAATCAGCGCCTGGGGCAGGGCCTGCCACGGATCGCTTACCATATCCATTCCATAGTCGATTACCAACGGATGCGGCCAGAATAGGAGTTCCAGATAATGTACCAGCGCCCCACACTCCGTCAGCGCATAGGTCCATGACGTCACTCCGTATCCAAAGCCGATGCCGTGTTTGGCGATGTCGACAAACGAATAGGCCAGCACCATCCACGAGGTGGCCAGCGCGAGGTAAAGCCGTCCGCGCTGCCGCCACGCTTCCCGAAAGCTGCCAGCTATAAATGTTCGGTCGTAAATCAGCGCCATCAACGGAACCGTCGCCATCACTTCCTTGGTCGCCATGCCCAAAAAGCACGCTCCCACGCAAATGCATGCCCAGCGCTGCCGCTCCGGGACTGGCTCGGCGGCCCGGATGAACGCATAGAGGGTCAAAAGATAAAAAAGTCCCATCAATGACTCGGCCCGTTGGGAAATGTAAGTCACCGCTTCGGTCTGGAGCGGATGGAGCGTCCAGAGCAGCGCGACGGCCAAGGCCAATGGTAACGCATCGGCACCAAATTTTTCGCGCAAGACCGGTTGCAGGAGCGTGCGCCGCACCACGCCGAGAAGGATCAATCCGGTCAGGATGTGAATCAGCAGGTTAAGGGCGTGGTAGCTCCACACGTTGAACCCGCTCACCGCATAGTTGAGTGCGAAGCTCAGGTTGAGAATCGGACGACCACCGACGGTCAACTCGCCCGGAGGCAGGAACGGCACCCAGGGTGGCCACAGATGCAGGATGCTTGGGTTGGTCAGGATGTTAGGTACGTCATCGAAAACTAATGAGCCCGAAAAACTGTTGACGTAAGCGCCGAGTATGGCCAGCACGAGCAGGCCAACCGCCCTAAACGGAGTTCCCGATTCCACCTTGTTCGGGGAATGTATTGCCCTCAATTTTGCCTCACGCACAGGTTGCGTCGATGCTGACACAAAACCGATCCTATTGAATCAAAATCAACCGCCCTGGTCATTGGCTGGAAGCGTAGGCTTCAGCTTGGCCAAGCTGCTCCAGCGCGAAATCAATCTCAGCTTCGGTGACCACAAAGGGCGGCGTGAAGGAGAGGACATTTTGTTCGACGCCGCCGCTGAGCAGGATGATGCCGCGCGCGAGCATCGCCTCGACGAGCCGGCCCGCCCGCGCCGCGTCGGGCGCTCCGTTCGCATCGAGTACCTCGATTCCGCGCATCAGCCCGAGGCCGCGTGTCCAGCCCCACCGTTTCGACGCGCCTTGCAGCTTGAGCAGGCCCTGGTGCAGATGATCGCCCAGCGCCTCAGCCCGCTGACTCCACGGTTCCGCCTCAAGCAGGGCCAGCGACTCGAGGGCCATGCGGCAACCGAGCGGATTACCGAGGAACGTGCTGGTGTAGAGCGCCTCGCCGGTCGACTCGGGCCAGGCGTCATCCATGAGTCCGGCGCGGCCCACGCACGCGGCGAGGGGAAAGCCGCCGGTCAGCGCTTTGCCGAGACAGATCAGGTCGGGCTGGACGTTCCAGCGGTCGCACGCGAACCGGCGGCCCGTGCGGTGAAAGCCGGTGTAAATCTCGTCAAAAATCAGCACCGCGTTGAATTGATTCGCGAGCGAGCGGAGCAGCGGCAGGAACCAGTCGGGCGGGACGATTTCGCCACCCCGGCCCTGCACCGGCTCGACCAGGATCGCGCCGATCTCGCCGTCTCCGAGCAAAATTTCGGCCTGCCGCATGAACGTGTTCATGCAATCGGGCAGGCAGGCCGACGGTTCACGGCCCGACGCGCCGAAAGGGCAATGCTGGCAGTGGGGGAAGGGCAGAAAGGTGGCGAAGTCGGCAAGCTGCGCGGCGAACGGATCGCGGAACAGGGTGCGGCCCGTCACCGTAAGCGCGCCGTAGCCGAGGCCGTGGTAACCACCGGTGAAGGCGAGCACGCCGCGCCGCCGCGTTGCCAGCCAGGCTGTTTTCAGCGCCGCCTCGACCGCCTCGCTGCCCGAGTTGGTCAGGATCGCCTTGCCCGGGCCGAGTTTCCACGATTCGAAGGTGATCTGGGACAGCCTCCGGCAAAGCGCGGCCTTTCCGGCGCTGGGATGGACGTCGCCCATTGCGTGATAGAGAAGGCCCACCTGCTCGCGCACGCCCTCGACCAGCGACCGGGGCGCGTAGCCGAGGCTGGCCACGCCGAAGCCGCTGGTCAGGTCGAGAAAACGGTTGCTGTCAACGTCCCAGACGTTCACGCCGTGCGCGCTTTCCCAGAAAACCGGGAAACCGGGCGAGACGTAGGTGACGTTGCGCGACTCGTGCGCCCGCAATTCCGTCGCCAGCGCGCGTGATCGCGGACCTGGGGCGGGCGTCACGAGTTCGGGGAGCATGGGAGTTGAAAAGCCGTTGAGTGACGGTTCGGGGCCTAACGAAAAACGTCCACGGGAAGACCGCTGCCGTCGATGATACTCTTCAGGGTACCGATGGGAATATTCTTTGCTCCATGCATGGGGACAATCACCTGGCGTCCGTTTTGATGACGCCATTTTTGGTGGCTACCGGATTGTCCAATCAGGCTAAAGCCATTCCGACGCAAAGTGCGGATGACTTCACTTGCCTTGAGAACCGGATATTTGCGGCTCACGAGACCGACAGGTCAACCCACTTGGCCTGGCGGGAAGCGGTAATGGGCGACGGTTCAAACCAAAGCTTCAGCGCTTCAATGGCATTCTGCACGGCTTCGGCTTCCGTATCGCCGGCCGAAGCGCACCCCGGCAACTCGGGAAAAACAGCGGACCATCGTCCGGTTTCCTCGTCGGGCTCCACCAGCAGCCTGAGTTTGAAATCCAGCTTCACGTTACTATTATAGGATGATTATCACTGATAAGCGAGCTGGAAAGAGGGTATTGTCCCGCGAATTGAAATCTCTTCATTAGCCATCTTTCAAGAAGAAAGCGGATTCTTTGAAACCGCTTCCGGCTTGCGGGTCACGATCTGCACGTTGTCACTGAAAAACTTGCCGCGCGGCAGGCTAAAAAGGAGCTTCTGCCATTTCATCTGGGGCAATTTGGGCAGGCCGCCCGAGTCGGTGTAGAAAAAGCGCGGAGGCGTGAAGCCGACCTCGTCACAAATACGCTGATGATCGAGGTGCTGCAACGCCGTGATCTGGGCCGGGTAGCTCGCGCCGATGAAGGAGGCGAAGTGGCCCCCGAAGACGAGGCAGCAGAGCGAGCGGATGCTGCGCTGGTTGGGCATGGAAATGATGAGGATGCCACCCGGACGCAGGAGTCGGTAATAGTCCCGGTAGGCGGCGCGGGGATTTTCCAAATAGCCCATGACTTCCACCGACAGGGCGGCGTCGAACGATTCGTCAGGAAACGGCAGCGGCTCGTTCATATCGGCCTGCACCCAGCGGATGGCTTCGGGCAAGCTGTCCGGGCGTGGGAGCAGATCGACGGCGGTCAATCGGTCGCTGAAGGGGACAAGCCGAGGCGTGAGATGTCCAAGGCCGGCGCCCAATTCGAGGACGTTGCCATGCACGTTTTCGGCTTCAGCCAGCTTTAGGAATGACTGGTAAACGGTTTCCGAACTGATGCCGCCGCTGGAAGTCGCGAGATGAAGGCGCTGTTCTTGGACGCTTCTGGGCATGCGGGCCAGAGCGTAGGTGTCGCGAGGTCAAACCGCAAGTCCTCCAAGCGCATGGCAGGAGTCTACTTCACGGCTTTTTGCTTCGCTCAAAAAATCCGTTTTGCTTACAACCTGGAGATCAGTAGTTCGCGCTGGAACATGAGTTCCTTCGGCAGGTCGGAGTAGAGCTGGATGAAGAGATCATCCTGCAGCAGTACCTCGCGCTTCCATTCCTCGATATTGAGCGAGAGCGCCTCGGCCAGATCGTCCGGAGGGCAATTGAGGTCGGTCGTGTCGATGTCCTGTGGCTCGGGCATCCAGCCGACGGGCGTTTCGTAGGCCGGCACGCGTCCGCGGCAGCGGTCGACGATCCATTTCAGCACGCGCATGTTCTCGCCGTAACCGGGCCAGAGGAACCGGCCGTCCTTGCTTTTGCGGAACCAGTTCACGTGAAAAATTTTCGGCGGGTTCTTGAGCAATTTCCGCATCTTGAGCCAGTGGGCGAAGTAATCGCCCATGTTGTAGCCGCAGAACGGCAGCATGGCCATCGGGTCGCGCCGAACTTGACCCACGGTCCCGGCGGCGGCGGCGGTCATCTCCGAACCCATGGTCGCGCCGACGTAGACGCCGTGAATCCAGTTGAAGGCTTGGAAAACGAGGGGCAGCGTGGTGGCGCGGCGTCCGCCGAAAATGAGCGCGTTGATCGGCACGCCCTCCGGGTTGTCCGCTTCCGGCGCGAGGACCGGATTGTTATACATGGGCGCGGCGAAGCGGCTGTTGGGGTGCGCCGCCTTTTCTTTCGAGGCGGGCGTCCACGGGTTGCCCTTCCAGTCGAGGCATTCCGCGGGAGGCTCTCCGTCCTTGCCCTCCCACCAGACATCGAGATCGGGGGTGAGCGCCACATTGGTGTAGATGGTGTCGCGTGACATCAAGGTCATCGCATTTGGGTTCGACTTGTAATTGGTGCCCGGCACGACGCCAAAGTAACCCGCCTCCGGGTTGATCGCGTAGAGCCGCCCGTCCGGGCCCGGCTTCATCCACGCGATGTCATCGCCCACGGTGGTGATTTTCCAGTCCTTGAATGGTTTCGGCGGGATGAGCATGGAGAAGTTCGTCTTTCCGCATGAACTCGGAAACGCCGCGGCCACGAAGGTCTTTTCTCCCTTGGGTGATTCAACACCGAGGATGAGCATATGTTCGGCCATCCAGCCCTCGTCGCGGCCCAGCGCCGACCCGAGCCGTAGCGCGAGGCATTTCTTCCCCAAAAGCACGTTGCCGCCGTAGTTTGAACCGACAGAGATGATCGTGTTGTCCTGCGGAAAATGGGCGATGATTCGCCGCGCCGGGTTCACGTCGAGCATGCTATGCAGCCCCTTGGTGTAGATGCCATCGGAGCCAAGTTGGTCCCATGCAACTTGTCCCATCCGCGTCATGATCCGCATGCTCAGCACGACATAAATCGAATCGGTCAGTTCGACGCCGATCTTCGTCAACGGTGAGCCGGGCGGCCCCATCAGATAGGGCACCACGTACATCGTCCTGCCTTTCATCGCCCCGCGGCAAAGCCCGAGGAGCTTTTCGTACATCTTCGCGGGCGCCATCCAATGGTTCGTCGGCCCGGCCTCGGCCTCCGTGTGTGTGCAGATGAACGTGCATTCCTCGACGCGCGCCACGTCGTTCGGATTGGAGCGGTGATAATAACAGCCAGGCAGCTTTTTTTGATTGAGCCGGATCAGCACGCCCGTATCGACGGCCTGCTGGATCAGTTGCTCTTTTTCCTCTTCACTGCCGTCGCACCAAAAGATCTGGTCGGGCGTGCAAAGCTGCGCGGTCTCCTCGACCCAGTCCCGTACGCCCGCGTGGGCTGTTTTGATCGTGCCGAAACCGGCGGGTGGAACCAGGTGAGGGGTGGGTTTTGTCATGGGGAGTGTCAATGGCATTGAACTTACATTATCACCCGAGTTGGGGAATGCTTAACATATCTTGGTTTCCTTTGGTCGTAAATTGACCAAAATTGGTCGCGAATTTTTTTGGCGGTGCGTTACTTTTTTGCGTTGTTGTGATTTGCTAATGGCTTCCATGCAGGAGTATCTGAAGATCCTTGGCAGCGTCATTCCGTTGTTTTTACTCATCGCCGCTGGGGCGGTCGTGCGCCGGCTTGGCATCCTCAACGAACGGGCCGACCGTACCCTCCTCGAACTCAACATCAATCTGCTTTATCCCTGTCTTGTCCTGGACAGTCTCATGGCCAGTGAAGAGGTGCGTCATTGGAGCAATTTGTGGTGTAGTCCGTTGCTCGGATTTGTCTGCACCGCCGCCTGTTTGGCGGTGGCGGCGCTGGCGGCCCGCGTCGGCCGGATCCAGTCCAACACCCGTATGCGGACCTTCACCTTTACGGCGGGTATTTTCAATTACGGCTACATCCCAATTCCGCTCGTCGCGGTCCTTTACGGTCCGGAAGCCCTCGGAGTCCTCCTTCTGTTCAATCTCGGCATCGAGACCGCGTTCTGGACCGTAGGCATGAGTGTGCTCGAGGAGCGTTCGTCCATTCGCGACTGGCGCCGCGCCCTGACCATGCCGGTGCGCGCCATCATTCTCGGCGTCGCCATCAACCTGGTCACCGCCGCTTGCGGTCTGCGTCTCGACACCGCCACGCTCGACACCCTGTCCTGGGGCTGGCCGGTCAAGGTCATCTTCACCACGATCCATTTTATCGGCATCACCTCCATTCCACTGGCGCTGCTGCTGATCGGCGCGACCATGGCCGATTTCTGGGGCAAATTCCGGATGGCCCATGGCGCGGGCGTCATGGCTCTGTCCATCTTGGTGCGTAATTTTCTATGCCCACTCGGCTTCGTGTTGCTGGCAGTTTTCCTACCCATCTCGAAGGAATTGCGGGAGACGCTTGTCGTGCAGGCCGCCATGCCGGCGGGCATGCTCTCGCTCATCCTGGCCCGTCACTACGGCGGCGACGTGCCGGTTGCGCTCCAAGTGATTTATGCCACGTCCGCTGCCTCCATCATTACCCTTCCTCTCTGGATCCACTTCGGGATGCACTTAATCGGAGTGCAGTAGAGCCGGGCTGTGCCCGGTCACAAGGCGCCGGGACAGGGTGCATGATCCACCTAAAACAGCCGGATATCGCCCTTGGACTCGGCGGACTTGTTTTCTTCCGGGGCCGTGCCGGGCTTGTCGCTTTCGGCTGACAGGGCGCGGGAGAGAATCTCAACTTTTTGTTCCGCATCGGCCAGGCGGTCGCCGCACGCTTTGACCAGGCGCATGCCTTCCTCGTAATTGGCGAGGAGTTTTTCGAGCGGTAATTCGGAGGTTTCCATGTCGGAAACGATTTGTTCGAGGCGGGCAAGGAGTTCCTCGAATTTTGGGGTGGGCAGGCCGGGTTCGGAGGCGGGGGCAAAGAGGCGTCGGATCATGCTGTGGTTATATTGGCGCTGAGGAGGCCCGACGGCAACCCGGAACGTTGCCCCGATTGATTCTACTCGCAAGCACCGGTGTTCAGTGCCATCCTAAAAATACCCGCCATGACGCCGAGCTCGCGAGTTTTACCCGGTGCCGACTTTCGGTTTGCGGGGAGGGGCGCGGGCCGCCTGTCCGGCGGGTTGGACGGCGTGGGAACCGCCTGGTTGACAGGTCTGATCCTGCTGGCGGCGCCGCTGGTCCTGGGCGCAGCGCGTTTATGGTATGAATTGCCGTTGCTGACAGCAGTGGCGGTCCTGTTGGTGTTGCAGGGGGTGAGATTGAGCCGCCCCCCGGCGCGGAGCGAGCGGAGGCGGGTGGATGCAATCGACTGGGCCGTGGTGCTTTTTGTCATCTATGCGGCGGTGCGCTGGCTGACGTCGCCGACTGAATATTTTTCCAGGCTTGAGGCGCTTAACGTGCTCGGCTATGCCGTGATTTTTCTGACCTGCCGCCACGGGTTGGCCCGGCCATTACACGGGCTGGTGCTCCTGGGTGGGCTTGTGCTGCTGGGGGTATTTGAAGCGGGTTTCGGTTACTTTCTAAGTCTTCATTCCGACATCGACCAACCGCAGAATCTCTGGTTCCCGTTCGGGTCGACGGAGCGGCTGCAGTTGAATTACGCGCCACGGTGGATTGGTACGTACGGTTGCCCGGACCATTATGCGGCGTTGCTGGTAATGGCCCTCGGCACGACCCTTGCGTTCGGTTCATTCTCAAAACTGCCCTGGCCGCTGCGCATCGTCTTGTTTTACCTGGCGGCGATCATGGCGGTGGGGATCATGTACTCGGGATCGCGGGGCGGTTGGCTCGGGTTGCTGGCGTGCATCATCGCCTTGGCGATCTTCGGCGTGCGGCACGGCACACTGCGACGGTGGGTGCCGGTAACGGCGGCGGCATTGCTGCTGGCGGCGATCATCGGATTTTTCGCGAGTTCACCCTTCGTCCGGGCGCGATTTTCGGAATTAACGGGCACGTTTCAGAACGGGATGCTTTACACCTATGTGCGGGTCGAGCTGGCGCGGGATGCGTTGCGGATTGCGGCGGACCATCCCTATTTTGGAACGGGCCCGGCCACGTTTGTCTTCATCCATCCGCGCTACCAGAGCGCAACTTTCACGCGCAAGGCGGTGTTGACCCATGACGATTATTTGAATTGCGTGGACGATTACGGGCTGGTCGGTTTCGGAATTGCGATCTTTTTCGTGTTTGCGGTGACGTTGAAGTTTTTAAGCGGAAAACTCGTGGACGGGGGGTGGACGGACCGGGTGCTGGTCGCGTCGGCCATTGCGGCGTGGTTGGCGTTGCTGATCCATTCCACGGTTGATTTCAACCTGCATATCCCTGCCAATGCCATGCTCCTTTTCGCATTGACGGGGTTGGGGTTGAGCCGCTTGCGGGAAACGGAAAGCTGGAGCACGATTTCGCTGGGGCCGCTGGGTCGACCACTGGGCTGGTTCCTGATCCTGCTCGGCATGGCTTATGGCGCGGAGACGGCGCGTACGGCAGTGAGCGATATTATTTACGAGAAAACTTTCGCGCGGGCACTGGAGGAGTCACATAATGGGGAAATACCGACGACACAAGCGATCGAGGACGGCAAGAAGGCGCTGAAATTCGATCCGGGCAACGCCCAGATACTGACGATGCTGGGAGACTTGTACCGTTACCGCGCCTCGCAGCAGAAGGAGATGGAGAGCCGGATGATCGAGGGACAGGAGGCGCTGGACGACTATCAACGCGCGCTGGTGGCCAATCCGCTTGACGACTCGATTTGGGCGCGGATGGGCATGACCTTTGACGCGATCCACCGGTACCCGGAGGCTTTTTTCTGTTACAAGGAGGCGGTTACGGCGCAACGCTATAACGGGCAGTTCTGGAACCAACTCGGAAATCATTACTGGCAGCGCGCGATGCTGGAGAAGGCGGAACAGGCCTACCTGCTCGCGGCGGCGTGCCCGCACGGGTTCGAGGGGAGCCAGGCGGCGGCGGATGAAGTGCAGGAGTTGCTCGGGGCTCGAGGCATTCCACCACCGTTGCCGGGGACAAATCCGCTCGAATCGAAGCCGGAGGCTGAGGAGGCGGAACCGGCGACGACGCCATGAGTTTCAGGGCGCGCGATACCGTCAACAATCGGCGGAAGAAGAGCAAGACTCCGGGGCTCCAAACAAGGGCTGATTATTTTCCGGTGGACGCTACGACTCAAATGGAGGGTGTACCGGATAGGAGCCCAAAATCCGCATTTTCGTGCAGTAGGTTCGAGAAGCTTCCATCGCCCTCTTCATGGACTTGTTGCTGATGGGCGCTTCGATGCCAATGAAGAAAATATAGTTGTTGGGCTGCCCAACAATGGGTTGGGACATGATCCGCTTGAGATTAATGCCTTCCTGGGCGAAGCAGGTCAGAAAATTGCAGAGGCTGCCCACCTGGTTCTTCAGGACCACGGACAGGCTCGTTTGCTGGACATGCTTGGATGGCGTTTTTTCATGGCCCAGCAGGAAAAACTGGGTGAGATTCTCTGGGCTGTCGCCAATCGGGAAATGCAGAATGTCAAAATTGTATTTGGCCGCTGCGCTTATCGGGGCGATAGCCGCGGCAAATCTCTCGCGTGAAGCAACTCTGGCCGCGGCGCTCGTGCTGTCCACGACGCATCGTTCGGCATTCGGGTAATGCTTCTTGAGCCAGTTCTGGCAATGGTGGAAAGGCGCGAAGTGGGAATAGATATTTTTGACTGCGCGACCCTCTTTGCCCAACAAAGCCAGTTTGACGTTAAGGGCGTATTCATCCTGAATGAACAGGCCGGAGTCATTAACCAAATTGTTTACGGTTTCCAAAATCATTCCAGCCGAGGAATTTTCAATCGGAACAATGCCGCGGGCATTTTTCTTTTTTTTAACATAATCAAAAACCTCCCCAACGGTATCGCGGGATATCAGTTTGGATTTTCCGGCAATTCGGGCCGCCACGAGGTGCGTGAAGCTTCCGGGTTTGCCGAAATAGACTAATTCCGTGGAAGGCATGGCGGGTCGAAGTATCCCCTTTTTCAGAGAAATATCACGGGGAATTTCTAAGAGGTTGGCGGCGGAGAAAGACTTGCCGCCGCGCGGAGGATCATCTGGCGCAGATTGTCCGGCAGAAGTGGTTTGCCCAGGTAATCGTTGAAGCCTTTGCTGAGATATTCCTCCCGGGCACCGGCGAAGACGTTGGCGGTGACGGCGACAAGATAAGGGCATTTTTCCTTGAGCTTCTTGTGCATGGACTGGGCGGCCTCCACACCGTCCATCTCGGGCATCTGGATGTCGAGCAGGACGAGGTCGTAGGGCTGGCGCACGACGGCATCGAAGGCCTCGAGGCCGTTGACCGCGATATCGGCTTGGTAGCCGAGGCGTTTGAGGAGGGCTAGCCCGACTTTCTGGTTGATGTGGTTATCTTCGGCCAGAAGGATGCGAAGTGGAATTTTTTGGGCGAGAGGGACCTGACCGATGGGGGTGGTGATACGGCGCGCGGTTTTTGGGGTGCCGGTCAAGTCGAGCAGCAGGGATTGAAGAGCCGTGCGTTTGAAGGGCTTGGTCAGGCGGTTGTGGAAGAGGGGGGCTTTTTCCTCCGGAAGTGGTTCATCGAAGTCGAAGAGGATACGTGGGATCTTGGTCCAGGCGGGGTCGAATTTCATTTGCGCGGCGAGGGTCAGTGTCGCGCTATTGCGGTCCATCAGGACGGCGGTGAAGGCGGTGTCCTGCATTTCAAAGATGGCCATGGGGTCGATGACAGTTTGAACTTCGCCGTTCCAAGCTTCGATTTGGTGTTTAAGCAGGGCGGGGTATTTCCCCCCTTTGGCGACGAGAATAAAGCGGCTTTTGGCGGGAAGTTTCGGCTCATCCAACGTGTCGGCGTCGGGTGGCGGCGAGCAGGCGCGTAGCGGAAGGCTGACCCGAAAAGTGGAGCCGAAGGAAAGGATGCTGGAGACACTGATCTCTCCGCCCATGAGTTCGACGAGGCGTTTGCTGATGGCGAGGCCGAGCCCGGTGCCACCGTGGCGGCGAGTGGCGGAGGTGTCGACCTGCTGGAAAGGACGGAAGAGCTGGGCGAGCGCGCCGGGAGAGATGCCGATGCCGGTGTCGGAAATCAGAAATTCGAGCTGATAGTGAACGCCGCCCTGCCGGGTGGATTTGACTTCGAGGCACACTTCGCCCTCGTCAGTAAATTTAACCGCGTTGCCGACGAGATTGATGAGAACTTGGCGCAGACGGGTCGAGTCGCCGCGAAAATAAGCCGGAGTTTCGGTGGAGATGAAGGAGATGAGGTTTACCTTGCTGCGCTGCGCGATGGGCGCGAGGAGAATGAGGACTTCGTCGACACAGGCGGCGAGGAGGAACGGCTTTTCCTCGAGGAGGACTTTACCCGCTTCGATCTTGGAGAAGTCGAGAAGTTCGTTGACCAGGGTGAGAAGCGCGTCGCCGCTCTGGCGGATGGTTTCGACCTGCTCATGTTGTTCGGGGGCGAGTTCGGAGCCGAGAAGCAGGTTGGCCATGCCGAGGATGCCGTTCATCGGGGTGCGGATTTCGTGGCTCACGTTGGCGACGAATTCGGATTTCATCCGGGAGGCTTCGAGCGCGCCGCGTTCGCGCACGTCGGACTGGAAGCGGGCATCACTCAGTCGCCGGCGTTCCTTTTCGATGCGATTGAGTTCGACGATGCTCCCTGCGGCGATGATGCCAACGACGACCACGCCAGCCAGGACGATGAGTGAGCAAGCGAAGCCCACGTCATAGAAACCATGATTGAAGCCCTCATAGACAATCCAACTGAAAGGGATAGGGGCGAGAGTGGCTGGGGCAATGATGCGGCGGGCGACCAGTCCGCCCGGGTTGTCAGCCAGAACCGCAGCGACGAGTCCTTCACCGGGGTGGGCGCAGAGGATGGCGAGGCCGAGCAGAATAAAGCCGACCAGGGTATGGAGCGCAAGGCGAGAGAAGGAAAATAGACCGATGAAAATCTGGGCGCCGAAGAGGTAACCGATGATAGTCAGAAGCGTGAGAAAAAGTCCGATGATAACCAATGCCTGGGCGATCTTGGCGCCGCGCCTTCCACGGGAGAGATACATCAGGGCGCTAGCGTAGAGGATGAAAACGATTGCTGTCATGCCGCCCATGCGGCCCGGAAGCCAGTTGGTCGGGGAAGGGATATACTCCTTGACGAAAAATTGATCGATGCCAAACGATTGGTTGGTCAAATATTCCACGAGGGTCGCGCCGCAGATAATCGTGATGAGGGCAAGCAGCGTTTGGGAGCAGGCTTTCTTCCACGGACGGGGTTGGGTGAGATGCCCCAGCAGAAGCGCGGTCGACGTGAAAATGAAGCAGAGCGCCGTATTGACCTTCATGCTTACGAAGCCAGAGGCGACTCTTTTGAGCGTCTCGATGCCAAAGATCCACCCAATAAGAACGAGAAAGGCGAGAAAGATGGTGAGTGAAGCGAATATCCGGGCAAGTTGGCGGGTTCGATCAAGGGTGGTTAGATTCAAACTTCCCTCATCGTCTGCCAGACCTGCTGTCAAATGATCGGAATTATTCATTGAAGCGAGATAAAAGGTCGCGCCTATCACTGAAACCAAACATTATGAGCGAATTATGTACGAAAATCCAGTTAAAACAAGAATAGGTTATCAGGGTATGTTTTAGCGGATGAATAATCGGTATAAATGACCACGGAGGCAAGCTTAGAGGGCTTAACTCAGCGCCCGCTCCGAGGCTCTTTACTTCGCAGGCGACTCCACTTAGGGTGGAAAGTCCATGAATATCACCGTTGAAGATGTCGCCCCATGCAAGAAACGCCTGAAAATTGAAGTTCCCGCCAACCGGGTCCAGCAGGCTTACGAGCAGGTCGCCACCAATTTCCAGAAAGAGGCGCGGATTCCCGGGTTTCGTCCCGGTCACGCGCCGCGCACCGTTGTCGTGAAAAAATTCCAGAAAGACATCGAGAGCGAAACGCAACGCACGCTGGTTCCCGAGGCCTACCGCGAGGCGATCAGCGAAAAGAAATTACGCGTGGTCAGTTCGCCCGAGATCGAGGACCTGAAGTACCAGCCCGGCCTGTCGCTTAGTTTCTCGACCGTCGTGGAATTGGTGCCGGAATTCAAGCTGCCCCAATACAAGGGGCTCTTGCTCAAGAAGCAGCTAACCGAGGTGAAGGACGAGGAGGTCGAGAAGACGCTCCAGAGTCTGGCCGAGCAGCGCGCCCATTTTGACGATGCGCCAGAGCGTCCGCTTGCCATGGACGATTACGCGGTCATTTCGTACACCGGCAAGCTCGACGGCCAGCCGCTCACCGACCTCCTCCCCCGCCAAGCTGCGAACTTGGCGCATAATCCGCAGTTCTGGCTCTGGATGCGCCAAGAGGGCTTCCTTCCGAAATTCGCCGGACAATGCGTTGGCATGACAAAGGGCGGGACTCGGACGATCGAGGTCGAATTCCCCGCCGACTTCCCGCAGGAGGTGCTGGCCGGAAAGAAGGCGGCTTACGACGTCGAACTCAAGGAGATCAAAATCAAGGTCGCGCCACCCATCGACGAGGCCTTTGCGCAAGAGACCGCGAAGATGAACCTCGCCGACCTGAAGGTACGTGTTCGCGAGAATCTCGAGCAGGACAAAAAGGCGCAGGCCGACCGCGCCGCCCGCAGCGAGATCGTCCAAAAGTTGATCTCGGCGGTCGAATTTGAATTGCCGCCATCCACCGTGGATGAAGAGACCCATGCGACCGTCTATGACATCGTCGCGGAAAACCAGGCGCGTGGCGTTCCGGCCGACGTGCTGGAGGGAAAGAAGGACGAGATTTTCAGCAATGCGGCCAGAAGCGCGCGCGACCTGGTGAAATTCAAGTTCATCGCAGCGCAAATCGCGGAGAACGAAAAAATCGAGGTCACGAACGAACAAATCGCGCAGCACCTTGCCTATCTGGCGCAGCGCGAGGGCGTGACGATCGAAAAAATGGTGGACCGCGTGCGCAAGAACAACGCCTTCGACGCCATCCGTCAGCAGATTTTGCGGCAAGCCGTGCTGGATTTCCTTTTGAAAGAAGCCAAATTCGAGTAGTTTGATCCCATGCAAGATTTGTCGAACGCCTATATTCCGAACCCAGTGATCTGGGAAAGCACGGGCCGGGAAACCCGCCAGTATGACGTTTTTTCCCGGCTGTTGCGGGACCGCATCATCTTTCTCGGTACGCCGATCGACGATACGGTGGCCAACATGATTATCGCGCAGCTTCTCTTCCTCCAGATGGAGGACTCGAAGAAGGATATCAGCATCTACATCCATTCGCCGGGTGGCTACGTCACCGCCGGCATGGCCATTTACGACACGATACAGTTCATGACCTGCGATGTCGCCACCTATTGTCTCGGCATGGCTGCCAGTATGAGTGCGGTCCTTCTCTCCTCCGGCACCAAGGGCAAGCGCTTCATCCTGCCCAACGCCCGCGTTATGATCCACCAGCCAAGCGGCGGCGCGAGCGGCCAGGCGACTGACATCAGCATCCAGGCGAAGGAAATCCTCCGCCTCAAAAAGCGGCTCAACGACATCATGGCCTACCACACCGGCCAGCCGGTCGACCGGGTCGAAAAGGACATGGAACGCGACAATTACATGAGCGCCGAGGACGCCAAGAGTTACGGTATCGTCGATGAAGTGGTGAAGTCGCGCCGGGATGCCGCGGCAATCACCGGCGAACCGGTGGAACGAAAATAAGTTATGGCCCGGCCCGCCAACCTGACGATGTGCTCCTTCTGTGGGAAGAGCCATGCCGAGGTGCGCAAGCTCATCGCCGGGCCCGGCGTCTACATTTGCGACAGTTGCATCACCGTCTGTAAAAATATTCTCGATAAAGAGACCAAGGAGGAATCCCGCCGCTCCAACACCGAAATCCAGATCATCAAGCCGGTCGACATCAGGCGCGAACTCGACAAGCACGTGATCGGTCAGGAATTGGCCAAGAAGACCCTGGCGGTCGCGGTCCACAACCACTACAAGCGGATCCTCGCGGGGCAGGCCAGCCGCCAGAAGACCGAAATTTCCCTTAATGCCGCCGCTTCCGAGGTCGAGATCGAGAAGAGCAACATTCTGCTTATCGGTCCGACCGGTTCCGGCAAGACGCTCCTCGCACGCACCCTGGCCAAAATTCTTGACGTGCCCTTTTGCATCGCCGACGCGACCACGATTACCGATGCCGGTTACGTCGGCGAGGACGTCGAAACCATTGTGCTGCGCCTGCTCCAGAACGCCGATTACGACGTGAAGCGCGCTGAGATCGGCATCGTTTATATTGATGAGATCGACAAGATCGGGCGCAAGACCGACAACGTTTCGATCACCCGCGACGTCTCGGGCGAAGGCGTGCAGCAGGGCCTTCTGAAAATCCTCGAGGGCACCATTTGCAACGTGCCGCCCCAGGGCGGGCGCAAGCATCCGCATCAGGAATACATCCAGGTGAACACGGAGCGTATCCTTTTTATCTGCGGCGGCGCGTTTGTCGGTCTGGACAAGATCATCCAACGCCGTATTGGTCGCAGCGCCCTTGGCTTCGGCCGCCCCAACGTACCGGAAGTAGGTTCCGACGCGTCGTTGCCGCCCAGCGCGGCCATGCGCCAGGTAGAGCCGGAGGACCTGCTCAGCTTCGGCCTGATTCCGGAGTTTATCGGGCGCCTGCCCATGGTCAGCGTCCTCGACGAATTGTCGGAGGAGGAATTGGTGGCCGTGTTGACCGAGACGAGGAATGCGCTGACCAAGCAGTACGCGAAGCTTTTTGCCATGGATAACGTCGGGCTGACTTTTACCAAGGACGCCCTGCGCGCCCTTGCTCAGGAGGCTGCCCGCAAAGGCACCGGCGCCCGCGCCCTGCGCGCCATCCTCGAAAAAATTATGCTCGACCTGATGTACGACCTGCCGTCGCGCGAGGACATCCTCGAAGTCACGATCAATCGCGCCGCCATCGACGGCAAGAAGTCACCGCTGATTCGCCGCAAGCAGGACAAGGAAGCCGCTTAGCCAGTATGGTATCAGACAAGTTACTTGAAGAAGTTGACGGCTGCCTCTCTGTGCGAGGCAACGTCTCTCATGGCGAAGCATAGCTGCCATTCGCAGGACTATTATGGCCCATCGTTGGGGGATCGATCTTGGCGGAACCAAAATTGAAGGCGTGGTGCTCGACCCCGGCCATCCCGACAAGCCGCTCTGCCGGCGTCGCATTCCGACCGAGGCGGAAAAGGGCTACGACCACATCCTCGCCCGGATCGCCGATCTATGCCGCCAGATCAGCCGGGAGACCGGACTGTCCGTGCCGGAACGAATGGGCATGGGTACGCCGGGCATCATCGATCCGCAGACCGGCAAAATCAAAAATTCCAATACGCAATGTCTCAACGGCCACCGGTTGAAGGCCGATCTCGAATCCGTTCACGGCCTTCATTTTGTCACCGCCAATGATGCGAACTGCCTCGCGCTGGCCGAGGCGACCATGGGCGTGGCGCGTGGCTACCCGACGGTATTCGGTGTGATTCTCGGCACCGGCGTGGGTGGCGGCATTGTCGTCGACGGAAAAGTGCTCGAAGGCTGCCACGGCATCGCCGGAGAATGGGGCCAGCTCGTTCTCGACCCGGAAGGTCCTCTGTCGAATTATGGTACGCACGGGACCTTGGAGGCGCTGGTGGCGGGACCGGCGCTCGAGCGTTTTTACGCGGAGCGCGCCGGGCAGCGCCGGTTGCTCAAGGAGATCGCGGAGCGGGCTGCGGCGGGGAATGATCCTCATGCCGCGGCGACAATCGGGCGACTGACCGACAAACTCGCCCAGGCTCTTGGCATCATCATCGACGTGCTGGACCCTCATGCCATCGTCCTCGGCGGTGGGGTGGGCAACATCGATGCGCTTTACGCAAAAGAGATGAGGGAAAAGATATCCGCCTCGATTTTCAATTCGCGCTTCGAAGCCGCGCTGCTCAAGCCGGCCCTCGGCGACAGCGCAGGCGTCTTCGGTGCGGCGATGCTGGTGAGCTAACTGGCTATAGTAAAAACCGGTCGAGCATCGCGCAAAGAAAGCGCTTGTTCGTTTCGCAGTGGGCGGACGCTTCGTGCAGGATCGCCTCGGGCTTTTGTACCCATGGCCCCGCCGGCCAGTCTCCCTGACTGGTGACGAATTGCTTTACCAGCGGCGGATCAACCTCGATGTGAAACTGCATCCCGAGACACTTTCCGGGGATTACGAAGCCCTGCTCCAGACAGGCCGGGCTCGAGGCCAGCCGCGTTGCTCCGCGCGGCAGATCGAACGTGTCGCCGTGCCAGTGGAGTACCGAGGCCGAGGCGGGCAGTTCCGGATAGACCGCGCGGCCCTCGCCCGAAAAGGTGACCGGAAACCAGCCGAGTTCGTGCTCGAAGTTCTGCGCCACGCGCGCGCCGAGTGCGTCGGCGATGAGTTGTGCGCCGAGACAGATGCCGATGACCCGTTTGCCGCCGGCCAGCGCCACCTCGATAAGCTGTCGTTCCGGTTTCAGCCACGGATAATCGCGGTACTGGTAAATGTTCATTTCGCCGCCCATGACAACAAGAAGATCGAAGGAATCGGTGGCGGGCAGCGCGTCTCCGCGATACAGATGATGTTCTCGCACGGCGTGACCGCCCCGTTCGGCCCACGCGCCGATTTCGCCCGGGCCTTCGCTGGCCGCATGCTGGAGAACGCTGATCTTCATGCCGCGTTTTAGGTTAAATGCGCCGGGACTGTCCACCGCGATTTTGTTGTCAGTGAAATTTGAAAACCTGTCGATCTAATAGCAAGGCCATCGCTTTAGGAAAAAAAATCATATGACATTTTGGCACGCATCCAGCTTAATTGAGGTACACATGGCAACCGAAATTGAACCCCGATCCTTAACCCCCGCAGAAGAACCCCGTTTGGCCCCGGCCCAGAAGATCCCGCTTCCCCCCAGTATCGGCGATTCCTCCCTCTTCGAAGTCTACGAGCATATTGTCGAGAGCCGGTCCGGAGCGCGTGATGCTCAAATTTTCCAGAAAATTCGAGAATGGTGCTTCAGTGATTTTTCTCTGCAGCCGCACGAGTTCGCCGGCGTGACGAAGACCGAGTTTGACCGCTGGCAGTCGCGTCATCGCATTAACCTGAGTGCCGGGCGCATTCTGCCTGACCCACACGAATTGCAACGCGGGTATGCTTGGGGTCACATCCGCATCGCCGCCTCAGTGAATCATCTTCGAAGCGAAACGCCTCCTCCCCACTAGAGTTCCGCGTTAAAGGGGATCTGGCTCATATAATTCTCCGGATCGTCCTCGGGGTCCTCGATTTTCATCCCGGCGATCAGCCAGAACTTGAAAACCAGCGCTGTCGCCAGCGCGCCGCTGCAGAAAAACGTTTTTCAGTTCATGGGGTGCCGGCTTCTCCGGCTTTTCGTGCCTCTTGCCGGATAATCTGTCAAGAGCGTCGTTTCTTGTGGATTACTACCTCAAACTTGGTATAAATCCCGGCTTGTTTGCCGGTCTTCTCCTCTTGGTTCAAGCTAGTCCTTTTTGGAACAGAGCTTGCAGTGAGGAAAGATCTTCATAACTTCCCAGACAACGACAGCAATCACCCCATGACCCTCCGATTAGTAAGACTCAATCTCATGCGCCTCAAAAAATCCTGGCTCAGGCTCCTGGTCGCCCTTGCGTTTCTTGCTCTTCTGACGGCCTTGCGCGCCCAGGACAACGACTCCTCGTCAACTTCGTCTTCATCCGATTCGTCCCACTACATCCACAGATCGGTCACCTACTCTTCCAAGGGCGCAATCACGCGCAACTACAGCGTTGAGGACCGCGTTCGTTACCAATTGTGGGATTATACTTGGAAACCCGATCTCGACAAACCGATCACGCGGATCGAAGTCCGCCTCGGCGAGCAGAAAGTTTACGTCTATCAGGATGATGACATCGCCGGGGTCAGTCCCATCACGACCGGCAAGCCCGGTCACGATACCCCGACCGGCCATTACACCATCCTGCTCAAGGACATCGACCATAAATCCAATCTCTACGGTGATTTCCTTGATTCCAATGGCTACATCGTCGACGGCAACGCCGAGGTCGGGGAAAAAGCCCCGCCCGGTACCGTCTATGATGCCGCCGACATGCCCTATTACCTCCGCATCCGCGACGATGGAGTCGGTCTCCACGCAGGCTACCTTCCCGGTTACCCCGCCTCGCATGGGTGCATTCGACTCCCGCACGCCTTCGCGGAGTTGCTCTTTTCCAACGTCTCCGTCGGCACGCCGGTGGACGTCGTTCCCTGAGGTGCTTGCGCAGGCAGTCGTTTCTCCGGCTAGCCCAGCGATGGCAGCGAACAAGGCGACAATTTTCGCGTGACATCGGCCTGCCGTACCCTGAAATAAGCAGCGTGAACCGATCCTTTCTTTATCCTCTCGTCGCTTTCTTCGTTTTTGCCCTTTCCCTGGCTTACGCCCAGCCGGCCAGGGCTGCCGATCCCGTCGTCATTCTTAAGACCAACTTGGGCGAAATCGACATCCAACTCGACCCAACCCACGCGCCCATCAGCACGGCCAACTTCCTCGCTTATGTCGATGGCAAATTCTACGACGGCACGGTTTTTCACCGAGTGGTTCGCGGCTTTGTCGCACAGGGGGGCGGGTTTACAGCGGACGGCACGGAAAAGCCGACCAACGCACCGATCAAGAACGAGGCGTCCAACGGGCTGCATAATGTTCGAGGCACCATTTCGATGGCGCGCACCAACGATCCCGATAGCGCGACGTCGCAGTTTTTCCTGAACTTCGTCGATAACAGCACAGGCAAATTGGACCCGGGCGGCTTCAGCCCCGATGGGTATGCCGTCTTCGGCAAGATCATCAAGGGGATGGACGTGCTCGATAAGATGGAAGCGCTGGCGGGACCGGGTGACGGCCCGCCCACGCAGCAAATTCTGCTGATCAGCGCCCGGCGGCAGTAAGCCTCTTTCGTCCGGCGTGCGAAATTCTGCGGCTTTTGCACGTCGATTATGCTGTATTAGCGGCTTCGCATGAAGCCCGCCACCGCCACCTTCCTCGGCATCCTGGCGGAAAAGAATTTCGCCCGGCTCTGGTACGGCCAGATCATCAGCAGTCTGGGTGATCGCTTTTATCAGTTCGCCATCCTCTACGTTATCCTCGGCATCAAGCAGGGCATCGACGCGGGCAAGGACAGCGCGCAGGTCACCTTTTGCGCCATGCTGCCCGGTCTGCTGCTGGCGCCGCTCTACGGCTGGATCGTTGACCGCTTCTCTCGCCGCTGGGTCATGTTCTGGTCCGATGTCGCGCGCGCGGTCATGACCCTCTCGCTGCTCTACTGGTGGTTCGTCGCCCACAACGTATTCGCCGTTTTCACGGTCATCTTCTTCATGGGTGCGTTCAACGGCCTTTTCATTCCCGCCCGGCAGGCCGCGCTGCCCCAGATCGTCACGGGGCGGCAGCTCGTCGCCGCCAACGCGCTCATCTCGCTCATCGGTGTCATCGCCAATTTCATAGGTATCCCCATCGCCAGCCTTGTCGTCTCGATCTTCGGGGCGCACAGCAGTTTTTATTTTAACGCGCTTGGGTTTCTCATCTCGGCTTGGTGCGTTTACCGCATCAAGGCCGATCTCTCGCCCGTCCGCGGCGGCTCCGCCGCCGGCGGCGAAATCAGCACTTGGCGCGGTCTGCTCGGAGGCTGGAACGTGTTGCGCGAACAGCGGGAACTAGGTGCGCTTTTTCTGGTCAATTCCGCCTTCTCTTTCATCAGCGCGATGGTCCTCATCACCATTTTGCAGCAGATTGTCGTAACGGTCGACCTCTCCTCCGTCCGTGCCCTGGCTGGTTTTCTTGCTCGGGTCTTCAGTCTGTTTGCGCCCAAGCCGCCCGTCTTCGAAATCAAAACTCTTGCCTTTGGTCTGCTAATGGCCGGGATCGGGCTGGGTCTTGGCCTTGGCGTCGGCCTCTGTGGCACGTCGAAGCGCTGGAGCCGCAGCAAAGCGCTGCCCTATCTCGCCCTGGTGCTGCTCGGGCTGGCGCTCGTCGGCTTTTCCCGGCTCACAGAGTACCTGCCCGCCGTGGCTGGCGCGGCCTTCCTCGGCGTCCTCTCGGCGTTCATTCTCATTCCCATCGAGGCGCGGCTTCAAAACGACGTGGACGACGCGCGCCGCGGCCGACTTTTTGCCCTGCGAAATCTTTGCACCACGACGAGTTTTCTTATCGGTCTCGCCGTCAACTTGAATGGAGGCCTCCTGAAAAAAATCGGGCCCGCAGCCCTGATTCAGGACATCGGTTTCACGGCGATCGTGCTGGCGATTGGGCTGGCGCTGCTTAACGCCTCGACGCTCAGGTCTTTTTGGTCAACTCGGCGCTAGTCGAAGCTGTCGAATCCGCCGGTGTAACCGGCTTGTCTTCGATCTTTTTCGCTTCGGTTTCAGCGGCGGCGGCGTTCACTTCTTTCTCGAACTCCTCTTTTGCCTTCTTGAACTCACCCACGCTCTTGCCGAGACCGCGCGCCAGCTTGGGTATTTTGTCCGCTCCGAAAAGAACCACGATACCAAGAAAGATCCAAAACCATTCCGCGCCATGGGGAAGGCCAAAAGCAAAGATGTGAGGCTGCATGAATTTTCCTTGGGTTTTAAAATACGCCCACTCTTAGTCTGGCACAACTCAATTCGCTTCCCGGTGCGGTGGTTCGCTTCGCCCTAAAAAATCAGGGTGAAGCGCGCTATCCGCTGGTTGCATAGCACTCGCGCGAGGCACTCGCCTTTTCGA
This sequence comes from Methylacidiphilales bacterium, assembly GCA_021272315.1. Classification (GTDB taxonomy): domain Bacteria; phylum Verrucomicrobiota; class Verrucomicrobiia; order Methylacidiphilales; family UBA1321; genus JABDGH01. The sequence continues at coordinate 57,992 of JAJSLI010000060.1, read as the reverse complement.
GCGAAGCCGTTACTACCGTCCGCGGGATCTAGCGCCCCATCACCATTTCTTCTTCGATGTGCGTGACGCTTTCTTCACCGTCGATCAGGGCAAGAATCTGTGTTGCAAGAGTACGTTCACCGTCGATGAACCCGGCCCGGTGCGGATCGTTCTGCAGCAGGGTCATTTCCTCTCCGGCGAAGGGTTGGAGTTCCAGCATTTTGGATCTCGCCAGATCCTTTACCCGCATAAGTATGGCTCTATCGTTCATACCTAAAATAAATCCCGTTTGGCTCGGAATGCAAGGGCCTGAGTCTACTTCGGTGGTGGGTCCTGCGTCTTGGTCTTGTCGATCGCGGTTTGGGCCTGCGGCACGTCGCTCACACCGTGCTTCGAAACGAGCTTCGACTTGTCCCAGCCCCCGCCTAACGCCTCAACGAGCAGGACGCTTGTGGTCATCCTGCTTGTGCGGATGGTGACCTCGGTGACTTCGTCGCTGAGCGCCGTCGTTTGCGTTGTAATCACGGTCAAGTAAGCCACCGTTCCCGCTTTGTACTCGTTGGTCGCGATGTCGAGCGACTGCTGCGCCGCTTTCACCGCGTCGGCCTGCGCGGTGGCCTCCTGCTCCAGGATGCGCAGCCCGGCCAGGTCGTCTTCCACCTGTTGGAAGGCGGTGAGGACCGTCTGCCGGTAGGCGGCCACCGTGGCGTCGTAGTTGGCTTGCGCCTCCTGCACCTCGCCGTGGATTCTGCCCGCGTCGAAAAGCGTCTGCGCAAGGGCCGGGCCTACCGACCAGAGAAAGCTCGGCCCAGTAAAGAGATCCGAGAAGTGGATCGACTCGACCCCCATTGAGCCGGTCAGCGTGAGCGAGGGGTAGTAGGCGGCTACCGCAACGCCGATCGAGGCATTGGCCGAGGCAACCTGCCGCTCCGCCCCGGCGATGTCGGGCCGCCGTTCCAGCAGCGTCGAGGGCACGCCCACCGGAATATGCGGTGGTGTGCCGGTCAGCGATTTCTCTTCGATGGAAAAGAGCGAGGCCGGCTTGCCGATCAGAACGGCGATGGCGTGCTCGTACTGCGCGCGCTGCACGCCAAGGGCGATAAGCTGCGCCTTGGTCGTATCGAGCTGAGTTTTGGCCAGCGCCACGTCGCCCTGGGAGGCGACTCCGCTGTTGTACTGGTTGGTCGTCAGGTCGAGATATTTCTGGTATAGCTGGACCGTCGTCCCGAGCAACTCCGCCTGCGCATCCAGCCCGTGCAGGCTGAAATAGTCCTGGGCCAGTGTGGCCTGATAGGAAAGCCGCATGTTCTCCAAGTTGGCGAAGGAATACTGCGCCGTCGCCGTGTTGGCCTCGATGGTGCGCCGCACGCTGCCCCACACGTCGACCATGTAGCTCGCCTCCACCGGCAGGTTGTAGAGGCTTTGGGTTGGTTGGGCGGGATGACCTCCGCTCGAACCCGAGCCCCCGCCGCCAGATCTTGAACCGCCACCACCGCTTGAAGTCAGATCTACCGATGGCCGCGATTCGGTGAACGAGGGATTGGCCGTGATTGTGGGAAAAAGTCCGGCCCGCGCCACCTTGACCGCCGCCGCCGCCTCGCGGAATTGCGCCTCGGCCTGCAGCACGTTCTGGTTCGAGATATTAACCTGCTCCTCCAGCCGGTTCAGCTCCGGATCGTGATAGATTTCCCACCATTTTCCGCGAATTTCATCATCCTTGGGCTGCGCCGGTTCCCAGTCTTTCAGTTCCTTGTAGTTGGCGGCGGGAGCGGGCGTCGTCGGCTGCTGGTAATCGGGGCCGACCATGCAGCTGCTGAAAAGAAGCGGCGAGGCGATCAGCGCGACAAACAAAATTTGAGAAGGGACGGTGCGGGTCATGATCGGGAGGCTGAATATTCTATGTTTCCTGGCCCAGAGGCAATCCCTCGTCCCGCTCTTTTTCCGGGGCCTGTCTGAAGAAGAGGCGTCTGAACCAGAGGCCTAGGCGTTCCCAGTAGAGATAAACCACCGGCGTGGTGTAGAGCGTCAGCGCCTGGCTCATGATCAGGCCGCCGATGATGGCGATGCCGAGCGGACGGCGAAGTTCGGCTCCGGTGCCGGTGTCGAGCGCCAGGGGAAGGGCGCCAAACATTGCCGCCATGGTCGTCATCATGATCGGTCGGAAGCGCAGTTGGCATGCCTCGAATATCGCCTCCCGGGGATTCTTCCCCTCCGTCCGTTCCGCCGCCAGGGCGAAATCGATCATCATGATCGCGTTCTTCTTCACAATGCCGATGAGCAGAATCAAGCCAATGACCGCGAGCATGCTCACTTCGGTTCCGGTCAGCTTCAGGGCCAGTAATGCACCCACGCTCGCCGAGGGGATGGTCGAAAGGATCGTGATCGGGTGAATGAAACTTTCGTATAAAATTCCCAGAATGATATAGACGGCCAAAAGGGCCGTCCCGATCAGGATCGGCTCGTTGGCCAGCGATGCCTGAAAGACCTGGGCCGTCCCCGCAAAGCCGCCCCGGACTGTCGCCGGCATGCCGATCTGCTGTTGGGCCTGGTTGATCGCGTTGACCGCGTCGCCCAGAGCCTTCCCCGGCGTCAGGTTGAAGGAAAGAGTTACACAGGGGAACTGGCCCTGGTGATTGATCGTCAGTGGAGCGGTGGTGGTCGCATAGTGGCTCAGCGCACTGAGCGGAACTTCCGTCCCGCCGGCGGAGAGGACATAAATGTCGCGCAGCCCCGAGGGATTCTGCCAGTACTGTGGCGCCGCCTCCATGATCACCTGGTATTGGTTGAATGCCGTGTACATCACCGCCACCGGTCTTTGGCCAAAGGCATCATAAAGGGTGTTATCGAGCAGTTCCGCGGTGATGCCGAAACGCGCCGCGGTGTCCCGGTCATAGGTCAGCAACGCCTGCTTTCCATTGTTCTGTTGGTCACTGTTGACGTCGGTAAGGATGGGGTCCTTCTGCAAGGCAGCCAGAAGTTTCGGCCCCCACTCCAACACGTCATTATAGTCATCACTCTGCAGCGTGTACTGATACTGAGCGCTGCTCATCCGGCCGCCGGTGCGAAGATCCTGGGAGGACTGCAAAATGAGCGTCGCCCCGGGGATGTGAGCCAGCTTGGGCCGGAGCCGGCCGATGATGACATCGGCGCTGTCGTCGCCGGAGGCAGTCGAAGGCGATGGCCCAGTCGACGGAGTAGCGGACGAAGGAGCTGAGCGGGTCTGGAACAGCGATTGAACGTCATTCTTGATCCTCTGCCAAAACCCAATCTGCCCTCCACGCTGGCCCAACGGCTTCAAGGTGATGAAGAACCGCGCGGTGTTCGTCGAGCTCCCGCCGGTGAATCCCACCACGTTGGCGACGCCGGGATCGGCCTGGACGATCTTGATCATCTGCTGCATCTGGACATTCATGGCTTGGAAGGAGGTGTCCTGGTCGGCGGTAACGTTGCCGTTGAGACGCCCCGTGTCCTGCTGCGGGAAAAGTCCGTAGGACGCTATGCAAAAGAGATAGCCGTTGAGGACAACCAGGGCGATGAGAACCAGCAGCGTGATCGCCGGATGGAGCAGCACCCGGCGCAGGGTAATCTCGTAGAATCGCAGCACCCAGTTGAAAATCGATTCCGATAGGTGAAAAATTTTTCCGTGGGAATGCTCCTTTTCAGGTTTCAGCAGCAGGGCGCACATCATCGGGGTCGTGGTGAGCGAAATTACCATCGAAATCAGGATGGCCGCCGAAAGGGTGACGGCAAATTCGCGAAAGAGCCGCCCAATGAGGCCGCCCATGAGCAGGATCGGCGTGAAGACGGCAATGAGCGAAAGGCTGATGGAAAGAACGGTGAAGCCGATCTCCCGGGAGCCCCGCAAAGCCGCCTCCAGCGGTGCCATGCCCTTTTCCAGATAGCGGGTGATGTTTTCCGTAACGACGATGGCGTCATCGACGACGAAGCCGGTCGAGATCGTCAGGGCCATGAGCGAGAGATTGTCGAGGCTGAAGCCGCACAGGTACATCACGCCAAAGGTGCCGATGAGGGAGACCGGGACTGCGATGCCGGGGATGAGCATGGTGCGGACATCGCGCAGAAAGACGAAGACCACCAGGATGACCAGGGCCACGGCGATAAGCAGAGTGCGCTCCACGTCCCGGATGGAGGCTGTGATCGTCGTCGTCTGGTCCATCATCACGGTGAGTTTTATACCCTGGGGGATTTCCGCCTGCAGCAGGGGCAGGATGGCCTTGATGCGGCCCACCGTCCCGATGATGTTGGCGCCGGGTTGGCGAAAAATAATCAGGAGGACCGAAGGCTTGCCGTTGGCATAGCCGGCATTGCGGACGTCGGCCACCGAGTCGACGACCTGCGCTACGTCCCCGACCTTAACCGGGGCGGAATTGTGATAAGCTATAATCAGCGGCGCGTAGTCGACCGCCTTGAAAAGCTGGTCGTTGTCCTGGATGGTCCAGGTATGGCTGTCGTTGGCGAAGTGGCCCTTGGGCACGTTGGCGTTCGCGCCGGAGAGCGCGGTGCGCACAGTCTCAAGGCCGATCCCGTACTTGTTCAGCGCCAACGGATTTAATTCCACCCGCACGGCGGGCAGCGAACTCCCGCCGACGGTGACCTGCCCCACGCCGTTGATTTGCGAGAGCTTTTGGGCCAGAACGGTCGAGGCCGAGTCGTACATCTGGCCCTTGGAGTAGGTATCGGAGGTCAGCGCCACAATCATGATGGGCGAGTCGGCCGGGTTGACTTTCCGGTAGCTTGGATTGCTCGGGAGATCGGAAGGCAGATTGCCCCGCGCCGCGTTGATGGCGGCTTCAACGTCGCGGGCCGCTCCGTCAATGTCCCGGCTCAGGTCGAATTGCATGGTGACGCTGGTTGAGCCCAGACCGCTCGAAGACGTCATCTCCGTAACGCCCGCGATCCGTCCGAACGAGCGCTCCAGCGGCGTTGCCACCGAGGCGGCCATGGTCTGCGGGCTGGCGCCGGGCAGGCTGGCGCCGACCGAAATCGTGGGATAATCAACCTGGGGAAGGGGCGCAACGGGCAGGAGATAATACGCCACGCCTCCGGCCAGAGCGATGGCGGCGGTCAGAAGCATGGTGCCGATGGGGCGTCGGACAAACGGCTCCGAAATGTTCATGGGCTCTCGGCTCCCATGGGTGGAGGCTCCGGCATCTCTCCCGCGGTTTCAGTCTCGGGGTGTAGCTTGATGCGGCCAAAAATAGACCAGCGCCCGAGTCGGTCGAAGGCGAGATAGATGACGGGTGTGGTGTAAAGCGTCAGCAACTGGCTGAGGATCAAGCCTCCGACGATGGCGACTCCCAAGGGACGGCGAAGCTCCGCCCCGGTACCCGTGCCAAGCGCCAGTGGAAGGCCGCCGAACATCGCGGCCAGGGTGGTCATCAGGATGGGACGAAAGCGCAGGAGACACGCCTGAAAGATCGCCTCCTGCGGTTCCAAGCCCTCCTCGCGTTCCGCCGCCAGCGCGAAATCGACCATCATGATCGCGTTCTTTTGCACGATGCCGATGAGCAGAATAATGCCGATGATCGCGACAACCGTCAGGTCGATGCGAAAAAGCATGAGCGCCAGCAGGGCGCCCACCCCGGCGGAGGGAAGCGTGGATAGAATCGTAATGGGATGGATGAAACTCTCGTAGAGCACACCGAGAATGATGTAAACGGTGACCACCGCTGCCAGGATCAGCAGCGGCTCGCTGCTCAGCGAAGCCTGAAAAGCCTGGGTTTCTCCCTGGAACGCGGCATTGATGCCCGCGGGCATATGCAGGTCCTTCTTCGCTTGATTGATGGCATCGACCGCGCCGCTGAGCGAAGCGCCTGGCGCCAGATTGAACGAAATCGTGACCACGGGAAACTGCCCCTGATGGTTCACCGTGAGCGCGCCGGCTTCGGTGTCCCAATGCGCAAAAGCGCTCAGCGGCGCGGCGATCGGGGCGTTTGAACCCGTTGAAACGGAGGTGGTCGAGGCTGCACCGCTCGAGACGAAACTCGGGCCGCCGCTGGACGTGGAAGCGGTGGCCGCCGCGGTCGTGGAGCCGGACGGAGTGATGTAGATGTGGTCGAGGGCGCCGGGATCCTGTTGGTAGGCGGGATCGACTTCGAGGATCACGTGATACTGATTGAGCTGCGTAAAGATGGTCGAGACCTGGCGCTGACCGAAGGCATCGTAGAGGGTGTTGTCGATCACCGAGGTGGTCAGCCCAAGACGCGACGCGGTGTCGCGGTCCAGGGTAAGGTTGCTGCGCAGCCCGGAATTTTGCTGGTCGCTGGCCACATCGCGCAGTTGCGGCAGCGTCTTCAATTTCGCCAGCAATTGCGATGTCCAGGTGTTCAATTCGTCCTGGTTCGGGTCCTCGAGCGTGTATTGGTATTGGGTGAGGCTGACGCGATCATCCACGGTCAAATCCTGGACCGGCTGCATGTAAAGCGTGATGCCCGGCACCTTGGCCAGTTCCGCCTGCAGCCGCGGGATGAGATCGTTCGCGCTGATTTTGCGCTGGCCCAGCGGCTTGAGGTTAATTTGGATGCGTCCGTTGTTGAGCGTCAGGTTCGTGCCATCCACGCCGATAAAGGACGAAAGGCTTTCGACCGCGGGGTCCTGCAAAATGATGGCGGCCAGGGCCTGCTGACGCTCCGACATCGCCGCGAAGGAGACGCTCTGATCGGCCTGGGATACGCCCTGAATGACGCCCGTGTCTTGGATCGGAAAAAGGCCCTTGGGGATTTCAATATAGAGAAAGATGGTCAGTGCCAGGGTGCCCAGGGCGATGAGCAGGACGAGGGGCTGCACGCGCAAAACGACTTTCAGCGTTTCGCCGTAAAACGAAATGATGCCGTTGAAGATATCTTCGGAGAGCTGAAACAAACGTCCGGGCTTCCTTTCCTCCTTCGACTTGATCAGTCGCGAGCAGAGCATGGGCGTCAGCGTCAGCGAAACCACGGCTGAGATCAGGATGGTGAAACTGAGCGTGATGGCGAACTCGCGAAAGAGACGGCCCACGATGTCACTCATAAAAAGCAGCGGAATGAGCACCGCGATGAGGGAGATGGTCAGCGCCACGATCGTGAAGCCGATCTGCCCCGCGCCCTTTAAAGCGGCGTCGAGCGGTTTCTCGCCCTTTTCGATGTAGCGGACGATGTTCTCGATCATGACGATGGCATCGTCAACCACGAATCCGGTCGAGATGGTCAGAGCCATAAGCGAAAGATTGTCGAGGCTGAAGCCGCACAGGTACATGGCGGCGAAGGCGCCGACCAACGAGAGGGGAACGGCCACGCCCGCGATGAAGGTCGCGGCGAAGGTGCGGAGAAAGACGAAGATCACGCCGACGACCAGCGCGATGGTCAGCATCAACTCGAATTTCACGTCGTCCACGGAAGCACGGATGGTGCCGGTGAGGTCGGTCAGGGTGGTGAGTTCCACAGAGGAAGGCAGCGACTGGCGCAGCCTGGGCAGCAGTTTGGTGATGCCATCGACCACGGCGATGGTATTCGCGCCGGGCTGCCGCTGCACATTGAGAATGATGGCGGGTGTGGTGTTTTTCCATGCCGCCTGGAGGTTGTTCTCCGTGGCGTCCTTGACCACGGCGACATCGGAGAGCCGCACCGGCGCGCCGTTGGAGTATGCCACGATGAGATTGGCGTATCCGGTGCTGTCCAGCAGCTGATCGTTGGCGCCGACCTGATAATCCTGCGCCGGACCGTCAAAGTTTCCCTTGGCCTGATTGACGTTGGCGGCGGCAATGGCATTGCGAATGTCTTCCAGGTTGATGCCGTAGGAAGAGAGGGCGGTCGGGTTGGCCTGGATGCGAACGGCGGGCTTCTGGCCGCCGTTGATGCTGACCAGGCCGACGCCCGAAACCTGGGAGATCTTTTGCGCCAGCCGCGTATCGGCCAAGTCCTCGATTTGGGACAAGGGCAGCGTCTTCGACGTGAGAGCCAGGGTCATGATCGGAGCGTCGGCCGGATTTGTTTTGCTATAGATCGGCGGATTCGGCAGGTCGGCGGGGAGATAGGTGCCCGAAGCGTTGATGGCCTGCTGGACCTCCTGCTCGGCAATATCGATATTAAGAGAGAGGCTGAACTGGAGCGTGATGACGGAGCTGCCGTCCGAACTGGTCGAGGTCATCTGTTGTAATCCGGGCACTTGGCCGAACTGCCGCTCCAGCGGAGCGGTGACGGACGTCGCCATGACTTCGGGGCTTGCGCCCGGATAAAAGGTGACGATTTGCATCGTCGGATAATCGACCTCAGGCAGCGCCGAGATCGGCAGTTGTTGATAGCCGACGAAGCCGGCCAGCAAAATGGCCGCCATGAAAAGCATCGTGGCGATAGGCCGCAGGATAAACGTCCGGGAAGGACTCATGAGGCTCTGGGCGAAAGCGGCTTAACTGCCGCCGCCAATGCTGGCGGGTGGAGTGGCAGCCGGCGCGTTGGTGGAGCCCGCGGCGCCGGGTTGCGTTACGATGACCTTGCTGCCGTCTTGAAGTTTATCAACACCGTTGGTGACCACGATGTCTCCTTCCGAAACGCCGCTGGTGATTTCGGCATTGCTTCCGTCGAGCGCCGTGGTCCCGACGGTCACGCTTTTCATGCTGACCGAGTTGCTGTCCGGGTCGACCACGTAGATGAAGGCGCCCTGGTTGCCGTGCTGGATCGCTGCCATCGGCACGAGAACGACATTGGTCTTTGTGTCGACGAGCAGCTTGACGTTGACGAACTGATTCGGAAAGAGCGCATTGTCGGTGTTTTGAAAGACAGCCCTGAGTTTCAGCGTGCCGGTTGACGGATCGATCTGGTTGTCCGTGGTCAGCAATTGGCCCGTGGCCAGCTTCTTGGTAAATCCGCTGCGCTCGTAGGCCTCGACGGTCAGAGTCTGGCCGGCATTGAGCTTGGCCATCACCGCGGGAACACTGTCTTCCGCAATGGTGAAGATCACCGTAATCGGTTGGACCTGCACGATGACCAGCAGTCCCGTGGTCGAGGTGGATTGCACATAATTGCCCGGATCGACCAGACGCAGGCCCACCCGGCCGTCGATCGGCTCGGTGATGTTGCAGTAGGTGATATTAAGCTTGGTCGCGTCGATCTGGGCTTGGTCGCTATCGACCGTCCCCTGGTCCTCCTTTACCAGCGCGATCTGCGCGGCCAGCGTCTGTTCGGAAATGGAATCCTGCTTCCAAAGGGTTTGGTACCGCTGCAAATCGATGTTCGCATTGTCGAGCAGGGCTTGATCGTGCTCCTTTTGCGCAACGTATTGCGCGAGTTGGGCCTCGTAGGGACGGCTGTCGATCTGCACCAGCAAATCGCCGGCCTTGACCATCTGTCCTTCTGTAAAGAGAACCTTCATGAGTTGTCCGCTGATGCGGCTTTGAATTGTGTCGGTATAGAGCGGGGTGACCGCGCCAAGTCCGGTCAGATAGACCCCGATATCCCCTTTGGCGGCTGTGGCTGTGACCACCCGAACCGCGTTCCCGGCGGCCGCGGCGCTGCCCGCGGAAGCCGTCGTCTGGGCCGACTTCGGCTGGTAATAAAAATAGTAGTAGCCCACGCCCGCCAGCGCGAGAATCAGCACCAGCCACAGCCAAAGTCCCACGCCCGAGCGCCGCCTTGCCTTGGGTGAAAGCATGGTTCTGCCTGCCGGAGCGCCGAGCCCGTTATGGGCGGCGGGCTTGGGCTGGGGAATGATTCGCGAAGTGGTTTCCTGGGCCATGTCAAAAGTTCATTCTAGCGGCGGCAACCCTTATTTTTGCCCCGTATCGGGCGTTCCGGCATCGATCAACAGGAGGGAGCGCAACTCCTTATCACGTTTGGCGGTGGCTGCTTGGTAAGCGTCACGATGGGCAGGATCCAGTTGGGCCGCGATTTGGGCATGATACTCCTCATATGAGGTGATGAAGTCCAAGGCGAACTGATGCCGTATCTGGATTGTCTGTTGGGCCATGGCCTTGATCAGCGGCTGGATTCTCGCCGATTCCTCGGGACTGAGATTATAATCGTGGGCATTTTTTTTGTTGATGCGCTCGACCATGACCGCCTCCGGATCGTTCGTATGGCTCATGAACGTCGAAAGCTGTCTGTCCGTGAATCCCCATGTGACCAAGCCCCCGCTCAGGGCCCCGATCAAAAACACCCCCGCAAAGGCGGTTCCAATCTTACCGGACGGAAGCATGGGCATGAAGCTTCATATCATGAAGCCTGAATATTTTCCATCTGTATCAGCCCCCTCATGCCCGGATCGAAGTCGTTCCCGCGGTTGAAATGACCATGGACGCTTACTGTTACACCGGCGGCTACCACCAGAGCGGCCAGCGAGGCAAAGATCGCCCGCCAGCAGAGCCGTACCAGTTGCTGCTCGTCCTGCCGCTCCTGGCGCAGTTGGGCCAGCATGCTGGTCATAAATCCGTAGGGCGGAGAGATCTCTCCGGCGAAGGTTGGCGCGCTCAGCGCGAGGAGGGCCTGCCATTTGTTATCTTGGCTCGTGTTCATGGTCGTTGTTCCAGGGTTTGAATCGTTTTGCGAAGTTGGTTGCGGATGCGGAACAGCCGCATCTTAATCTTGGAGACGCCCCAGCCGGTTGTCTCGGAAATTTCCTCGAGCGAGTGTCCTTCCAGGTCGACCATCAGAATCAGGCTGCGGTCTTCCGCCTCCAGGGTTGAGAGCAGTTTGTCCACCAGGTCGCGCGCATGGATCACGTCCGTCGCGTCGCGGGTGCTGCCTTCGAACCAGGTCGCGTCGAAAACGTCAGACTCCTCCGGCGTCAGGTCGGTCCAGCGGATTTCCGGGCGGATTTTCTGCGCCCGCAACTTGTCCAGGCACGTTGTCAGTGACAGCCGCGAGACCCAGTGGGTCAGCGGCGCGTCGCCCTTGTATTGGTGCAGTTTTGCAAACGTCTTCATCAAAATTTCCTGGATCAGGTCGTCCTCATGTTCGCGGCGCGGCAGGTGAATCCGCACGATCCTTGAGATGACGGGGTAAAGGTGGGCGATAAGCTCCTCGGCCGCGCTTTGGTCGCCCCTTTGCCATCGCTGCAAACATCGGGCGACGTCGATTGGTTGATCCATGCCGTATTCATCTTAGCCGCTGGTAGATTCGTGCAACACGAGATTTAAACAATTATCTGGAAGCGACGGGCTATGCCGCCGTGCTTTCGAAGCCAAAGCGCGAATAATCGGCTCTGTCTCGATAAAATACCGCAAGGTTTTCATGTTATTGATTTAGTCAGCGAGATAATCCTAACCAATTCTTAATCTCCCACTAATGTAAGACGGATGATCTCTTCCGAGGTCACTGCCATTTTGAGACAAGTTCTAATGTTGACCTTGCCGCTCGGGCCTACCAGTTTATGGGGTCATGGAATATCAGCCCAACTCTACTCGTTATGACAAGATGAAGTATCAGCGCTGCGGGCGCAGCGGCCTGCTCCTGCCCCGGCTATCCCTCGGTCTCTGGCATAACTTCGGCGATGCCGACTCCGCCCGCACGGCTCGCGATCTCATCCTCCATGCCTTCTACCTCGGCATCACCCATTTCGATCTCGCCAACAACTACGGCCCACCGCCCGGCTCCGCAGAGAGCAACTTTGGCCGCGTCCTGCGTGAGGATCTCGCCCCTTATCGCGACGAACTCATCATTTCCACCAAGGCCGGCTATTACATGTATCCGGGCCCCTACGGCGAGTGGGGTTCCCGCAAGTATCTCCTCGCCAGCCTCGACCAGAGCCTCAAGCGCATGGGTCTCGATTACGTAGACATCTTCTACCATCACCGGCCCGACCCGCAGACGCCGCTGGAGGAGACCTTGGGCGCGCTCGACCACGCCGTACGCCAGGGCAAGGCCCTTTATGCCGGTATCTCCAACTACAATGCAGAGGAAACCAAGCGCGCCGCCGACATCCTGCGCCGGCTCGGCACCCCCTGCCTCATCCACCAGCCCAAGTACAGCATGTTTAACCGCTGGATCGAGGATGGCCTCACCCGGGTCCTCGAACAGGAAGGCATCGGCTGCATTCCCTTTTCGCCCTTGGCCCAGGGCCAGCTCACTGACCGCTACCTCAAGGATTTCCCGAAAGATTCCCGTGTCGGTCGCGACGGTTTTCTCAAAAAGCCTGAGGTCGAAAAAAACCTTCCCCGCATCCGTGCCCTCAACACTCTTGCCGAAAAGCGCAGGCAATCGCTCGCGGAGATGGCCCTCGCCTGGGTCCTGCGGCTCCCCGCCGTGACGAGCGCGCTCATCGGCGCCAGCTCCACCGCTCAACTCGACGCCAACCTTATGGCCCTCGACAATCTCAATTTCTCACCTGCCGAACTCGCTGAAATCGACAGGATTCTCAAGTCGTAGCGGCGATCGAAACCTACCTTCATCGCTCACCAGCAGGCCATTCGCCCGCGCCGAATTCACTTCTTCTGCCAAGGCTTCCGCTTCTGCCGTGTGATGCGGGGATCGGCGCGCAGCTCGTACCGAGCGCCGTCGAGGAAATTCTCTAGGCGCGTCTTGAACTCGGGTGACCACGCCACACCGTAGTGGTCGGCTGGCGCGAGTTCGATGCTGGATCGTTCATCGCCGCCGTTTACTTTTGAGCAGATCAGCCGCAATTTCACCGGCCCCGGCGCATCCATGACCAGCTCGCGCAACTGGACCCAGCGGGCCGGCTCGGGCCAGTCCTCCAGCGGCAGATGCAGCACCAGCTCGCGCAAAAGTTGCTCGCCTGCCTCCGTCTGCCACAATACCTGTGCAACGCGGAGCTTGGGCTGCTCGTCGCGCCGGTCAAGCTGGCCCGAAATCACCACCACGTCGCCCAGGCTGAGCGGACGCGGCAGCGCGGCGTAGTTGTCTGGGAATACCATCGCCTCCATCGCGGAGGTCTGGTCCTCGAAGGTCACCCGGGCCCATGGCTTTTTACCTTCCTTGGTCACGCGGACTTCGACCTTCGTGATGAGCCCGCATACCCGCGTGTCGATCTCCTCGGCAATTTCCTTCAGTTGCGCGATGGTGTGGACCTGAAAAGCCTCCAATTCGGCGCGATATTCATCGAGTGGATGCCCCGTGATGTAAAAGCCGAGGAGTTCCTTCTCGTAGCCGAGCCGTTCCCGCGGGGACCACTCGGGCAGCGCGGTTGCCTTGGCCGCGCCGTTGGTTTTTTTCGCCGCCGGTTCCATCGGCCCGAGCAGGTCGAGCAGCGACGACTGCCCGGCGTCCCGGTCGCGGGCCTGTGCGCTCGCCTGGGCCAGCGCCCCGTCGACTTGTGCGGCCAGTTCGGCGCGGTTCGGCCCGAAATCATCGCAGGCGCCGCACTTCACCAGGCTCTCCAGCAGCTTCTTGTTGAAAGCGCGTGATTCCACCCGCGAACAGAGATCGTGCAGGTCGCGGAATGGGCCGCCCTTGTCGCGCGCATCGATGATGAGCTTCACCGCCGCCTCGCCCACGTTCTTCACCGCCGAAAGGCCGAACCGGATCGACTTTTCCTTCACCGTGAAGACGCTTCCGCTTTCGTTTACGCTTGGCGGCAGCACTGCAATGCCCAGGGACTTCGCCTCAGCCACGAACAGCGAAATTTTGTCGGTGTTGTCGAGTTCGTTGGAAAGCAACGCGGCCATGAACTCGACCGGGTGGCGCGCCTTCAACCACGCCGTCTGGTAGGCCAGAATGCCGTAGCAGGCGCTGTGCGCCTTGTTGAAACCGTACCCGGCGAACTTGTCCAGTACGTCGAATAGCTGGTTTGCCTTCTCCTCTGGAATCCCGTTCGTTTTCGCGCAGCCCTCGACAAAAATCGCCCGCTGCTTGGCCATCTCCTCCGGCTTTTTCTTGCCCATGGCGCGGCGCAAAATGTCGGCGCTGCCCAGCGTGTACCCGGCCAGCACCTGGGCGGCCTGCATCACCTGTTCCTGGTAGATCATCACCCCGTAGGTGTTTTTCAGGATCGGTTCGAGCAACGGATGGTCGTATTTGATTTCGACCGTACCCAGTTTCCGCTCGGAATAGGCCGGAATGTTTTCCATCGGGCCGGGCCGGTAGAGGGCCACCAGCGCGATGATGTCCTCGATGTGCCGCGGCTTGAGGCGGCGGCAGAGATCGCACATGCCGGGTGATTCCACCTGGAACAGGCCGACATTCTGCGCGCGGCTCAGTAGCTCGAAGGCTTCCGGATCGTCGAGGGGAATTTCGAGTGGGTCGATTTTCTGTCCCGTCGTCTGCTCGATCAGCTTGAGTGCGTCCTGGATCACGGTCAGTGTTTTCAGGCCGAGGAAGTCCATCTTGAGCAGGCCGAGTTCGCCCAGTGGTTCCATCGAGTACTGCGTTACGATGCCGTCGTGATCGTCCTTCGTCAGCGGCACGTAATCGGTCAGGTCGTGGTCCGAAATCACCACGCCCGCGGCGTGTACGCCCGCTTGGCGCGATACCCCCTCGAGTGTTTTGGCTGAATCGATTACCGCCCGGCTGATCTCTTCCTCGTCGTAGGCCCGTTTGAATTCGGGGTTCTCGGCCAACGCCTTCTCCAGCGTCATTTTCGGGTCGAACGGGATCATCTTGGCTAGCCGATCAGCCTCGCCATAGCTCAGCCCCATCACGCGGCCCACGTCGCGGATGGCCATTTTCGCGCCGAGCGTTCCGAAGGTGATGATCTGAGCCACCGATTTTTCCCCGTATTTTTTCCGGACGTACTCAATCACCTCGCCCCGCCGGTTGTAGCAGAAGTCGACGTCGATATCGGGTGGTGAAATGCGTTCGAGATTGAGGAACCGCTCGAAGAAAAGCCCGTACGCCAGCGGGTCCAGATCGGTGATCCCCAGCACATACGCGACCAGACTCCCCGCCGCGCTGCCGCGGCCCGGCCCGACCGGAATGCCGTTGCGTTTGGCGTAGTCGATGAAGTCCCAGACGATGAGGACGTAGCTCGTGAAGCCGGTCTTGCCCAGGACGTCCAGTTCGTAGTCCAGCCGTTGGCGCAACTCCGGGTCCTTCGCCCGCCCGCCGAACCGCCGCTCGAGGCCCTTCTCGCATAGGCGCCGCAGATAGCCCTCGCTTGTCTCGCCTTGCGGCACCGCGTAGTCTGGAAACTTGTCTTTGCCCAGCTCGATCGTCACGTCGCACTTTTCGGCGATCTCGATCGTCGCGGCCAGCGCCTCCGGCGTTTCCCGGAAGAGGGCCGCCATTTCCTCGGGCGTCTTCAGGTAAAACTCGGCCGAGCTGTAGCGCATCCGGTTTTCGTCGGTGATTTTCGCGCCGGTCTGGATGCAGAGCAGGACGTCATGCGCCTCGGCGTGCTCCTTGCGCAGGTAATGGACGTCGTTCGTCGCCACGATTTTCAGCCCGAACTTCCGTCCGTACCGGAGCAGCTCCGCCGCCACCGTCTTTTGCTGCGGGATGCCGTGGTCGGCGATCTCGAGATAAAAATCGCCCGGCGCAAATATGTTCCGGAAATCATCGATCGATTTCTCGGCGTCCTTTGCCCGGCCGGCCAGGATGTGGCGGGCCACCTCGCCGGCCAGGCAGGCGCTCGTGCCGATGAGGCCTTCCTTGTGCTGCTCGAGTCTTTTTTTATCGATGCGCGGCTTGTAGTACATCCCCTCGAGGTGGGCAATCGAGACGAGTTTGACCAGGTTCCTGTAGCCCGTCTCGTTCTTGGCCAGGAGGAGGAAATGGGTGGAGGCTTCCTTGGCGCTGTTGGCCTTTTTGTCCTCCAGGTCGCCCGGCGCGAGGTAGACCTCGCACCCGATGATCGGTTTCACGCCGTTGGCGCGGCATTCCTTGTAAAACTCGATCGCGCCAAAGAGATTGCCGTGGTCGCTCAGCGCCAGCGCGGGCATCTTCAGTTCCGCCGCGCGCTTGGCCAGTTCCGGGATGCGGCACGCCCCGTCGAGCAGGCTGTACTCGGAGTGGACGTGAAGATGGACAAAGGTTTCCGGCGCGGGCACGCTCCTAATTTAATGCCGAATCGGCGAGCGGCGAGAAGAACCTGCGCTATCCCGTTTTTTTCGTAAAAAGTCGTCCGACTAACGCGCGATGCCGCGCCGGACTTTCAAAAGGAGAGGGGAATAGGGAACGAGTTCAAGGCCGATCTCTTTTCTCAATAGTAATCGGCACGTCCTTGAGCCCGGCGGCGAAGACAATCATCTTCACCGGGACCGGTCCGTCGTTGACGCCGTTGTGGAGCACACCAACGCTTTCAAGCGACACCCCGCCCGCGTACACCGTCCGCTTTTCGCCACCGGCCTGGTGGACCGTGATCTGTCCCTCGAGAATGTAGCCGAGCAGCGGCACCGGGTGCTGGTGCCAGCCGGTCTCCTCGCCCGGCGCCATCTCAACCAGGAACGCGGTGACCTCGGGCGTGCCGCCGCGCGGATACTCGATCGGCTGGCCGAGCGAATTGACCGCCGTCTGCAGGAGCGTCGTCACCGTCCCGGCGTTCATGGAGGCATGCCTGGGGTGTGAAAGCACACCCTAACCGAAAAGGCCCTTCTTTTTCTTCACCTCCGGCTTGGGAATGCGGTCCGGGTCGCGCGCATTCATGATCGCTTCCTCGTAGGTGATCAGGCCTTTCTCGGTCAGTTGGGCGAGGCTCTCGTCGAGCGTATTCATGCCCTCATGGCCTCCAATCTCGATCTGGCCGATGATCAAGTGCGGCTTGTGGTCCCGGATGCAGGCGCGGACGGCGGCGTTGACGATCACCGTCTCGACGGCCAGCACGCGGCCCTGGCCGTCGGCGCGAGGCAGTAGTCGCTGGGAGATTATCGCCAGAAGAGTGTTGCCCAGTTGTGTGGTGACCTGGTTCTGCTGCTCGCCTGGGAAAGCGTTGACGATGCGGTCGACCGTCTTGGCGGCGTCGATGGTGTGGAGCGTGCCGATGACGAGGTGGCCCGTCTCGGCGGCGATGAGCGCCGCCTGCATCGTCTCGGTGTCGCGCATTTCGCCGATGACGATCACATCGGGGTCCTGCCGGGAAGTCTGCCGCAGGCCTCCCGCAAACGATTTTGTATCGGTGCCGACTTCGCGTTGTTTGACGATGCCAAGCGCGTTGTCAAAATTGTATTCGATCGGGTCTTCGATGGTGATGATCACGGCCGAGCGGGATTGGCCGATGCATTCGACCATCGAGGCCATGGTCGTCGTCTTGCCCGCCCCGGAGTGGCCCGTCAACAGGATCAGCCCCTCGGTGCGCCGGCATAGCTCCGTAACGATGGGCCGGTGCCCCAGGGTCTGAAGATCGGGCACGACGCGGGGGATATGGCGGTAAACCCCCTCGACGCAGCCGCGCGAGTAATGGGCATTGCACCGGAAGCGTCCGAGCTCGTGAACATCGAGGACGAAATCGAGTTCCAGGTCCTGCTGCAAACGGGCCCGCTGCGTTTCGGTCAGGCCGCTGAAAACGAGGTTATGGCAGGTATCGGCGTCGAGAGGCGGACCGTAGAACGGGGTGATTTCCCCGTGGATGCGCAACAGCGGCGGTGTACCGAAGTGGAGGTGCAAATCGGAAGCTTGGCGCTCAACAACTAAGGTCAGCAAGCCGCTAAGCTCATACGGTGCGTCCATTTGAAAAAATCATGCCACGCGTCATCCGCTCTGGCCAGTGGAAAGCGGTCCTGGCGGACGGCAGTTATGTTTCGCCTGAAAAGAATATCGCTTTGGAGAGAAACTCCAACAGTCCTTGCCCGTTTCGTTGCCGTTCTTGGGCTGCTGGGCGGTTGAGCAGCAGGCAGCGCGCAAAATTCAACGCGTCCCGCCAGGGAACGATCTTCGATTTTTCGTGGCCATAGGTGGCTGGGATGGGCAGGTTGAGCGCGCGGCAACGGCGGTTTGCCGCCAAAAGCGCCATTTCCGTCTCGAATTGAAAGTGCCGTCCCGAAGGCTGCCACGAGCCGAGCCAGGAGCGCCGCACCAGGCGGTAGCCGCACTGGCTGTCGACCAGGCCGCTGCGTCGCAGCAGGGCCGACATGGCGTGATTGGCCCAGCGCCGCAGCCGCGGCATGCGCGCCGCATCGGGCAGGCGGTTGCCGACGACGAGATCGGCCCGGTGCCGCATTTCCCAGAAGCGTTCGAGATCGCACGGATCGTGCTGACCGTCCCCGTCGAGGAAGAAAAGCCACTCCGTCTCTTTCGGGAGCCGGGCCATGGCGTGGCGAAGCGCCGCTGTCTTCCCGTGGTGCGGCCCGGCCAGGGTCACGACTTCCGCACCCGCCCGCCCGGCAAGGAGCGCCGTGTCGTCGTTGCTGGCGTCGTCCATGACGCGGACGGCGAAGCCGGCACGGCGGCATCCGCGCACCACCCCGCCGATGGAAGCCGCTTCGTTGCGGGCAGGGATGAGCACAAGGGCCAAAGACTTCGCGCCGGGAGTTTCAGGTCCGGATGCGAATACCGCGGGCCGATCAAACGGCCCAGAGAGTATAGACGCGGTTGAGGACGGCTCGAACATCAATCGGGGGCGCTTTTTTCCCGCCCAGCGGCACAATTTCGGGCTGGCGGGCGATGAGACGCAGCAGGCGGTGGCAGCGGGTTGCCAGCAGGCTCGATAGATGAAGCGAGAGGCGTCCGGCAAAGGGATGCTGCTGTTTCAACAGCGTTTCAAACTCGTCGAATTGGACCACGATGGCCTTCACCCGGGTCAGAGCCACGGCGCTCGCGCTTCGCTTTTCACCGGAAAGCATGGCCATTTCGCCAAGAAATTCGCCGGCTTTAACCTCGGCCAGCAGGGCGTTTCCGCTCCGGTGCGTTTTCTTGAGAATCTGCACTTTGCCCTGGGTGATGAGGTAGCAACTCTCCGCCTTGGAATCTTCCTTGAAAATCGTTGCGCCCGCGGCGTAGGAAACATTTTTGCACCCGGGAAATTCCCGCGCCAATTCCTCAGGCTCGATGGTGATGATGGGACCAGTCCTTTTCCGCGCCCTTTTTGCCGCTGCCATCACAATCTCATACCCGTCTTGAGGACGTTTGGCAAATGGGTTTGTCGGCGTGACGCAAAGATTTGCGCACGGTCGGCGGCTTCTACCAGCCCTCGGTCACCAGTTTGACCGCGTTTTGCGCCAGGTCCTGCGCCGCAAGGGGGAGCGCCTGCCGCTCGCCTTCCTGGATGTCGGCTTGGGTGAAAAAATTCGTACTGCCGGTCACGGTCACGTTTTCGAAAATCTTGCGGCCCAGTTTGCGATTCACGAAGGTCGCGATCCCCGTGATGGTCACCTGGTACTGCGCGGTCACATAGAGATCGGTCGTGCTGCTGGCAACGGCGGTGTTGTGTACGTCGGTGATCGTCACATCAAGTTCTGAGTCGGCATTGGGATCCTGGTTTACCTCCAGGGTGCCGTCGTCGTTGAAGCGGCGGATGATCGCGTTTGTGACCGTGACTTGGAGATCGGGCTGCAGGCTGGTGTTTCTGACCACCGGCACGTAAACGCTGCGTACGCCCTGGACGTTTCGCCCGGAGACGTTGCCCACCCGATAGCCGGCGCAACCGCTGCAGGCCAGCGCCACCAGCAGAACCAGGAGGGTCCCGCGCTTGTAAGCCGCCCCTCGTTTCATTGAGGCAGCGGGGTATGGTCGGGCGGCGTGGTGACCGGGGCCGCGTTGGTCGATGAATTGGCGGGCGTGCCGCCATTGTCGGAGGGCACCGGTGTCGCGGGGGCGGCGCCGACTGCGGTGGCGCCTGGCGAGGAACTCGTCACGGGCGCGTTCGGATCAGTCGGCAGCGTGCCTGCTCCCGGTGTGGTATCGGGCGGCCCCGCATTGGGCGAAGGCGTACCGGGGTTCGAATCGGACGTCGGCAGGGGCGCGTTCGGTCCGCTCGCCACGGTTTGCTGCTGGGCCACCAGCGGCGTCCCATCGGGCCCCACGCCGCCCGGCAGCGCATCGAGGACCGGTTTGAGCGCCTGAATCCGCTTCTTGGCCACCTGCGCTTCCGCGCCGTTCGGGTCCTCGCGGATCACTTCATTGTAATAGATGAATGCCGCGCGTGGCTGGGGCGGGTGCGATGCTTCATAAAACTTGGCTATGGCAAAGGCGCCCTGGGTCTGGCGCAGGCCGAGTTTTTGGATGTTTTCCTGCGCCTGCACGGCTTTGTCGCTGTCCGGATAGCGGACGAGGAAATCCTGGAAGGCTTCTACCGCCTTCCTCGCCGCGCCCAGGTCGTAGTCGCCCGCGATGGAGGCGTGCATCCAGGCGTAGCCGATCTGGTACTGAGCGTCGGCCGCGACCGAATTGGTCGGGTAATTGTCGATCACGAGCTGATAGGCGTCGACCGCGTCGGTGTACTTGCGCTCCTGTTCGTCGGCCAGGCCGATCTTGAACTGGCACTGCGGGGCGTAGGTGCCGAAGGGCGCGTTCTTGATAATCCGCTGGTACATTTCCACCGTCCGGTCCATCGACGGACCCACCGGGATTTTCCAGATGCGCTGCGGCTCGCCCGCCAGGTAAAGGTTGGCGATCCGGTACTGCTCGCCCAGCGCCTGCTCGAAATAGTCGCTCGAGGGATACTTTTCCACCATTTTCTGGAAGGCCTTGAAGGCTCCGGCAAAATCGGCCTCATCCTCGAGGATTTTGCCCACCCGGAATTGCGCTTCCGGCGCAAAAAACGAAAGCGGCCATCGGCGCAACAGCGACCTGTAGGCCTTGAGCGCGTCGTCGCGGCGTCCCTCGGCTTCCAGCTTGTGGGCCACTTCAAGTTGGTCGCGCGAACTGGACGCCGTGGTATCGGACCCGGCGCTGTCGTCCGACCAGCCTTCGCCCGGACGCCAGGTCAGCGTGGCTTGGGCGGGCACGGTCAGCGAAATCGCAAGCAGGCAATAAAGAAGCGGGCGCAGTCGGGGCATGGAACGGAGAGAATACCAATTCAGGGGGAAGGGTCAAGCCGGGGACTCGCGGTGGAAGTGGGCTTGGAGGGACTTGAACCCCCACTCCTTGCGGAACCAGAACCTAAATCTGGCGCGTCTGCCAATTTCGCCACAAGCCCTAAAGAGGTGATTTATCTACCCCTTTTATTCACTGTAGCAGTTTTTGTGTGGTAATTCCTTTATCTGTAATCAAGTTCCCGAAAGTAATATGAACTTTGGGCGGGGTCTCTCTGTAATAAGTGAAAATTGAGAATTCTTGGCAGCTAGTCAGACGGTTATGAAAAATATCAAGGCACGAAATGTGGAGGTGTCCGTGTACTTCTTTGATCTTGCGTTCTGTGTCTTTGTCAATGAAAGTTGGCAGCCGCGTCAAGAAAGTATTTCCTCCTGGAGAGATATGAGCCACGTAAGACGGCATTGTATTCAGCTCACGGCAATAGCAAGGTTCTGAAAGTTTGGCATTGTCGATTTTGAACTTCTCGTCACCAATCCGAATCTCATGTGGAACCCAGGTAACTTCGGTGTGCAGTGCTGGCCCAACCCCATAGTTGGTCAGGTGACCGACTTCAACTACGCTATTGGGTGGGTCGACAAGATGAACAGATAAGGCAGTATCTGGAAGCAATGGAAAAAGCTTTTCGACGTAGCGCGGATTTACACCCGGTATTCGCTTGCCAGCTTCCACAAATGCGACCGTGTATCGATAACCACCTTGATTGAACGCTAGATATGGCCTGTGACGCAACACCCTATCGTGTCGCATTTCTCGAATCGTCGAAATTGCGATCCGTAAAGTCACAATAACGCCGACAAAAGCTATAATCGCGGTTACTACCTGAGCTATATCCGCTGCATGGTCTAGGGTAAGAGCGAATGGTGGCTGCATTGTGTCCTCTGATGATGCACGAGGGGTGGCAAAAGGCAATGAAGCCGCTATCCACTGGCTCGTATTGTCATGGGAAGCACTCTAGGGAAAGATTCCTGATTACTTCGAGACGATAGCGAAGCTTGAGCAGCAAGGTCTCTTCCAAGATTGTTACGGCTTGGCCGTGAGCACGAGAAGTTCCAGGGTATCAGGCAGGATTGTAGGGCGAGGCTTGGGCTGCTCGGCAGTAGCTGGCGGCATTGGGCCAAGCTTGGCTATGGGTAGATAGGCAGTGCCGGTCTTCGAATCAAAGGCCATGGTTCGGGCGCGCGGTTCCGTGATCACCTTCTCCGCGACAACATAAGCGTCCTTGTCGCTTTGTTGAACCACCGTCATGGTGCCGTCGCCGCACGAAGCAAAAGCGCGTTTGCCCACAGCGTCATAAACGCACGCGTCCACGCCTTCGCCGATGGGCAGGCTGGCAATGGCTTTACCCGAGGAACCGTCGAGGACAACCAGGGTTCGGTTCCGGCAGCCGATGAAAAGACGTTCATGCTCCGGATCAATGGCTACTCCCGAGGGATCGCTTCCCTCGGGCAGGTTCCAACGTTCATCAATGGTCAACGTGTCGGCGTTGATTTTCAAAATCTGGCTTTTGTCTTCCAGGGCATTAAAGACTGAACCGTGACCATCCGCTGCGGCGAATTCGGGTTTGCCTTCGAGTGGAATTTCGCCAATGACCTTTTGTTTGGCCGCGTCGATTACCGTGGCTGTTCCGCTCCCGCCATTAAAGGCAAAGACGCGATGTGTGGTGGGTTCGTAACAAATGGCGTCCGGATTCTTACCGGCGGGAAGCGTGGTGAGAGTTTTCAGCGCAGTAAGATCAAAAATCGTCACGGTACCGTCAGCTCCGTTGCTGATGAAACCTCGCTGTAGGTCGGGGGCCAGGGCAATACCATGAACTCCGTTCGCGGCAATGGAACCGATGATCGATTTTGTCTTCAGGTCCACCACCACGACTTGTTTGGCGTGGCTGACAAAAAGGCGGCTGGTTTCAGGGTCAATCGTCAGATAATCCCAGCCGCCATCGCCGCCGATGTGAATGCGGCTGGTGATGGACCACGGGGTGGGTGCGCCGGGTGAATGGACGGTTGATAAAATGGCACAGCAGGCCAGAGAAAGGATTCGCTTTATTTTCATGGGCAATAAAAAGTGAGGTTGGAAATTTTCCAATCATTACCACATTCTCGACCCAACGTCATTTTCCACTGATGGTCTCGTTCCAGAAGGATGGGTGGGTAAGAAACCCTGAAATCCCCGATCAATCCCGTCCGCAGCTTGGTCGTCCAACGACTGTTCCAGTCCCAAACCAGCGCGAGCACAATTTCGTTTTGAAAACAGCCGCGCCGATGTAACTTCAGACATGAAGCCCTTTCGCCTGTTGATTCTCGCTCTTCCGCTTTTTTTGGCCGCCTGCGGACCCACTGCCCAGCAACAAGCCGATTACGCTCGGGTGGAGCGGGCTGGCGTCTCCCCGGCCATCTACGACAAAATGGTGCATGGCGACCCCTTGAGCATTTCCGACATCGAATCGCTTTCCCGCGCCCATGTGAACAGCGGCATCATTCTCCGTTACCTGCGCGACCATGGCACGGTCTACTACCTGAGCGCGGCCGATGTGAAACAGATGGAGAAGGCGGGCGTCGACCCCAGTATCGTCGATTATATGCTGCAGACCGCGCAGGGCGGCTGGTGGGGTCCGGGGCCCTACCCATATTATGGCGCGTATGATCCCTACTGGGGCGGCCCCTTCTTTTACGGCGGATTCTATGGCGGCGGCTGGTACCATGGCGGCTATTACCATGGCGGCTATTACCATGGCGGCGGCCACGGCTGGCATCATTAAACCAAAGCCGTCCGGCAAACGATAAACGGCCTAGAAATTATATTTCAAACCCGCAGTGATCAGATGCTGGCCGATGTAGCCCGGTTCGTATTTCGCGCTATAGGTGCCGTTGGCAACGTCAGGAACGCCATGCACATTCACGCTATTGCTCAAGGTGGGGTCAATGGCCGCGATGAACTTATATTCGGTGAAGAAGTCCCAGTGCTTGGCCACTTCAATATCGAAGCCCGCGATGCCTTGGACGGCAAAGTCGAAATCATCGGCTCCTGAAAGAGGGAATTTTGCGTTGGCCGAAGGATCGTAGAGGGTCACGGAGGTGTTGGTGATATACTCGCCGCCAACGCCCGCTCCGAGATAGGGCGTGAAGAGCGTCCCCGTCTTGAGACGGACGAGGCCGTTGAGCATGAAGGCGCCATCATTGTACTGGGCCCGGAAACCGTTGGCGGGATAGTTCCCTGCGGTGGAGTAGTTTTGCTTGGTGTAGGAGTTAAGATAATAGGCCTCCGCCTCCACGGCAGGCTGCAAGCCAAAGCCGTTCCCCAGATCGTAGGATTCAAAATTGTAGCCGACCTTGAGGCCGCCGACCCAGCCCACGCCGCCGGAACCCGTGCCGTAACTGGTTGCCGTGCCAACACCGGCAGCGCTATCGCTCTGGACAACCTTCTTGGTATCGGTGACTTGGGCGAAGTTCGATCCCCCATCAAGCGCCACGTAAAAGCCGGCGTCCGTGGGACGGATTTCAGGCGTCATTTTCAGTTCCTTCATGTCTTTGGCATCCGTTCCGGTGTCGGCATAGGCGTGGGCTGGGAACGCGATTATTGTCGAAAGAACCGCCGCCATTAAAAAACACTTATTCATTTTTTTACCTGATTAATGTGATTAATGCCTGGACGTTTTTTAGGACGATAAAGTTGGCTTGGCAACGGTTAACTGTTCCTCCTGTCTTCCAAGGTGATCGACCTGCAGGGGGGCTCGGGACTGCCCGGTCCTTATCAACACACCCTGACCGCAAATTTCGTCAAGTTTTCGCCAAAGGAGGCGTAGTTGAACTTTGAGAATCGATGTAAGTTAACGTGATCAGAGTCCCTTCCGCTCATCTTCTTTGTTTTAAGAGATGCAAATCGGTTCGGTCGGGCCTCTTCCAACAATGAATACTGTCAATCAACTACTCACCAAAGACCTCCAAGAACTCCAAGACCTGTTAAACGCTTCAAACAAGGGACTGTCCGATCAGGCTGCTTCCCCCAAAACCAACCGAAAGGCTGAGTTGATCCGAAAAAGAATTCCTCAGCCTGTGTTGGATCATTTTGATCGCATGAGACTTCGCGGCAAGAAGCCCATCGCTCCAGTCCGTCATGCCGTTTGCACCGCCTGTCACCTGCGCATCCCCCAAAATCACGTTCTGCATATGCATAAATCAGGTGAATTGGATGTCTGTGACAACTGCGGGACGTTTATCTTCCTTGAAGAGCAAATCGAAGGCTAAACGCCGAAGCTGATTCCCACCGCTTGGGCGGTCTTGACGATCTGGCCTTCTGGCGGGACATGTTTGATGCGGCCGATCGCCTCCTTGATCGGAACGCTCCCGATCTCGTAGTTGAGATAGCTGACCATGTTCCCGAATTTCTTTTCCTGAATCAATTGCACGGCGCCCACGCCAAAACGAATGCCGAGAATACGGTCCTGGGTGGTTGGGGCTCCGCCTCGTTGCAGATGGCCGAGAACCACCGTGCGCGTTTCGTGTCCCGTGCGCTCCATGATTTCCTGGGCGACCCGTGCGCCAATCCCTCCCAGGCGAATCTCGCCGTGGGTTGTGCTTTGGACGGTCAAAACCTCGCCACCCTTCGGTGCCGCGCCTTCGGCCACCACGATCAGGGTCGAATCCGCGCCACCTGACATCCGCTTGGCCACGTGGGCGCAGAGGTGCTCGTAGGAAAAGGGAATTTCCGGAATCAGAATCACATCGGCTCCACCGGCAAAACCTCCGTAGAGGGCGATCCACCCGGAATGCCGCCCCATCACTTCGAGAACCATCACCCGCTTGTGGCTCGCGGCGGTGGTGCGAAGGCGGTCAAGCGCATCAACCACGCACTGGACGGCGGAATCGAAACCGAAGGTCCAGGCGGTCGCGGAGAGATCATTGTCGATCGTCTTCGGGACTCCGATAACTGGCACGCCGCTTGCAAAAAGCTGGTCGGCGGCCCTAAGGGTGTTATCGCCGCCGATACAGATCAAGGCGTGCAGGCCAAGATCCAGAACCGTTTTTTTCGCCGCGTCGAGGATTCTCTGGGGAATCTGCACTTTTTCGCCCGACTCCGATGTAGCGCCGAAATGACCCTTGTTGGTCGTTCCAATGATTGTTCCGCCCGTGGCGGTGATCCCCTCGGTATTTTCGAGAGTGAGAGGCATGTAGTTGATGGGGAAAAGAAGCCCCTCGTAACCACCAATGAAACCGAGAACCTCCCACCCAAGGGTATGCGCCGACGCCACCGTCGCGCGAAGAACCGCGTTCGATCCGGGACAATCCGCGCCACTTGTCAAAACTCCAATACGCAAGCGGTGCACAGAATATGGCTAACGTGTTTTGGGAGCGTGTACAAATCAAATGATGTTTATTAAAACGCTGATTATCTGGGCATTAGCTTCATTCATCCTCCGCAAATCGGGCAGGGGTTGCTTTTGTGCAACGACCGGATCTTCTTTTTGTACCTGAAGACGTCGAAGGGGCTTTCGACCTGATCGTGTTTCAGGCCGCTACGGTTGGGAGTTGCTTCTCTTCTTCACTCAGGTCTCTCTCGATGGCGAGAAACCCCTCGATCTTGCCGTTGCTATACACCGGGCCAAGCGAAATGAGGACGGGATAAGGCGTCCCGTTTTTCCTGTAATTGACGATGCGGCACTCGCATGAACTCCGCGACTGGATCGCATCATGGAGCAGTTTGATCACCGCCGGATCGGAGTTGGGCCCCTGCAGCACTTTGCCCGGTATCTTGCCGCGCAATTCCTGCAACGAGTAGCCGGTCCTTCGGACAAATAGCTTGTTTGCCCACTCGATCCGGCCCTCGGCGTCGGTCAACACAACCATTTCCGTGGCGTACTTGCCCATCGAAGTGAGTTCCGCCATGGCGCCCCGCAGGGTGGGGTTCCATCCCTGCAAAAGCTTGTGATTGATCACGACAATCAGATCATCGAGTTCCTGAAGGAGTTCATCGAACAAGGCGGTCTTGAAGAAGATTTTTGTTGCTCCGGCGTTCGCCGCCTGGCGCACCTCTTCCGGGTCGTCCGTGGCGGTCAGCAGGTAAACCGCCACGTCGCGCGCATGATAATCTTTGCGCAACCAGCGGAGCAACTCCAAGCCCTCCATATCGGGCATGCGGAGATCGAGCAGGATGACGTGCGGGGCGCGTTCCACCCCGATGCTCGACAGATCATCAAGCGCTGCGGCGCCGCAACTGAAGCGCGTGATTGGTTCGTTAAATCCGGCCCGTTTCAGGAAGACATCGGTTAGTTGGGCGAATTGGTCTTCGTCCTCAATATGAAAGATCCGAAGCGATTCTCTTGTCACTAGATCCATGGCCTGCATCCCCCAATCCCGTAGAACGACCTCGTTCGAAACCAAAGCTCATTTTGACGCGTTGGTCAAAGAGAAAGGAAAATTTTCGGCCGGTCTCCGGTCAACACGCTGCGAGATTTAGTTTAAAAGAGGATAAGGGCTTCCCGGTCGACCCGGAAATGGACCGTCTCCCCCGGCGGGACAAGTTTGCGGGTCCAGAGTTTGACCCGCTCGCCCGCCGCCGTTTCGACGGCCAGTTCCGCCTTGCTGCCCAGGTAGACGGCCTGCTTCACCACCGCCACGATCCCATCGGAAACAAGCTCCGCCGCCTCCGGGCGAAAAGCGGCTTTCCGGTCCGCGGGCGCGTTCAGGGAGAGGGCGAGGGGACTCCCCGGCGCGACCACGTTGATCTCGCCCAGGAACCGCGCCGTGAACTCGTTCACCGGCTTCCGGTAAACCTCCTCCGGCGTGCCGATCTGTTCGATCCGCCCCCGGTTCATCAGGGCGAGACGGTCGGCCATGGAAAGCGCTTCCTCCTGGTCGTGCGTCACGTAGAGGCACGTTGTGCGCGTCTCGCGGTGGATGCGCCGCAACTCCTCCCGCAGGTCGAGCCGCAGCCGCGCGTCGAGGTTCGACAGAGGCTCGTCCAGCAGGACCAGGCCCGGTTCCACCGCCAGCGCCCGCGCCAGGGCCACCCGCTGCTGCTGCCCGCCCGAAAGCTGCGCCGGCTTGCGCCGGGCCAGCTCCTCCATCCGCACGATCTCCAGCGCGCGGCCCACCCGTTGGCGGATCGAGTCCGCGTCGAGCTTCCGCGCCCGCGGCCCGTAGGCGACGTTTTCGTAGACCGTCAGGTGCGGCCAGATCGCGTAATTTTGAAAAACCATCGCCGTGTTCCGGTGGCGTGGCGCCACCTCGTTCATCCGCTTCCCGTCGAAGAGAATGTCCCCGCCGTCCGGGTCGATAAACCCGGCCAGCATCCGCAGCACCGTCGTCTTGCCGCACCCCGACGGCCCGAGCAGGAAAAACATCTCGCCCGGCTCGATCTGGAACGACACGTCATCCACCACCCGCGCCCCGGGTTCGCGGGAAAACGACTTCACGAGATGGTTCGTCGTTACGGTCATGGGAGAAAGGGTGCGGACGGTTTCACCGGGACGCAAGTTGTGCGATCAAATTTTCGTACCGGTCGAGCGCCTCGGCTTGCCACTGGTTCACCAGGGCGGTCCGCTTGACCGGGTCTTTCCAGTCGGTGTCGACGAGCCGGAGCAGTTCCTCCTCTGAACACGGCGCAGCCAAAAATTGGGCCAGGAGCTCCTCCCGCCGACCGGGAGGCAGCCTCTCCGCGGCGGGCGAGTTCAGCGCCTTCCACGCCCGGGCCAGGACATCGTGCGTGTCGATCATCCACGCCGCGATCAGCGCCATCAGGATCGTGCGCCGCTTGGAGCCGAGCTGGTCCGAGATCACGAACGCGGGCGGGCCCTTGAACGGATTCGTCAGGATCGGTGTCACGCCAGCCAGTTCGTCGTAAAGCGCGGGCCACACGCTCATCCGGTTGATCGCGTAACGCTTCGCCCCGCCTGGCGCTCCCAACGGGGCCATCCAGAGCGTCTGCCCCTCGCGCGACAGCACGAATTGCACGAAGTGCCGCGCCAGTTCCGGGTGGGGCGGATTCTTGAGGATCGCGATGGCGTCGGGCGTGATCACCGTCTGCCCCTCGGGCAGCACGAAGTTGACGTTGTCGCTTCCGTAATAACCGGCCTGCGCCTGTCCGTACATATCGATGTTGACGCCGTAGGCCGCGTCGCCCATCCCCACCTCCACCGCCGAAGCCGGCGCCGACGAAAGAAAATTGCGCGTGTTGCCGCTCATCCCCATCAAAACGCCCCAGCCCTTGTCCCAGCCGCACGATTGCAGGATGATCTCGTCGATCTGCATCACGCTGCTCGACTCGCGCGGATCGCACGCTGAAATCCAACCCGCCAGCCGCGGATCGGCCAGGTCCGCCCACGTCCGCGCCACCGGCAGCCCCGCCGCCTGCCGCGCCCGCTCGTTGGTGATGATCCCGAATCCCGACAGGCACGCGCCGAACCACTCGTGGTTCGGGTCGATGATCGGGGCCCCGTTCAACTCCGCCGGAATCTGCGCCAGCGTTTCCTCGGGCGGCTCGTACGGCGTCAGCAGGCCGGCTTTCTCCAGTTCCTGGAACGGCTCGAAGCCGCCCCCGTAAAGCACGTCGATGCCGATGTCGGGATGGGCGGCGTATTCCGCGCCGAGCAATTTGACGATGCGCGACCCGCCGCCGCCCGCTTCGCGCCAGCGGACCGTCGCCGGCTGCCCGTACATCTTTTCATGCCAGGCACGGAACGCTCGCGCCGTTTCTTCCTTGATCCCGTCCCAATGGGGCGAGATGACCACGACCTCGTTTTCGTCCGCGCCCGCCGACAGGGCCGCGAACCAGACGAAGGAGCACGATAAAAAAAGCCGGTGTGCCTGCCGCAGGCAAAATTTCAATCTCTGCAGGTAAATTCCCAGCCGCTTGCGGCGTGCAGCGGTAACCGTCGCGATGGGACGTGTTCCTCCCGGCGACGGACAACCCTGAAAGGGTTGTGAGCATTCAGCCCAGGGTTGCGGCGAAGCCGCTACCCTGGGTAACTGCAAAAAGCGTTTCAACCCTGTAGGGGTTGAAACAATGTCCCAACGGGTTTGGTTTGAATTGGCTTCAACCCTTTCAGGGTTGGGTGCTTGGGAGCTTACCCAGGGTAGGCGCTGCTGCGCCAACCCTGGGCTATAGGATTCCAACCCCGTTGGGGTTGGCAGAAAAGACAGCGTTGCGGTCATTCTGGTTGCCCACGTTCCCAAGTTTACCGCCCTCCGCAGGAGCTTGGGAACGAGGGAAAAAAAGCGCGGCATTTGTTTCACAGGAAGCTTCCACAGTCCCACCCCGAAAAAGTTCCGTCAATTCCGCCAAAAACCGGTAGTGGTAAAGTTTGAGTCAGTCGACAAGGGGAACATAAAAAGCCAAGAGAATCCCAAAGAGCCCAAGGTACAACGCAAATCGCCCGAGTACTCTCTCTTCTTTTCTAAAGACCAAACACCAAACCAACATCCCAAATCCTGAGCAGAGTCCTATGAGGCATTGACGATCTGAGGCCTCATTTGCCTCATGAGTATGGTATTTGTACCATTGCAAATCGTGAGGCGGAGTGGGCCACCTCAAAAAGCAGGTGACGATAATACCAAGGCAGAGCAGGACAAACAGCGTGCGACGGAAAGCCTTCAAAGCGAAACCATCATCGGACTACTATTTTAGAAGAGCAATCACTTCTTCCAAGTTCTAAACTTGATCGAAACTGTACCATTACCCCAAAAACCCCCAGCCCGCCCGCTCCCATCTCGAAAAAATCGCCTTTCGGCCCCGAATCGTTCATCATGGGTGGAGGCATGCCGTCTTACCGCGATTACTTCAAGCGTCTGCTGGCGCGTCTGGGTCTTCTCGCCCTCGTCACGGTCTCCGTGCCGCTGCTTGTCGTCGTTCTCTGGCTGCGCTTTCTCGGTCTGCCTCCGGTGGCGAAAGATTACGTCCTGAACGAAATCCAGCGGCGCCACATCTTTCCGTTTCCGTTCGCCGTCGATCGCCTGCTGCTCAGTCCCACCGGCGCCATCATCGCGGAACGGGTCACCGTTTACCGCGATGCCAACCGCCAGAGCGTCATGCTGCTGATCGACCGCATCCGCATCGGCATCGCGTGGCTGAGCTGGTGGCAGGGGCGCGGCTTCATCGACGGCGCCGCCATCGCCAACGCCGACGTCCGCTATCCCATCGGGCCGGAGGACACCGCCGATTTCACCGAGGTCAACGCCGACGTCGCCTTCGACGGGCGCGACATCAAGATCCAAAATGCCCAGGCGCGCTTTCTCAACATGGCGCTTTATCTCCGTGGCATCATTCATAACGATGGCTTTCCGTCGGCGCCGGCCAAGCCTCCCCCCGGCGCTCCGCCGCCGCTTTCGAGGGAAGAACAAGTCAAGGCGCACGTCGACATCTGGCATGCCGTGCGCGACGCCATGGACGACATCGGCACCGAGAACCCCATCGACGCCGAGCTCGACTTCGAGACCTCCACCAGCGATCTCGGCGGCGGGCGCGCCAACTTCGTCCTCAACGGACGCCGCCTCACCTGGCGTTCCGCGCCCGTCGATGAAATTTCCATTCACGGCAGCCTCAGCGACGGCATCGTCACGCTCGACGATTTCAAAATCGGCCTCGATCGCGGCGAGCTGACCGCCTTCGGCGAGTGGGACCTCGCGGAGCACTCCGCCGAACTTCAGTTCACCTCCTCGATGGATTTCACCACGCTCGCGCCCGCGTTTCCGGGACCGCTCGGACAGGCCCTGGGCCGGCTCGATTTCCCCAACACCTCGCCCGCCATGACCGGGCTGGTCCGCGTTGACCTGCGGCAGGGCTTCTACGCCGATGTCGAGGCCGATCTCGACTGGCGCGACTTCACCTTCAACGGCGTTCCCTTCTCGCGCTTCAGCGTCCCCGTCCACTACGACGGCAAGCGCCTGCTCATTTCAGGCCTCAAGATCGCGGGCCAGGCCGGGGACGTCGACCTGGAATTCTCCTTCGACAGCACACAGGACGTCCCCAGCCTCAACGCCAGGATCAGTTCCAACCTCGCCCCCACCGTGCTCAAGGGCGTTTTCGGGGAGGGGATGGACAATTTCCTCGGCAGTTGCAGCTTCCAGGACGGCGGCCCAAAAATTGATGCCACCGCCACCGGCACCGCGTTGAACCCCGGCGTCTGGACCGTCAAGGGCAAGGTCACCGCCGACAAATTCGTCTATAAAAACGCCGGCTTCGACACCGCCGCGTCCGATTTCACGTTCGCCGACTCGAAGCTCAACCTGCCCAATCTCGAAGTCCATCGCCCCGAGGGCGCGGGCACGGGCGGCATCGTCTACGATTTCAAGAACCGCTCCGTTGCGCTGAATAATTTCGTCGCCCAGGTCGACGTCCAGGCCGTCGCCCCCGTCATGGGGCCCAAGTTCATCGAATACACCGCCCCCTATCATTTTTCCCGTCCGCCCACCGTCCGCGCCAACGGCCTGGTCGATCTCCAGAGCGACAAGAAGGACCTCGACACCGACCTGCTCGTCGAAGTGGAGGGGAAATCGCCGATGGGATGGACCCTTTTCAGCATCCCTTTCAATTTCGACGAACCCAACGGCACGCTCACCTTCAAGAACCGCCGCCTGACCGTCGACATGAAGAAGTGCGGCTTCTACGACGGCGGCCTCACCGGCGTGCTCGACATGGACCTGCGTGAAAATCCCGCCGCCTACACCCTCGACCTCAACTTGAGCAAGGTGAACTTCAAAAAATTCACCGCCCGCGCCTTTTCCTATGACAAATCGACGGGCCAGCTCAACACCCAGGCCCACTTCACCGGCGAAATCGGCCAGATGGAGACGATGACCGGCGGAGGTGAAATCAAGGTCGAGAACGGCGATATCACCCAGATTCCCTTTCTCGGCTCGCTCACGCCCCTCATTCCCGGCTTCTCCGCCGCCGACGCCGCCCACGGCCATTTCACCGTCGCCAAGGGACTCGTCCACACTGACGACATGAACATCAGCAGCGAGACCCTCGCCCTCATCGGTAACGGCAACTACAACTTCATGAAGGACAGGGTCGACCTCGACATGCGCGTCAACGCCAATGCCCTCTTCGGCATCCTTCTCTATCCCATCAGCAAAATCTTCGAGTACCACGGCACCGGCCCGATGAAGGACGTGAAGTGGGTGCCGAAGAATTTTTAGAGCTTTGCGGCAGGGTTTCTTCCCCTCGTTCCCAAGTTCAACTCGGGGATGAGAAAATGATTCCGCATTTCGGACAACGCCAGTTCGGCTTCGAGCGGATCGGCATCGAAAACAAAAGCATGATCGCGAGCTTAAGATAGAGGCCTAACCCGTAGGACTCCCGCAAAGGTGCGCCGCAACGAGGGCAGAATTTCGCGGCTTCTTTTGGATGAACCGCGCCGGTCTCGTCCAAAACTTCGGCGGCCCGCTCGGCATCCTCCTCCAAGACCTGCACGCGAATCCCGCCGATGGCATTTTCCCAGAGCACCGTGGACTCGTCCGGAATAAAAGCCTTGATCCCCGAGCCTCCCAATTGAGATTGGATCACCTGGGCCTCCGGCAGAGAAAAGCAGGTCCGGATCGTAACCATACCCCGCACTATCCCACCCCTTTGGCGCATCGGCAACAATCTGGGGGCGCGGGCGGGAAGGTGGGGACGGCAGAATTGAGGATGCCAAGCTGGGAGCGTGAACAGGCATGGTTCCTTTTCCCCTGGACTTTTTGTTAACGGGACCATTTAAGGCATATTGAAAACGTGCAGGCTATTGGAAGAAGAAGCGTGAGCCAGTGACACACCCTGGCCTACTTGACAGTTGGTGACAGCTCTCGGGTTCAACCAGAGCCCTGTCAGAATTTAAAGCTGGTGGTGAAAATCACCGTCCGCCCTGCACCGGGAACGTCCTGGTGCGCACCGACCAGATCGATGTATTCCTTGTCCCAGAGATTATAAACATTGAGCTGGAGATCGACGTTCTTGGTGGCGTGATAGGCTACCATGGCCTGCTGCGTCCAATAGCCGG
Source organism: Methylacidiphilales bacterium (assembly GCA_021272315.1). Lineage (GTDB taxonomy): Bacteria > Verrucomicrobiota > Verrucomicrobiia > Methylacidiphilales > UBA1321 > JABDGH01. The sequence continues at coordinate 24,194 of JAJSLI010000060.1, read as the reverse complement.
GAGTCGAATTGAGATCGTTGACCAGAGAATAACGCTGATCGACAAACTGGGCACCGGTTCCAATCGTGAAACGCCAGGGCAAATCGTAGGTGGTCCAGAGATTGGCCGATTGGTTGGGTGTGTTGGGCAGCGTGTCTCCGGGGTCCGATGTGGACGGTCCATTCAAAACCTCGCTTTGCATGTAAACGTAGCCGCCGAAAACCTTCCAGTCATGGGTGAGGTTTCCCGCCGTGTCGAATTCGATGCCTTGGACCCGTTCTTTTCCCGCCAGTTCATAGACCGTTGTGTCGGTCGGGTCTTCCACGCGGGCATTGGTTTTATCGGTGCGGAAAAAAGCGAGGTTGAGCGAGAGTTTTTCGTCGAGGAGGTCCCACTTCGTGCCGATCTCGTAACTGATGTCCTCTTCAGGCGGCAGGTTGGCCGTGTTGGCGGTGAGCGCGTCGTTGCTGGCGCCGTCGCTGACGCCCTGAATCGAGGGATTGAATGAGGTACCGTACCCGGCATAGATGCTGCCGAAGGGCAGGGGCTTGTAGACCAGCGCCGCGCGGTAGCTGAACAGATCGTCGACCCGGGCAAAATAGGAGGGTGTCAGCGGTCCCGGATCGTCGTAATTCGAATTGAGGTGGTCGAAGCGGACGCCGCCGGTCAATTCCCATTGCGGCGTGAACTTGATCGTGTCGAAGGCTGACGCCGCCACGTCATCGAGCGTATTCGTTTCCTGGTCGGCCCAGGTTATGGGCTCATTATAGGAGGCAAAGGCATCCGGGTCGAAGAGGCCGGTGTCGACGTAGGGCCCGATCCCCGTGCTGAAGACGTCGGTCTCGCGGCTCAACTCAAGGCTGGTCACCAGCGTGTGCGGGATGTTCCAGGTCTCGAACGGAAGAGTCACGAAGGTCTTGTTGTCCCAGAGCGTGTCGACATCGCGGCGGGAACTGACCTCGAGTGTGATCATGTCCAGGGTCAGCGGCGTGGTGGCCGGGGGTGAATTGTCGAAACGTGCGGACGTGTTGAAGGCGCCGAACGAGGTCCGGTCGAAGCGCGTCTGGTTGACGAGCTTGATGCCGTTATCGAAGTCATGCTCGATTTTGAGCGTCGCCAGGTCGTTGATGGACGTTTCCTGGTCATAGCCCAGAAGGCCGTACCAATTGCTGTAGGGAAGCGGGGCGAGATGGTTAAGCTCGCTCTGCGGAAAGCTACCGGCATTAATTGCGGCCTGGTTAACAAACGGGAAGCCGTAATCGGGAAGATCGTCCTCGCGCATGTGGAGGTAACTCAGGGTCACGCGGGTCGGCGTGCCGAGGCCGAACGCCAGCGACGGCGCGAAACCCCAGCGGCTGTCGTAGACGAAATCGCGGTCGGCGACTTCGTTGTACTGCTGAAAGGCGTTGAGGCGAAAAGCCATGCCCGTATCGCCGAATTCCGTGATCGGCTGGTTGATGTCGAGGGTCTCGCGGTTGTAGGCATTCGTCCCGACCCCGCCCGTGAAATCGTAAAAGGGCGTGAGTTCCGGCGCCTTGCTCACCAGGTTGACCGAGCCCCCGGTCTCCCCGTAGCCCTCGTAGGCGGAGGCCGGTCCCTTCACCACTTCGACCGCCTCGGTATTGAACGGATCGCGGGTGTAGATGCCGGTGTCGCGAATTCCGTCGATGAACATATCATCGCGCGCGTTGAAGCCGCGGATTGAAAGATTGTCACCCGCCACCGTGCTCATGCCTTCCCCGGCCTGGAAAGAAATGCCGGGGACATTACGCAGAATGTCGCGCAGCGTCGTCGCGTTCTGGTCCTTGATCACCGCCTGGGGCACGATGGTGATCGTCTCCGGCGTGTCGAGCAACGGCTCCGTGTAGAGCGGCGAGGAAGCCCGCGTGCCCTGATAGGAACCATTATGTTGCGCCGTAACGACGATGGTTTTCAGCTTGGGCACCGCACCGGTCGTCTTTGCGTTCTCGGTCGTCGCCGGTTTCGCCGCCGTGCCCGCAGGTTTGGCCGGGTTGGTCTTCAACGGAGTCGACGTATTTGTGCCGGTGTCGGTGGATGGGTTTGGATTTGCGCCCGCGGCATCGGCCGCCTTCGCGGTCCCCGCCAACATGATCGCGTTGACCAGAGCCAGGATTGACATCGAACCGTAACGCAGGGTCTTCGGCGAAGATCGCCTCATCATCGACCCATGATTCAACGGACCACTCTTTGCGTTCGGAAAAAAAGGGTGACGCGATAGGTCCATCGGAGTGCCAAGGTTGTAACGCATAACTTCAAATTCCCATAAAAGTTTCAATAAAGTTGCGGAAAAATTGGCGGTCGTAGGGGGTTGATTCAGGATTCGTTGTGCAACGCTATGGCGCCGCAACTTTTCCCTTTTGGCGTCGTTTAACAAAGGAAGCCCCCTCTTTTTCGGCTTGGGAAAATGAGTCTCGACGCGGAAGTGCGGGCCGATCATCCTCAAATCATCCCGGCAAGGACCCCTCTATGAAACGATCCACTTTTCTGCGGTTGCTCTTGGGCGGGGTGGGCGCAATCGGAGCCGCGATTCGCCCGGTGCGGGCGCAAATGCCCAAGATAGCCGCACCGGTGAATCCTCCGCCGCCGGCCAAGGATCGCTCGCTCCAATTGGAAATCGAGCACGCCATCGACCGGGGCCTCTACTTCCTGCAAAGCAAACAGAATCCCGCCGGTTATTGGTCCACCCCCGAAACCCCGGGACTCACCGGACTGGTGCTGACCGCTTTCGTCAAGGAACCGACCGGCGCCATCAAGGCCGACCGGCCAGATTTCGTCCAGAAAGGTTACGATTACCTCCTTCAATCCCAGCAACCCGATGGGGGTATTTACCTCAAGGGCCTGGCCAATTACTGCACATCAGTCTGCGTCCTGGCTTTGGTGGCCCTGGATTCCGCCGATTATGAGCCCGTGCTCAAGCGCGCCCGGACGTTTCTCATCAACCAGCAGGGCCATTTTCCGCCCGGATCGGAAGGCGAACCTTATGACGGCGGTATCGGCTATGGCGACAAGAGCCTCCACTTCGACGTCTCCAACACCTCGTTTGCCCTTGAAGCGCTGCGCGCGAGCGAGAGCCACTATCGCGCCGAAAGTAATGTGACCGGGGCCAAGGACCTGGATTGGGGCGCCGCGGTCGCTTTTCTTGAGCGGTGCCAGAACCTGCCCGGCACGAATCACGAAAGCTGGGTCAAGGGTGACCCGAAGAACCTCGGTGGCTTCGTCTACGATCCGCTGAATAAAAAGGGCCTGCTTTCCTATGGCAGCATGAGTTACGCGGGCTTGCTCAGTTACATTCATGCCGATTTGAAAAAGGACGACCCGCGCGTCACCGCCGTCTTCGACTGGCTGCGCCACAATTATACGCTGGAGGAAAACCCCGGCATGGGTCTCGACGGCCTCTACTATTATTATCACATGATGTCCAAGGCCCTTTCGGCCCACGGCTCGGAGACGCTGGCCATGGCCGACGGCAAAGAGGTTGCCTGGGCCAGCGAACTCGCCTTGAAGCTCATCAACCTCCAACAAACGGACGGCTCATGGGTCAATTCCGCCGGGCGCTGGTGGGAAAAGGACCCCACCCTCGTCACCTCCTACGCGGTGCGGACGATGGAGATTATCCACTCTCGGGTTTGACCCGCCCTGGTGGTCGGCTGAATCAAACCTCCGCCCACTGTCGCAGCAAATTATGATAGACCCCGGTGAGTTGCACCGCCGTCTGTGCCGCCGCCGGTTGCTCGGGCAGGTCGCGGCCCAGCCGCTGGATGCCTTGATCAAGATCGAACAGTAGCGACCTCTTGCCGTCATCCCGCACCATGCTCTGAACCCAGAAGAAAGCGCAGAGGCGCGCGCCTCGGGTCACCGGATTGACGCGGTGCAGGCTCGTCGACGGGTAAAGCACCAGGTGCCCCGGCGGTAGTTTCACGCTCTTGACGCCGTAAGTGTCTTCCATCACCAGTTCGCCGCCGTCGTATTCGTCGGGCGCGGCGAAAAAAAGCGTCGCCGAGAGATCGGTGCGGATGCGGTGCGGCGTGCCCGGAATCTGCCGGATCGAGTTGTCGACATGCGTGCCGAAGGACTGGCCGCCGGAGTAGCGGTTGAACAACGGCGGAAAAACGTGCAGCGGCAGCGCCGCCGACAGGAAAAGCAGATTCTTGCCCAGCGCCTGCAGGATCGTTGCGCCGACCTGCCGCGCTATCGGATGGCCTTCGGGAACCTGGAGGTTGTCCTTGGCCCGCGCCGACTGGTGCCCAGCCGTCACACGGCCGTCGACCCACTCGGCGGCGTCGAGGAGTTTGCGTGCCTCCGCCACTTGCTCGGAGTTAAGGACATCGGGAATGGTGATCAACATGACATGCTTTCTAACCTGATTTTGAGTGAATAGTTGTGGCTCGAACTCTTTTGTCTCAAATTCCTCTTCCGCTCTCTGCAGTCCTCCGTGCGAAATCTCAGTCTCCTCAAACCAAGGCGGCTTGGCGCAACTCCTCCAGCCGCTCCTCGGTCACGCGCAGGCGCTGCAGATTTTCCAGCAACTGCTCGAAGCGCGGCGTGGAGGGCAAAGGAAATCCGGCCCGCTGAATTTCCCTCAGCGCATTCCAAAGCGCGGCCACGGCGGCCTCGTGCATGTCCCGATTGAGCGGCAGAATGGAACCCGCCTTCTTCGGATCGAGATTCTCCAGGATGAACTCGGCCAGAAAGCGTGGCTGGCCGGTCGGATAGATGCGGCAGCCGAAACGGAAAAGGTCCTCCGCCAGCTCGCGAAAGCGGCCCTCGCCCCGCTCTTCCCAATGCCGGGCCAGGGCGAGGCCTTCATCCACCGCGTGGGTCGCCTCCTCGGTCAACTCCGGCGGAATCGATTTCCCATCGCTCGATTTCGCGGCGATGGCGCGGCACAAAACATGCCGGGCCTTGAAACCCGCCTCGGCGGAGGTGGCGTCGGTCCGCTCCGTTATTTTGATCAACGCCAGCGCCTGCCGTGCCGGGCTCAGCGCTTCCGCGACCGGTTGATTGGAGGTCTTCAGCAAGGCTTCGGCCAGGTTGATCAACGCCCCCGCCCGCAACAAACCGGGATCGGCGATGGCCGCCGCCGGGGAATCTTCCAGCACCGCGAGGGCTTCCCGAAAACAGCGGATGGCTTCCGTCACGTCGGCCGGGGAGTCGCCCTTTTGCCGGGCAAAACCCCGGTTGATCCACGCAATGGCCAGCCGTCGCGGATAAAGCGAATCTTCGTCGAGGGGCAACGTGCGCAACAGCCCGAGCGCTTCGTCGTACGATTTCACCGATTCGGCCAAGTGCTCTTTCGCTCCGAGCCGCGCCAGCGCGTCGCCCCGGTTCATCCAGCCCCCGGCCAGGAGATAACGATGGCGCGGATCTTCGGCCAGCGGCAACGTGCGGCGCAGGGCAATCGCCTTGTCGAAACACCGCACGGCCTCCTCCAGGCTGACCGGGGCATTTGCGTTCAACAAATCGATGCCCCGATGCATCCAACCGCTGGCCAGTTCATGACAGACTGTCGATTGGCGCAAAAGCGAGGCCATGTCCGACAGCTTAGGCTGTGCTCCATTTTCCTGTCACGTGCCTAAACGGGGCAAATGTGGCGTTAGGTTTTAAAGGGTAAAAAGGGGAGGGTGTCTTTTCTTGAGAAAGGAAGCTGTGCCGCTACCTCTCGGTCGGCTTGCTTCCGGTCGGCAAAAGATGCTATCGTTGGAGAAGTGAGCGTTATCGAATCCATTCTCAAAGACCTGCAAGACCTCCCCACGCCCAAACTCGTGGAAGTGGCCCGCTATGTCCACGGCCTCAATCCCAAGAGCCACGAACGCCGCCGCGCCGCCTTGCTGGCCACAGCGGGTTGCATGGTTGGCGAAGAGGGAGAGGACTTTGAGCGCGCCGTCAGGGCGGAAGCGGACCGGATCGATGGCGACTCCTGGTAAAAGTGTTTTGCTGGACACCAGCGTGGTCATTCGCCACTTCCGCGATGCCAACGCCTTGGCCTCGCGCTTCGCCGCCTTCGAGGAACTTTACCTGCCGCAAGCCGCTTTGGCGGAACTCTACGCGGGCGCGTTCCGCTCCGCTCGTCCCGAGAAAAATCTTCAGCAAATCAAGCTCTTCCTTGAGGCCGTCGACGTGCTGCTCCCTGATGAATCCACCCCGGAGCTTTATGGCCGCATCTCCGCGCAACTGGCCCAGGCGGGCACTCCCATCCCGCAGAACGACATCTGGATCGCGGCCATCGCAGTGCAATCCAATTTACCGCTGGCCACCTGCGACGCCCACTTTGGCCACATCACCGGCTTGCAGCTTTTGCGCTGGTGACCTGACCGAAAGCATCCAACGAGGTGATCACCGGATTGTACCCGTCCCCTTTTTTCCTTGAGAGACATCATATGACCACAGCAATAAAAGCCAGCAAAGAGGAATTTCAACTCCACTTGAAAGATGCGCGTGAGGGTGACTCGTACGCTCAATCTTGGATTGGTAACGCCTTTGATTTGGGACTAGGAGTTAAAATCGATCTCGCACAAGCACTCAAGTGGCACAAGCTCGCAGCCGAAAACGGCGAAGCTTATTCTCAAAGTTGGATGGGGTGGGCTCTGGATCGGGGGTCGATCTTGAGAAGATCGCTTACGAAGTCTTTCAAATGGTACAAAAAGGCGGCACTTCAAGGATACGCAAACGGCCAATATTGCGTGGGACAATCTTACGCTGAGGGTCAAGGAGTAAGTAAAAACCTCAAACTCGCTGTAAAATGGTGGCGTAAGGCAGCCGATCAAAGCTACCAAGAAGCGCAGGTTAATCTTGGCAAGGCGCTCGAAGAAGGATTGGGGGTCAGGAAAAATATTCAATTGGCAAAGAAACTTTATCAAGCTGCGGCAAGACAAGGCGATTTCATCGCTAAATACAACCTGGCACGCCTTAAAATGCGCTCAGGGTTGCGAAGCCAGGCACAGAAAGAATTCAAAGCTATCATTCCCGAGTTGAAGAAGTTGGCTAAGCAGAAAGACAAAACTGATTATTCCGCCGAATTATGCCTTGGTGATTGTGTCTATAATGGATGGGGGATTCGGGTAAATAAACGGCAAGCAGCAAGATGGTATCGCGTGGCGGCTCGTCAAAAGGGTGGGCCGGTATCCGGTCTGTGGTGGCAAGGAAAATAAATTCTCAAAAGCCATGCGCGAGAAAAACGAGGCTACGCACGGTTTCCCAGAGAAATGAGAAGACGGAGCAATTGATCGCGCTTTTCGCGCAGGACGCCAAGACAGGCGGAACGGGTTGAGGCAGGCTCGGCATTCGTGAAAACTTCCGGGCTGCCTTTTGTGATCTCGTTTCGCGGGGTAGCCGCCGCTGTCCCAGCGGCGGATGTTTCCCTTGGCACCGTGGATATCCAACGCCGGGAGGAACACGTCCCATCGTGACGGCTACCGGGCCATTTTGGCGCATGTGCAACCGCTTCATTTCCAACGAAATCAAGGCAGATCAAGGCAAATCAAGCAATACGGGGCCAATCATTCAGGATGCAAAATGGAAGTCGTCAACCTGCCGGTCTCTTTCCTAACTTCAAAACCATGAACGGCGTCTTCATCGTCATGGGTGTCTCCGGTTCCGGGAAAACCACGGTGGCCCACATGCTGGCCCGCGCCACCGGAGGCGATTGGCTGGATGCCGACGATTTTCATCCGGCTGAAAACAAAGCCAAAATGAGCGCGGGCGTTCCCCTGACCGATGACGACCGCTGGCCGTGGCTCGACCTGCTCAATGCCAAACTTCGCAGCGCCGCCGGCGAAACCAGGCCGGTATTTCTCGCCTGCTCGGCGCTCAAGCAAAAATATCGGGACCGCCTGGTCGCCGGATTGCCCCGGGCCAGATTCGTCTATCTCAAGGGCTCGTTCGAACTGATCCACTCGCGGCTGGTCCACCGCAGCCATCACTTCATGCCGGCCAGCCTGCTCGAAAGTCAGTTCGCCGACTTGGAAGAGCCGAAGGACGCCATCGTCCTCGATATTTCCAGGACGGATGACCAGTTGCTGGAGGATTTCCAACGCCTGGCCAGGGCAGGGGAGGCGTAGAAGCGTGACGGTCGCAACACGCCCTTGTCCTATTGGGAAACGCAATCTAAGATGAACTTCCCCTTATGCCTGAAGAACCCGTTGCCCCGAAGATGACCGACCTGGAACGCGTCCGCCATTCCGCCGCGCATGTGCTGGCGACCGCGCTGCTCAAGATCTGGCCCGAGGCGCAACTGGCCGCCGGGCCGCCGGTGGAAACCGGCTTTTATTACGATGTCGATTTGCCGCACCGGATCAGCCCCGCCGATTTCGAGCGGATCGAGGCGGAGATGAAGGCGGTGACGAAGGCCAACCAGTCGTTTGTCCGCTCGAGCGTCTCACGCGAGGAGGCGATCCGGCTCGGTCAGGCGGGCCGGCTCGCCGCGCTCTCGGAGCGCCCGGCGCCGAGCAAGTTCAAGCTCGATATCCTCAACCGCATTCCCGAGGGCGAAGAGATTTCACTCTACACCAACGGCGATTTCGTCGATCTCTGCGCCGGGCCGCACGTCATGCGCACCGGCAACGTCGGCGCGTTCAAGCTCACCCACGTTTCGAGCACCTATTACCTCGGCGACGAAAAGAACCCGCAGCTTCAGCGCATTTACGGCACCGCTTTCAAGAACAAGACCGAGATGGAGGCCCACTTCAACCTGCTCGAAGAGGCGAAGAAGCGCGACCACCGCAAGCTGGGCCGCGACCTGCACCTGTTCCACATCGACGACGAAGTCGGGCAGGGGCTCGTGCTCTGGACACCCGCCGGCGCGATCATCCGGCAGGAACTCCAGAATTTCATCGGCCGTGAGTTGACCCGGCAGGGTTACAGCCAGGTCTTCACGCCCCACATCGGCAAGCTCGGTCTCTACCGCACCAGCGGCCATTTCCCCTACTACAAGGAATCGCAGTACCCGCCGATCGTCGAGCGGGAGACGCTCGACGCGCTGGCCCGGGAAGGCTGCACGTGCGCCGAGCTGTCCAACAAGCTCGATAGCGGCGAAATCAACGGCTACCTGCTCAAGCCGATGAACTGCCCGCATCACATCAAGATTTTTGCCAGCCAGAAGCACTCCTACCGCGACCTGCCGGTCCGGCTGGCCGAATTCGGCACGGTCTATCGCTGGGAACAGTCGGGCGAACTGGGCGGCATGACCCGCGTGCGTTCCTTCACCCAGGACGACGCGCATCTTTTCTGCACGGAAGAGCAACTCCCGGCCGAGGTGCTGGGTTGCCTGAACCTCGTCAAGACCGTGTTCAACCTTCTGGGCATGAAAGATTACCGCGTCCGGGTCGGTCTGCGTAATCCCGACAGCGCCAAGTACACGGGCGATCCGGCGAACTGGGACAAGGCGGAAAAGGCGTGTCGCGATGCCGCCGCCAGCCTCGGTGTGCCGTTTTCGGAAGAGCCGGGCGAGGCCGCTTTCTACGGACCGAAGATCGATTTCGTGGTCAAAGACGTGCTGGGCCGCGAATGGCAGCTCGGGACGGTGCAGGTCGATTACAACCTGCCGATCCGGTTCGACCTGAGCTACACCGGCTCGGACGGCAAGGAACACCGGCCCGTCATGGTTCACCGGGCGCCGTTTGGCAGCATGGAACGGTTCATCGGCTGCCTGATCGAGCATTTTGCGGGGGCCTTCCCGGTTTGGCTGGCGCCAGAGCAGGTGCGGCTCCTGACCGTGACGGAGGCGCAGAACGACTATGCCCGGAGATTGGAAGGAGAGTTGAAGGAAAAGGACGTCCGGGTGACCCTGGACGATTCGCGGGAGAAGCTTGGCGCCAAAATTCGGCTTGCGGAACTGGCCAAGGTGCCCTACATACTTACCCTAGGTGAAAGAGAATCCACGAGTGAACAAGTATCTGTGCGCAGCCGAAAATTAACCGCTCCCGAAGCCCGGCCGTGGCCTGACTTCTTTCATCAGTTGCTCGGCGAAATAGCGAATCGTTCGCTGTAATGTCCTGTGAGCCGGCTGCACTGTTCGAACCCATAACCTGAGAGGTATTATCTCCATCAACAAAGCATTCATCCGCGCGAACAACAAGATTCGCGCCCGCGAAGTCCTCGTTATCGACGCCGACGGCAAGTCTCTCGGCGTCCTCGGCCTGGCCGAAGCGATGACCGTTGCGCGCCGCCGCGAACTCGATCTCGTCGAGGTAAACCCGGCAGCCAACCCGCCGGTCTGCAAAGTCATCAATTACGGGAAGTATCTTTACGATCTTTCCAAGCGGGAGCGCGACACACGCAAGAATGCGTCGGCGACTAAGCTGAAGGAACTCAATTTCCACATGAACATCGATGAACACGACTACGGCGTAAAGATGCGCCATGCCGAGGAATTCATGTGGAAGGGAATGAAAGTGAAGCTGCAGCTCAAGTTCCGCGGCCGTGAAATGATCCATCAGGACATCGGAATGAACCTGGTCCGCCGGATGCGCACCGACCTCGCCCACATCGCCATCGCCGACAACGAACCGAAATTAATTGGCAAAAGCATCAATTTGATGCTATCACCGCTGCCCGCTCGTAAAAGGGTGCGCAAGTTTTCCGTCGCTCAAGACGAAGATCAAGATGGTGGTGACGAAGCCGCTCAGGCTGCTTCGCCCGCCGAGGCTCCGCAGGAGCCCGCGCCCGCTTTGAACGGCAAGAAATAATCGTTATGCCCAAACCCATTGCACGCCGTAAAACCAAGAAAGCCGTGGCCAAGCGCTTTAAAGTGACCGCCACCGGCAAGATCCTCTCGGCTCAGTCGCACCGCCGCCACCTCGCCGGCAGCAAAAACCGCAAGCGCAAGCGTCATCTGGCCAAGATGAAGCAGGTCCACCACACCGACGAGTACCGGATCAAGGCGAACCTCCCTTTCGCCTAAGCCCTTCGAAAGAAATCTTTTAAAATAGGAAACCACCATGCCACGCGCCACCAATGCCCCCGCCTCACGCGAGCGCCGTAAACGAGTCATCCAGAAAGCCAAGGGATATCGCGGCCGCCGCAGCAAACTCTTCCGTTACGCCAAGGACGCGACGATGAAGGGCCAATACTGGTCCTACCGCGATCGCAAGACCCGCAAGCGCAATTTCCGCAATCTCTGGGTGGTTCGTCTTAATGCTGCCGTGCGCGGTTTTGACCTGACCTACAGCCGCTTCATCGAGGCGCTGGCCAAGGCCAAGATTGAAATCGATCGCAAGGTGCTGGCCGACTTGGCCGTGAACGAACCGCAGGCTTTCGCCGCGATCGTCCAGAGCCTCAAGAAAGCCTAGTTTGAGGGTAGCCGTCGCGGGCTCCGCGACGGACCGCCGTCGAGCCGACGGCGGCTACCAACGGAAACCATGTCCCTTGTTCCCGCCGGCATCGCCCTCGGATCGAATCAAGGAGACCGCGCCGCCGAACTCAACGTGGCTGTGGCGTTTCTCCGTTCCCTGGCGGTGGATGATAGGGCGCGGGTTTCCTCCATTCTGGAAACAGCCCCGGTCGATTGCCCGCCCGGCTCCCCGTCGTTTCTGAACGCCGTCGCTGAAATACGAATCGATACCGAGACACTGCCGCCGCTGGTCCTGCTCGAGAAGCTGAAGGCATTTGAAGCAAGCCGGGGCCGGGTCGGCTCCAGCGAAGTCAACGCCCCGCGTCCGCTCGATCTCGATATCATCTATTACGCCTGCCTGACCATCGACGAGCCGGGACTGATGATCCCCCATCCGCGGGCGCATTTGCGGCGGTTTGTGTTGGAACCGCTGGCCGATTTGCGGCCCGAGCTGGTCTTGCCGCGACAGACCAAGACCGTGCGGGAACTATTGGAGCTTCTGAGGTAGCTTCTCGCCGCCGCCACTTCGAAATCAGCCGTTGAAGCGGTTGCCCTCATCCACACCGGGGAGGCATCCACACTCGATCAGAACCCAGAGACCCCCAATAAAGGGAACTAAACCGATCAGGCACCACCAACCGGATTTATTCCGGTCGTGCCATCTCTTGATCTGGACGGCAAGCATGGGCCAGATGCTGGCCAGGACGAAAAGCAAGAAGAACAGGCTGACGACCAAATTGGGGCTGCCGGGGGAACTGGAACTAAGTTCGGCGATTGCGAAGAGGATGATATAAATAACACCCCAAGTGAGTTGCACGGCCCAAAAAGCTCCGCGACCGATCCGACCTTTAAACGAGAAGAGTAGAAAGCCAATATCAAGTTTGTTCATCGTAGTTCCTTTGGATTAGAGGTGGGGCCTGTCCGCTGACGATTGAGCTTGGTTTAAAGTCCCGAGCTTGTTTGGCAAGTGCCATTTATTAAATCGCTGAAACTATCATTTGATGCGAGTGGTAAAGCAACGGCTCATTTTTTGCCACAGTCTTTGCCTTTGGAGGTGATAGGCTTTTTGTTGAGTGGTTTTGATGTTTGCTGTGATAATTTAAAGCCATGGAGCCAAGCCCAAAAATCACCCCGGATTCAATTCGCGGCGCGAAGGCGCGCGGGGAACGGATCGCGGCGCTCACGGCCTACGATTACCCGACGGCGCGGCTGCTCGACGAGGCGGGCGTGCCGCTCATCCTGGTCGGTGATTCGCTCGGCATGGTGGTGCTCGGATATCCCGATACGACGCAGGTGACCCTGGCCGAAATGAGGCATCATGTGGCTGCCGTGGCACGGGCGAAGCCGCGCGCCCTGGTCGTGGCCGACCTCTCTTACCACACCTACGAGACCGCGCAGAACGCGGTGGCCAACGCCCATGTTTTGACCCAGGCGGGCGCGGAGGCGGTCAAGCTCGAGGGTGGCGTGGCCGTCGTGCCGGAGATTAAGGCGCTGCGCGAGGCGGGCATCGCAGTCATGGGGCACGTTGGCATGCTGCCACAACATGTGAAAGAGGATGGGGGCTACAAGGTCAAGGGGCGCTCAGCGGAACAGAAGGAACAGCTCATGGCCGATGCGCTGGCGGTGGAGGAGGCAGGCGTGTTTGCACTGGTGCTGGAATTGGTGGAGCCGGAGTTCGCCGGTGAAATCACGTCGCGGGTAAAGATTCCAACCATTGGGATCGGCTCAGGCAAGCACTGTGACGGGCAGATTTTGGTGACGCACGATCTGGTCGGCGCGTTTCCGTGGTTTCGCCCGAAATTCGCCGTGGCCAAGGCGGATGTGGCCGGGGCGATTCGCGCCGCCGCGACGGAGTTTGTGAAAGAGGTCGAAAATCGGAGTTAGGGCGCCTGGCGTAACTGCGCCTGCTGCAGCAAATATCTCGGTGTCGATGCGAGTCCGCCCCAGCTATCCGGTTTAAGATGGCTTTCGAATTGTTGTTGGATGGTGTCGTCGTAGGGTACCAAGGCTTCCCAGTACCGCTTTTCAACCTTGGCTGTTGCGATCAAACGGTCGATATCGTTTTTGTCGAAGACCAAGCCATGCTGGTAAGCCTCGACGATGGCTGCGAGGTCGATCTCGTAGTAGCCCCCATTGGGATGAACGCCGATCCAGTGCTTGGGCGCGCCATCGGGCTTGTAATCCCATGGACCCGCCGGTTGCCAGTAGTCCCAGATGTCGTAAGTACCGTTCTCGTTCAGCTTCATCCGTGATTTCATCAACTTGAACCACCTTTCCGCCCGATCACGGTAGACCGTGTTTTGAGTCGCGTCAAACATCGCCAGGAGCCAGCACGCGGTGAGGTTGGCCTTGTTCTCCGGGTGGGAAAAGCCCTCGCCGGGATCGTTTCTCGTTTCGTAGCCTCCGGTCCACTTCCCGCTCTTCGGGTCGATCCCGAAGGGCAGCACGACGGAAATGGTCCCGCCTCCCTCCGTGTCGCGCCAGGCGCCGCGCTTGTCCCATTTTTCGTAGATCAGTTCCGAGAGCCTGAGGTAGCCTTGGGCCTTGGCGCCATATTTTGCGGTCAGTGAGGGGCTCTTGAGGATGGCGTTGGATATCAGCACGGCGCTACGTAGGACCATCGCCTCGCCGAGCAGGCTGTCGGCGTCGTAGCCGTTGAGCTGGTCGACATCGGTTCCCGCCGCTCCGAATTTTGGCCAGCCGGGATAGCCGTCGGGCTCGATGACCTCGCGTTTGATCCACGAGTCGAGCCAATCCACCTCCTCATCCACCCACTTGGTGTCACCGTTGGCCAGGTACCCGTAATAAAATCCCTGGAGAAAAGGGGCCATCAACCAGCCGATCTCCTCGCCCATGGCTTTGTCGCAATAGCGGTTCCGGGCGTCGTCGAGGATGTGCTTTTCCCAAATCGCTTCCATCTCCTTGAGTTTGGCGTCGTCTGCGCGGATCATCCGGTGATCCGGGTTCTGCGCCAGGGAAGGAACGGTTGCGGTCAGGCAGATAAGGCCCGCGATGAAGGAACGGAGAAAGCTCATGGGCCGTTCGCCTCAACGCTTCGCCAGCAACGCTTCACTGATCGCCGCCCATTCCTCTTCGAGCGAGCCGGAGCAAACGGGTTTTCCCGCCCGGCCATACCAATACCGGGCATTGGAGGCGTCGCCTTCCTTGCGATGCAAATAAGCATGAACCCAGGCGCCGGAGGATTCACCCTCCTTTTGGGCGAGGTCGTGGGCCTTGTCCCAGTCTCCTTTGGCATCGTACCAAAGAGACTGGAGAGCGAGTGACAACCCGGAGGGAGGAGTTGATTGGTTTTGCGAGAGTTGAAATTCCGCGAGGTTCATAGGCGCCCTCTATTTAATAAGAACGCGCGCGTAAGAGCAAATCGTCACTGCTTTTCAAACTGTCCGGGTGCCTGGCCCCTTTTTTCCCTTTTTTGTGTCAATAGTAAGGTCTGACCCCTTTACGTTGTTTATTGTTAAATTCCAAAAACGTCATTGAGCCATACAAAAAAACGCCCACCGATTAAAGGAGCGAAAAAACCCACAGCGCAAGCAAATGTAAGTTGATAAATAAACGGTGTTTTCTTCCATCTAATAAAAATCATAACGATAGTCGTAAGTATTACTCCATAGATAGAACAAGCAAGCATGCCTTCATCCGATTCAGTAAGGTCAGGAAATGCTACCAATCCAATGTAGGCAGCGATTAAGTAAAGCAACCAGTAAATCATATGACATTCTATTGATCACTTGGATTGGAATCCATGTAAAAAGCAGGGGACTGGCACGCGACGGCCTTGAAAGGTCGAACTGATCCCTCGACTGGCTCGGGATGACAGGGTGCTAAAGATGCCCCTGCGCCTCGGCTTCGGCCTTGATACGTTCGGCTTCGGCTTTGCGTTCGGATTCTTTTTTGCTGACCCACGCTTCCCACGATTTGCCGTCGGCGGTGTCCTTCCCGGTGAAGGCGATGGCCATGATGTCGGCGTAGGGAATGATGCGGGGCTCTTCGCTGCCCTTGACAAAGACCTCGATGCGGGGCGGGCGGGCCTTGGCGTCGCGATTGAAAATGTAGCCCTCGATCTGCTCGTTGCTGAGGGTGAGCGTGACGTCGCCGCGATAATCGAAGGCTTTGTCGATGCCTTCCACCCGGTCGGTTTCACTCTGGAAGGAAAACGTCGCGCCTTGGAGGGAGGCGTGGCGGTTGGCGGGATGCGTTTTGACTTCGGCAGGCATAAAGGAGGCTAACCGATGGTGGCCTTGGCGGTCTGGAGGAAACCGGAGAACGAGCCGAACGTGGCGTCGACGGCGGAGGGCTCGAAGCCGCAATGGACCATGCAGTCCTGGCACTTCGGATTGTCGCTCTTGTTGCCGTAGTTGTCCCAATCGGTGAGTTCGAGATATTCCTTGAAGGTCTTCACGTAGCAGTCCTGCAGGAGATAGCATGGTTTCTGCCAGCCGAAGATGTTGTAGGCGGGGCTGCCCCACGGGGTGCACGCGAAATCGAGGTCGCCCTGGAGGAACTTGAGGAAGAGGGGGGAGAGGTTGAATTTCCAGCTCTTCTTGGGGTTCTGGAGGATCTGCTTGAAGAGGGCCTTGGTCTGGTCGCGATGGAGGAAGTTTTCCTGGTCGGGGGCCTTCTCGTACGTGTAACCGGGGGAAAGCATCATGCCCTCGACGCCGAGGCCCATCATCTGGTCGAAGAACTCGCGGACGTGCGCGGGATCGGCGCCATGGAAGAGGGTAGTGTTGGTCGTGACCCGGAAGCCCCGTTTGACGGCTTCCTTGATCGCCTCGACGGCGATGTCGAAGGTGCCGTCGCGGCAGACAGCCGTGTCGTGGTCTTCCTTCAGGCCGTCCATGTGGACCGAGAAGGTCAAATAGGTGGAAGGCTTGAAGAGATCGAGCTTGCGCTTGAGAAGCAAGGCGTTGGTGCAGAGGTAGATATACTTCTTGCGTTCGACCAGACCGTTGACGATTTGATCGATTTCGGGGTGGATTAGCGGTTCGCCGCCGGGGATGCTGACCATCGGGGCGCCGCATTCTTCGACGGCATCCCAGCACTGTTGAGGCGTAAGTCTTTTATTGAGAACGTGATCGGGATATTGAATTTTACCGCAGCCGGCGCAGGCGAGATTGCAGCGAAAGAGGGGCTCTAGCATCAAAACGAGCGGGTAACGCTTGCGGCCCTTGAGCTTCTGGGAGAGGACGTACGAGGCGACCGTCCAGGCTTGAGAGATGGGAACCATAATTTGTGGTGGTGGAGCAGGTTTTGTTAAGCGGGTGAGCCTACGTCAGGCGGCGGGGATGTCAAGAATGACGTTTGGCGGTTGGTTGCGCTGGAATTCTTATCGAAAGTAGCCATGATCGCGGTTGACGCGGGGCAAAGAGTCTGGGAGGAGTTGGGGGATCGTCATGACGAGCTTTCTGTACCAACTTTTTAGCTGGGATCCGACCGGGTGGATTGCACCGATCATCGCTTTCCTGATCTTTCTTTTCCAGATTTGGATGTTTGTCGATGCCATAAGGCGGGGGGAATATATTTGGGCGGTATTTATTTTTATCGGATATGGGCTGACCGCAATCCTCTATTTCTTCCTCGTCTACCGGGCATCGGGGGGAGGGGCGCTGACGGGGTTCGAGCTGCCGGGCGCGGCGGACCGGCGGCGGATCAAGTCGCTGCTGGCTGATATTCATCATCTCGACAAGCCGCACCATCATCTCCAACTGGCCGATATCTATTTCAGCCAGGGCAAATTGGACAAGGCCGAGGAGAGTTACCGGGCCGCTTACGAGAGGGACCCGAACGATGAGGACATCCGTGCCCACCTGGGCAACTGTCTCGCCCGGCGCGACAAGCCGCAGGAGGCGCTGCCGCTGTTGGAGGGGGTCTGCGCGGCGAACCCGAAACACGATTACGGCTACACGCTGATGACGCTGGCCGAGACGCAGGCGGCCACGGGGCAGGTGGACCGGGCGCTGGCGACGTGGCGGCAGGTGCTGGCGCTCTATTCCTATTCCCGGGCCCGGGTGCAGTTCGCGGAGTTGCTGATCCAGAAAAAAGAGTATGCCGAGGCGCGGAAGAATCTTGAGGAGGTCATCGCCGACGCGCCCTACGCGGCCAAGTTTTCCCGCAAGCGCGACGCGGTCTGGCTCAGCCGGGCCAAGTCGCTTCTCTATTCTTTACCGAAGTGAGGGGGTTCTACGGCGGATGACATCAAGCAGAGGCTCGATTTGATCATCGCCGCAATCTCGGCTGGCGCAGAAGGCGGGTTTGAGGCAGGCTAAAAAGACGATGCGTGGACTTATCAAGCTGATTTTCTATCTGGTGGTTCTGGCCATTTTTGCGGTGGCCGGGATGTCGGCGTGGCTGATTTGCGATGGTTTGTCGGACTTGGTGGTCCACGCCGATGTGGCGATGGTGCCGGGGCACGGGGAATTGGACGGCGGCCAACCCAACCCGGCGCTGAAAGACCGGCTGGACCGGGTGACCCAGCTTTATCAGCAGGGAAACTTTCCGTTGATCGTCGTCTGTGGTTCAACGGCGCCGGACGGCACCGACGAAGCGGCGGTCATGGGGCAGTACCTGCAGGCCGGGGGTGTGCCGGGGAGCGCGATTGTGGAGGACCACCAGGGCGCGACGACCGATCTGGAGGCGCGGCATGTGGCGGGGTTCATGAAGGCCCGCGACATCGATTCGGTGCTGGTGGTGAGCCAGTATTATCACATCACGCGCGTGAAACTGGCGTTGAAGCACGCGGGAATTTCGAAGATCTCCCAGTCGCACGTTGGAAAACTGCAGAAGGAGGACGCGGAGCGGATCGCTCGGGAGGCGGTGGCGATTTATTATTACGCGGCAAAATTCTATTTTTTCCCGGCGGCCAAGGTGGCGGCGCAGCAGTTGGAGAACGAAGCGGAGAAGATGAAGTCGCAGGCGGCGGACAAAATGAATTCCATCGACAAGTAGCCTGTGGCAAAATGATAAACCGCCCATGATCAACTCCGCCTACACGCCGCCGCTGGACCTGATCCGGCGTCCGCGCCGCAACCGGCAGACGCCGGCCATCCGCGCCCTGGTGCGCGAGGTGCGGCTCCACGCCGACGACCTGATCCAGCCGATTTTCGTGAAGGAAGGCCCGGGGGGCGCGGAACCGGTGGGGAGCATGCCGGGCATCGAGCGGGTCGGGCTGAAGGGGTTGTTCGCCGAGGTGGCGCAGTTGTCGGCGCTGGGCGTGCGCGCGGTCGCGCTCTTTCCGCAGATCGATCCGGCGCTGAAGGACGCGCGGGGGAAGTATGCGATCTCGGAGAAGAACTGGTTTTTCGGGTTGGTCCGGCGGTTGAAGGGTGAGTTTCCGGACGTGCTGATCGTCGCCGACGTGGCGCTCGATCCCTACACGGACCACGGCCACGACGGCGTGATCGATCCGGTCTCCGGCGACGTGGCCAATGACGAGACGGTGCATGTCCTGACCCACTACGCGACGCGGCTGGCCGAGGCGGGCGCCGATATCGTCGCGCCGTCCGACATGATGGACGGACGGATCGGTGCGATCCGGGACGAACTTGACCGGGAAGGCTTTACCCAGACGTCGATTCTGGCCTACGCCGTGAAATTTGCCTCGGCCTACTACGGCCCGTTTCGCGACGCGATCGGGAGCGCGAAATCGCCGCAGGCCCCCGCGCTCGACAAGCGTACCTACCAGCTCGACCCGGCGAATATCCGGGAGGCGCTCATGGAGGCACGGCTCGATGAGGACCAGGGTGCCGATATTTTGATGGTGAAACCGGCGGGGCTTTATCTCGACGTGATTTCGGCGGTGCGGTCCGCCACGACGCTGCCGGTGGCGGCCTATCAGGTTTCGGGGGAATACGCGCAGATTCAGGCGGCGGCGCGGGCGGGCTGGCTCGACCTCGAGAAGGC
Source organism: Methylacidiphilales bacterium (assembly GCA_021272315.1). Classification (GTDB taxonomy): domain Bacteria; phylum Verrucomicrobiota; class Verrucomicrobiia; order Methylacidiphilales; family UBA1321; genus JABDGH01. The sequence continues at coordinate 4,948 of JAJSLI010000060.1, read as the reverse complement.
CCGCGACGAGGCGCTGCTGGCGATCAAACGGGCCGGGGCCGACATCATCCTCACCTATTTTGCCAAGGCCGTGGCGGAGAGTCTCAAAAAGGGTTGAGGCGCCCAGAAATAGCGTGTGTCGCGCCTCGAGTCGCGGTAAGTTCGCTTTTTAATGAGCACCGCGTGGACGCGCAAAGACCTGCTGACGATCCGTGAACTGGACCGGGCGGAGATCGAATTGATTCTCGATACGGCGCGGATTTTCAAGGACGTGCTGGCGCGTCCGGTGAAACGGGCGGCCTCACTCGAAGGGCGCACGGTGGTGAATCTTTTCGTTGAGCCCAGTACGCGGACGCGGACCTCCTTCGCGCTGGCGGCAACGCGGCTCGGGGCCGACGTGGTCTTGATCGATAGTGCCTCGAGTTCCTTCCGCAAGGGCGAGACGTTGAAGGACACGGGGCAGGTCCTTCAGGCCATGAACGCCGATTTTGTGATCTTGCGCCACTCGGCCGCGGGCGCGCCGCAGTTCCTGGCCGAACGGTTGAAAGCGCACCTGATCAACGCCGGCGACGGCGCGCACGAACACCCAACCCAGGCGCTGCTTGATGCCTTCACGATGCGGGAGCGGCTGGGTGGCAAACTCGACTGGAAGGACCTGCATGTGGTGATTTGCGGCGACATTCTGTTCAGCCGGGTGGCGCGGTCGAACGTCTGGGCGCTGACGAAGCTGGGGGCGCGGGTGACGCTGGTCGGGCCGACCACGCTGGTGCCGCAGCAATTTTCGGAACTGGGCGTCGCCGTGGCGCACGATTTCGACGCGGTGCTGCCCGAAGCCGACGTGATCATGCTGCTGCGCATCCAGCACGAGCGGCAACGGCAGAGTTTCTTCCCGTCGGTGGCCGAGTATGTATCGCTCTTTGGCCTGAGTTTGGAACGATTCAAGCGGTGCAAGCCGGAGGTGCTCATCATGCATCCCGGACCGATCAATCGCGGCGTCGAAATCGCCAGCGAGCTGGCCGACGGGCCGAATTCGACCGTGCTCGACCAGGTGCAAAATGGCCTGGCCATCCGAATGGCGGCGCTTCACCTGCTCGGCGGCGGCGGCGCGGTGGAATAGAGCGGCCCTCTACTGCGATGAAGTCTCGGCGGGGGAGCCGGCATTGGAGGCCGAGGCCGAGGGTGCTTGGGCGAAGCCCCAGTTGAAAAGGATTTGGGCGTCGCTCCACTTGTTTGGACTATCGAGCAGCGTGAGGAGGATTTCGCGATTGCCGCGCGTGACCGCCGCGGCGTAGGTATGGAGCGAGGCGACGGTCCATCCGGTTTTGGCCGGCCCCATGCCTGGATAAACACCGAGCAGCAGGTTGTGATTACGGAAAACGTGGGTCCCGGATGCGGAGTGCATGACGTACTCCTTGGTCTCGCAGATTTGGCGCAGTTCGGGGTAGGCGATGACGGCCTTGAAAATCCTCATCAAGTCGGCGCAGCTTGTGTAATGGGTGCCGTAGGGAGCGGGTAGACCATTGGGGTTGTAAAAGTGGGTGTTAAAACAGCCCAGGGCCAGCGCGCGCTCGTTCATCATCTCGACGAAGGCCTCATTGCTGCCCGCCACGTCGCGCCCGAGAGCGCGTGCCGCGTCGTTGGCCGATTCGATGAGGAGCGCGTGGAAAAGCTTGTTCACCGAGATTGTTTCCCCGGGCACGAGCGGCACATTGCTTGGCTCGGCGCGGTCTTCGTCGGTGATGGTCATCTCGCCGTTGAGGCCTCCGAGTTTTTCGCGGACGATAAGGGCTGTCATCAGCTTGGTCGTGCTGGCGGGGAGGAGCCTTTCGTCGGGGTTGCGCGCGTAAAGCACTTCGCCCGTCCTGGCGTCTTCCAGCAGCACCGCCTTCGCCCTGATTTCGTCGGGCGGCGTGAGTTCGGAATGCGCGCCTTCGTAGTCCCGGAAATGAAATTGCGCCCGGGCCGCTCCCGTCCAGCAAAGCGGCCCCAGCAGGAAGGCGAGGGCCGCGAGGACGATGGAGGGTGTGGCGTTACTTGGTCGGCGCGTAGCGTAAGTGAGCATCGGTCGCTTGCGCCAGGGCGGCGTCTATGCGTGCGGCAAGATCGCGGTTGCCGGGGTCTTGTTCCAGGGCGCGGCGCCAAGTGGCGATCGCATCGCGCCTGCGGTCCAGTTTCAGGTAAGTGTCTCCAAGGTGTTGTAAAACCACAGGATCATTGTTGGTCAGAAGGGCTGCTTCTTGCAAGTACGGTAATGCGTCCGCAGTCCGGTTCAACCGGAAATAAACCCAGCCGCAGGTATCGGCGATCAGTCCATTGTCGGGATCAAGTTCCGAAGCCCGGCGGCTCAAGGCCAGCGCTTCGCTTAAATGCCGGCCCGCATCGGCCCAGAAGTAGGCTAGTTCGTTCATCAGGTCCGCATTGTCGGGGAATCGGGCCAGCCCCTCCTGGAGCATTGGTTCGATCAGGTCTTTCTTTCCGGCCAGCCCCATTGTCAGCGTGGATTCGAGGTAAAAATCAGGTTCCATCGCACCGGCCTCGGGGTCGGCGGCAAGCTCACGCACCTCGTTCAGTCGGGTCATCGCCCTGGCATAATCCTTCGCGTACCGGCTTTGGATCGCCTCGTAGAGCCGTACCTTGGCCGACTTGGGGAAACGGGCTCGGGCTGCCGCCAGCGTCTCGCCCGCCTCCTTCACCTGCTTGTCCGAGAGTTGGAAGACCGCCAGCTTCAGGTAGGCTTCGGGCACGCAGGAACCGGACGCGAAAACTCGCTGAAAGCAGGCCTTGGCCTTATCTTGCTGGCCCAATCCCTCGCAGGCGAGGCCCAGATCGATCGTCAACTCCGGATCATTCGGGGTGTCGGTCAGCGCCGCTTGCAACAGCCGCTGCGCCTCCTCGAAACGTCCGCTTTTGAGGTCAAGCTGGCCCAGCATTTGGCGCAGTCCTGCTAGTTCCGGATTCAGTGCGTAAGCTGCCTCGCAGTCCTTCAGCGCGTCGGTTTGCCAACCAAGATCGTTTTCCAGTTCGACGCAACGCAGAATGATGTCGACATTCGATGGCGCAAGCGCTGCCGCCTCGCGCAAAGTCCGCAGCGCGTCCCGCTGTCTCCCCAGTTCCTTGTAAGTATCGGCCAGCAGCGTCAGTGTCTCCATGTCCGGCGGCGGCTTGGCCGCGGCCTGCTCGTAGATGGGCAGGAGCGTCCGCAGCATGACATCGCCGGTTGGCGGTTTCGCATCCCCCCGGGACAGCTCGATGTAACGGCGGCCCAGTGCCAGCCACGCCGAAGCCGGCGCGCCGGAGCCGCCCGATTTGAAAATGTCCTCAACATGGAGCAGGCCGCCCGCGAGATCGTTCTGATCGTCGGCGATTTCCAGTATCGTGCGCAGGGCCATGACCTGTTCCGGGTCCCGGATCAGCGCGTCTCGCGCCAAGCGCAGGGCAATCTCGGTCTGGCCGCGCGTTTTTTGCACGTAGCTCAATTCGGCTTCGATCTCCGACGAGCCAGGATTCGTGGCCCGTGCCGATTCAAGTTCCGCGCAGGCCGCTTCCGCCTGCCCCGACTGAATCAGGAGGTCGGCGATTTTCACCTGCGCCGCGGGAAAATGGGGATCGAGCGCCACCACTTGGCGCAGTTCCTCCAGTACTCGCGACGGATCATCGTTCAGCCCGTCCAGCGCAAGCAACGCCTCGGCGTAGAGCGCGTTGGCCCGGCTCTTGGCTTCCGCGGCAGGTTCCATGTGTCCGGTCATGGGCCGGTCCTGACCGTCCGTCAGATGAATGGTGGGCGTGGGAATCACGGGCGACGCCTGTCCGATCAAAGGATCGGCCTGCAGGCCGATTGCACCCGCCAGAAAAAGGCACGAAGCCAGCGCTCCAGCCGTATGGCCGGTCGCGGCGCAATACCGTTGTTCAGAAAATCTTCCAGGCACCCCGGAAAATTAAAAAACTAAGCCTTGTAACGCAACCGCTTCTTATGCCGGTTCGCCTTCATGCGCTTGCGGCGCTTGTGCTTGGCGATTTTGGCTTTGCGGCGTTTTTTGATGGAACCCATAGGAAAGTTGAGTTGGTCGTTGTAGTGCCCTTCGGGCTAATAGACAACCTTATTCAGCGGATATTCGATAATTCCTTCCGCGCCCAACTCCTTGAGCCGGGGGATCAGGTCGCGCACCACGGACTCGTCGATGATGATTTCCACCGCCGTCCACTCCGGATCGGCGAGGGGGGAAATGGTCGGGTTGCGCAGGGCGGGCAGGGTCAGCGCCAGTTTTTCCAGCACCGTCCTCGGCACATTCATCTTCAGGCCCACTTTGTCGCGGGCGTTCAACGCACCCGTGAGCAGCAGCTTCAGGTTGTCGAGCTTCTGCCGCTTTTCGGCATCGGCGTAGACCGCCGGATTCGCGATCAGTTGCGGGTAGCTGTCCACGATCGTGTCGACGATCCGCAGCTTGTTTGCCCGCAGCGAGGAACCGGTTTCCGTCAGGTCGACAATCGCATCGACCAATTCCGGTACCTTCACTTCTGTCGCGCCCCAGGAAAATTCGATCTCGGCCGTCACGTTGTGCTCGGCCAGGTAGCGCTTCACCGTCGCGACCAGTTCCGTCGCGATCCGCTTGCCCTGCAAATCCTTCACGCTCTTGATCGCGGAATTTTCCGGCACCGCCACCACCCAGCGCGCGGGCAGGCTTGTCGCCTTGCTGTAGGCCAGATCGCAGAGCACCTTCACGTCATCGCCGCTCTCCTGGATCCAGTCCTTGCCCGTGATCCCGAAATCGAGGAACCCTTGGGCCACGTAACGGCAGATCTCCTGAGGGCGCACCAGACGCCCGTCGAGTTCCGGGTCGTTGATGTAGGGCTTGTAGCCGCGGCTCGACACCTGGACCTTGAACCCGGCCCGGCCCAGCAACTCGATGGTCGACTCTTCCAGGCTGCCCTTGGGCAGTCCAAAACGGAGGGGTTTTTTCAGTGGCATGGG
>JAJSLI010000054.1 GCA_021272315.1 Methylacidiphilales bacterium | reverse complement strand
GTTCACTTTCCTTCCGCTCGGTGATGTCCTGGATCTGGGAAACAAAATAGAGCGGCCGATGTTCATCGTCGCGCACCAGCGAAACGCTGAGATGGATCCAGACTTGATGACCCCTTTTGTGAATGTACCGCTTCTCCATCTCGTAATACTGAATCTCATCGGCCAGCACCCGGCGCGCCAACTCAAGGTCGGACGCCAAATCGTCCGGATGCGTGATCTCCTGAAAGGTCATCCCGTACAATTCCTGTTCCGTATATCCGACGATCCGGCACAGCGCCCGGTTCACCTTCAACCAGAGGCCATCCGGCATGACGAGGGCCATGCCGATGGGCGCGTTCTCAAACGCATTTGAAAAACGTTCTTCGCTCAACCGCAGTTCCTGCTCTCTTTCCTTTCGCTCCGTGATGTCCTGCACCACGCCCACCATCTTCAGGGGACGCCCCGACTGCGGGTCCTTGAAAATCTCCGCTTCCTCATGCACATGACGCACTTTGCCGTCCGGTAGAACGATCCGGTGATCGAACTCGTACCTTTTCCCATCTCGAATTGCCTCCAGCGCGGCCGCCATGAGGCTTTCGCGATCATCCGGATGAACCGCCCGGAAAAAATTTTCGTTGCTGACCTCGATCTGGCCCGGCTCGTAGCCGAAAATTCGAAAGACCTCGTCCGACCAGAGCAACAGATTCGCATTGATGTTTTCCAGATTCGTCAGGTCAAGTTCCCAACTTCCAAATCGCGCAATCCGCTGCGCGGCGCTCAACATCGCCTCGTTCTGGATCAACCTCTCCTGCGTCCGGCGCAGCAGAAAGGTCCCGCCCGATGCATTCAGCACCGCGTCGACCTGATCGCCCAACAGCTCCCGCAAGCGCACATCGGCGTTGTGCAACTGCTGCACCAATCGTGCGACCTCCTTGTCCGAGGGTTTAGGCAGCCATGTTGTAATTTTTTTGGCCATGCTTTGGCGACTCCCCGCCCCTTCAAAGATTGCTCCCCGTAAGGCGTGCTTATCCTATTATTCACTTATTTGAAAGGCGACATATTCCGCAAAATTAATTGAAATAACCCCGTTCCAAAACGATCATAGTAATCACTTTTCTGGATGCCATGCCTTTTCCTCATATCGTAACCCGTCCCGGGGAATTGCTCGCGTACCTGTTTCAAGCGTGGCCGGAAACAAAGAAAAACCAAGTCCGTCACTGGCTTAAGTTTAGCGCCGTCACGGTCAATGGCAGGATCGTCACCCAATTCGACCATCCGCTACGGCCCGGCGACAAGATCGTCATCCAGCCGAAGGGATGGGCCGGGCCGGGAACCCTTCTCCCGGCCAATATCCGTATCCGCCGGGAGGATGCCGACATTATCGTCATCGAAAAGCCCGCCGGCCTGCTCAGCATCGCCAGCGCGTCCGAATCCGAAAGGACAGCCTACGCCATTCTGACCGATCACGTCCGCCTCGGCCATCGTCAGAGCCGCGAACGGGTCTGGATCGTCCACCGTCTCGACCGCGAGACCTCGGGACTCATGGTCTTCGCCAAAAACGAACCGGCCAAGCGTGCGCTGCAGGAAAATTGGACCGCCGCTGAAAAGAAATATCTCGCGGTCGTCGAAGGCGCGCCGCCCGGCGGTTCAGGACTCCTCGATTGCCATCTCGATGAATCCGATCCGCTAAAAGTTCACCGCGCGCCTCCGGGTCCTGGCACACGTCGCGCCCTCACCCGCTACCGTGTCATGAAAAAGGGGGAAGCCGCATCGTTGGTTGAACTCACCCTGGAAACCGGGCGCCGCCACCAGATACGGGTCCAGCTTGCAGATGCCGGTTGTCCCATCGTCGGCGACAAAAAATATGGCGCCAAAACCAACCCCGGCAGGCGCCTTGCCCTCCATGCCTCAGCCCTCCGCTTTTCCCATCCCGGAACCGGCGAGGAGATGCATTTCGTTTCCGCGCTGCCCGGCGAACTGGGCCGACTCGTTTGATTGGAGCCTGCTGCCCTTAGTGGGACGGTGCCGGCTTCTTCTTTCCTGCCACGCGAGCCAGATTCTCCTGCGCTTCCTGATCGTTGGGATTGATCCGCAGGGCCTCCCGATACTCAGCCGCCGCTTGCGCCAACCGCCCCTCCTGCTCCAGGGCCGCACCGAGATTATTGTGCGCCTCGGCAAAATCGGGATCGCGTTTGAGCGCCTCCCGGTACTGCGTTATCGCATCGGAAAATTTTCCACAGCGCAGGAATACGTTTCCCAAGCTGGTCCGCTCCACGGGATTATCGGGCAATAGTTTCAACGCCGCCTGGATCTGTTCTTCCGCCTCGGGAAACATTCCCATGGCTGACAGGGCAATCCCCAGGTTCAAGTGAGCCTCGGCGTAGCCGGGGTTGATCTTCAGCGCCTCCACGTATTGCTCCGCGGCGTCCTCCGTCTGGCCCGCCTGCTGGAGCACCCCACCCATCCTGTTGTGGGTCTCGGCAAGTCCGGGATCAATCTTCAGGGCCGCGCGGAATTCCTCGATTGCCTCGGAGAATCGCCCTTGTCGCGCCAACGCATCGCCCATATTGCCGAGTGCCTCCGCGTCATCCGGGTTGAGCCGCAGGGCGATCCCAAACTGCTCCATCGCATCCGGAACGTTCCCGGCCAGCATCATCGCACTTCCGAGATTGTCATGCGCCTCGGCATAGCCGGGATCGATCTCCAAAGCCGCCGCATACTCGTCCATTCCTTCTTTTAGCCGGCCTGACTTTACCAACACGCTGCCAAGATTGTTGTGCGCTTCGGCATAACGGGGTTTGAGTTTCAGGGCCTGCTGGTACTTTTCGATCGCCTCGGGCAGCCTGCCCGCCACGCCCAGCGCGTTGCCGGCATCGAACCAAGCCTCCGCATATTCCGGGTCGAGTTTCAGGGCCTCCTCATATTCTCTGATTGCCTCATCGGCGCGTCCCATCCGCAGCAACGTTGTCCCCATATCCACGGTCGTGCTGGGGTTTGTTGGGTCGATTTTCGTCGACTCTTCATATTGTTGCAGCGCCCCGGCCAGATCGCCGCGCCGCAGCAGAAGTCCACCCAGTTTGTTGTGCGCCAGCGCCAATTGCGAATTCAACCGCGACCGCAACACAAACCAGCAAATCCAGCCACCCGCCGCGACGATGACCAGCACCCGCAACAAAGTCAGCCACCGCACCTTCACAGGTTCGGCGGGAGAAGTTTTCCCGCTCCGATTTCGCGTCGATAGGACACCTTCTGGCAAAGGACTCTCTTGATTTGAACGATTTGCCATAGAGACTGTCAAAAAATGAGGCTCCGCAACTCTTCTGACAAGATCCGGGGCTCCAACCACTCCATTCTGACACAAATTGTGCTCGAACGGATGAAAAATTCGTTCACCGAGCCATTTGGCACGGTCGCATGACCACTTTCGTCTTGCCGGGCTCGGCAGTCAATGTGGCAACCGAGTATCGCCACCGGACTAAGAAACCCATTCGTTGCTATTACTCCTTTTTCAACCCGAATAGTCGTTTACCAAAGAGGCAATGGTAAAAAAGTTGGAAACCGATTTTTGAATGCCGCGTCATTAATAAGAGTGAATGCCGCTTTAACTTGTAGTTGCCTCGCTTGGAGCCCTCTTCCGGAAGCGCGGGAAGGGCAGTTTGCCCTCAAGCCCCGTGGAAAGAAGAAGGCTGAAAAAATCGAAAATCCCCGTCGACCCTCCAGGCGTCTAGTTGAACTGGCCTTAAATTAAAGGGCATCCTTAACAGCCTGACGATCGGCTGGAACCTTCAGCGTTCGCTTGCCAGCCCCTTCATTCTTGCTTTTAATTCCTGAATGAACTGCTCTTTAAAGGTTCTTTCAGTCCTCCTTCTTTGTGCCGTTATCATCGGACTGGTGGGTTGCGCCGAGACAGATACATCCGATGTCACCCCCTTGCCTTCGGAAAGTCCCTCCAAGGATGACCTGTCACATGGGTGGGGTCCCAGCTCTGCGCAATAGCCTTGGCCTCCATGCGAGAAGCGTAAAGGAAGACTCCCCACACCTCTCGTCAATTGAGGCAGGCAAATCCGACTAGGCCTTGCAGATGAGGTCTTTCGGCTACTGTCATCTACGCACGGCAGGCCCGTAGTGGCTGTTTTCAGCCACTCCTCCCCTTGATTCTTAAAAGGTTAGGGAGAAGTGGGTCGTGTAGGACTCGAACCTACAACCAAGTGCTTAAAAGGCGCCTGCTCTACCATTGAGCTAACGACCCGTTCTCAAGCGAGTCGACGACAATATCCCATCTCGCGCTTTTGCATCAAGGAGTTTTGCCTCGATGCGTGATGTCCCTAGCCGGTTATCGCGTTACACGTCGTAGTAGAGGAAGAACTCCAACGGGTGGGGCCGGAGTCGCAGCATGTCATAGTCTTTCTTGCGCTGCTCGATCAGGACATCCAACAGATCTCTGGTGAAGACGTCGCCCTTAAGAAGGAATTCGTGGTCCTTCTGAAGCGCCTCAACCGCGCCAAGAAGCGAGTCGGGGGCCTGCGGCACTTTGGCCAGTTCTTCCGGCGCGAGCTCGTAAAGATTCTTGTCGAGCGGATCGCCGGGATTGATCCGGTTGAGAATACCGTCGAGTCCGGCCAGGAGCATGGCTGCATTGGCCAGGTAGGGATTGGCCGCCGGATCGGGCGTGCGGAACTCAATGCGCTTGGTCTTCGGATTGGCCGAATAGGTCGGGATGCGGATCGCCGCGGACCGGTTTCGCGCCGAGTAGGCAAAGCTCACCGGCGCCTCGAAGCCGGGCACGAGCCGCTTGAAGCTGTTCGTTGTCGGGTTGGTGATCGCGGTCAGGGCCCGAGCGTGCTTGATGATGCCGCCGATGTAGAACAGAGCCAGTTCGCTCATGCCCGCGTATTTGTTGCCGGCAAATAGCGGCTTGCCATCCTTCCAGATCGACTGATGGGTGTGCATGCCGGAACCGTTGTCGCCGTAGAGCGGCTTCGGCATGAACGTGGCCGTTTTACCGTGCTTGCGGGCCACGTTTTTGACCACATACTTATAGAGTGTCATGTCGTCCGCGACGCCCAACAGCGTGTTGTAACGGACGTCGATCTCCGCCTGGCCGGCAGTGGCGACTTCGTGATGATGCCGCTCGATGGTAACGCCAAGCGATTCGAGAACGAGACAGATTTCATTGCGGATGTCCTGCTGTGTGTCGCTCGGCGGCACGGGGAAGTAACCCTCTTTATGGCGAATCTTGTAGCCGGTGTTTGGAAATTCCTCACGAGCCGTGTTCCAGATACCCTCGTTCGAGTCGACTGAGTAGAAGGCGCTGTTGCTCTTCAAGTCGTAGCGCACGTCGTCGAAGATGAAAAATTCAGCCTCTGGACCGAAGTAAGACGTGTCGCCAACGCCGGTGCTTTTGAGATAATTCTCGGCCCGGATCGCGATGCTGCGCGGATCGCGATTGTAGGTTTCCTTCGTGATCGGGTCGAAGATCGTACCGATCAGGCTGAGCGTCGGCTCCAGGTTGTAGGGATCGACGAACGCCGTGGCCGGATCGGGCATCACGAGCATGTCGGAACTGTCGATCGCCCTCCAGCCGCGGATGGAGGATCCATCGAAGCCGATCCCCTCGGTGAAAACATCCTCGGTCAACTCAGCGATAGTCATCGTGAAATGCTGCCAAGTGCCCGGGAGGTCCGTGAACTTGAAATCGACCATCTTGATTTGATGTTCTTTCGCAAATGCGATTACTTCTTTGCCACTTTTGGCCCTGATGAACTGTTTGAGGATGTCTGGCATCGTCTTGTCTCCGGTATGTTGGTTAGTTTAGTTGCTGGATTAATAGCACGACCAACTCGAAATTAGTACAGCTAATCAAGCCCGTACAGCGAAAAACCGGTAGATCAAGGCGGACTGCCCTGAAAAATTTCAGGCAAACCTCTAGACCGCCTTTTCGCCCCGCTCTTCAGTACGAATCCGGACCGCTTCTTCGATGGGCAGGATGAATATCTTGCCGTCGCCGATCTTGCCGGTCTTGGCGGCCTTTTGGACCGTCTCGATGGCCCGCTGCACCAAATCTTCGCGCAGGACGACCTCGATCTTAACCTTGGGCAGAAAATCGACCGTGTACTCACTGCCGCGATAAATCTCCGTGTGGCCCTTCTGGCGGCCAAAGCCCTTGACTTCGCTGACGGTAAGGCCTTCGATGCCCAATTCCGTCAGGGCTTCCTTAACTTCTTCCAATTTAAAAGGTTTGATGATTGCCTCGAGCTTGCGCAGGGACATGAAAAATTCTCCGTAAAGGTTTGATTGCAGGTTGGTTCCCGTAACGGGTACGGGGTTATCTCGTAGCATGGAGTATGCCATTAGCAAGCGTCTTTTTTTCTGCTCCTCTCAAGGTTTATCTCATTACCAGACCATACGACTTGCTCCCTGAACGATTCTGCTCAGGCATGGCTTTTTTGAGTCATAAACTCTTGAGGCTGTCCGAAGAGTCGGTGCAGGCTGCCGAAATGGTTGATTTCGGCTTGGAAAGCCACTCACGTTCATTTTTGGGCCGCCCTTTGCGCCACGATCTCCTGCGCGACCGCCAGATTATGCTGGGCGTGGCTGTAGTCGGGTTTCAAGCGCAAGGCCTCCAGGTACTCGGCTATAGCTTCGTCGATACGCCCCTGTTGGAAAAGAGCATTGCCGAGGTTGTAGTGAATTTCGGCCCGGCTGGGGTCGATGGCCAAGGCTTTTTGGTACTCGCCAATGGCCTCGTCCACCTGACCTTTTTGCAAAAGAGCCATGCCAAAATCGGCGTGGGCCTCGGCAAAGTCGGGGTTGATTTGCAGGGCTACTTGGTACTGGTCCATCGCCTCGTCCAACCGGCCTTCTTGCAGAAGAGCCGTCCCAAAGTTATTGCGGACTTCGGCATCGTTGGGGTCGATTTCCAGAGCTTTTTGGTACTCGGCAATGGCCTCGTCCACCTGACCCTCTTGCATAAGAGCATTACCGAAGTTGTAGTGGACTTCGGCATCGTTGGGGTCGATCACCAGAGCTTTTTGGTACTCGCCAATGGCCTCGTCCATCTGACCTTTTTGCAAAAGAGCATTGCCAAGATTGTAGTGGGCTTCGGCATAGTTGGGGTTGATTTCCAAGGCCTTTTGGTACTGGTCCATCGCCTCGTCCACCTGACCCTTATCCAAGAGGCCATTGCCGAGGTTGTTGTGAGCCATCCAGCAGGTTGGATTCTTCGCCAGCGTGTCGGTCCAGAGCGTCTCATCGCTTTTATAAGCCCAAGCCTGTTGCCAGGTTAACATTCCGAGAACCAGTAGCAGTCCCAGTTTCAAAACCAATCCCATCGGCTTGCCTTCCAGCCCGAGCCGATCCAAGCCCGCCGTTAATCCCGCGGCGAACAGCGCGTACATGCCTATGGCACCGAAGTATTGCCAGTAATCCGCAACGAAGGAATAACTCATCCTATAAGGCACCACCATCAGGACCAGAATCGACGAGGCGATATAAAAATGCATGAACGCGACCCAAACCCCTTTCCCAATGCGGCCGCGGGCCATCCACAGTCCCGCTAGCAGGCCCACGGTCGCCAGTGGATAGAGATACTGCCACCATGTCCCGGCATCGATTTGCCACCGCTCGTACATGAATGTCACGTGGTACGGAAAGAGTAGCTTTCCCAGGTAGAACCAAAAGGAACGCCCCGAGACCAGCACCCGCTCGATGAACCCGAGGTGAAAGTCAGCGACGAAAGCATCGTGGGAATGCCGCTCGATGTACTTCGTCAGGATTCCCATGCCGACGTTAATCCCCACCATGGGAACCAACGAGAGAACATCGCGCACCGTTACCCGTTTCTTCTGCCACCAAAGGATCAGCAAAAGGGTCGTCGGCAAAAAACTCACCGCCGTCTTGGCCAGCATCGCCAGGAGAAAAAGTACCAGCGCTAAAAAATAATAGAACCACTCAGATTTCCCCGCCTTTCCCTCACCCGGGCTGTCCGGACTTTCATAAACACCCAGGCCGGCAAAACGCACATAGGCCCAAGTGGCACCAAGCACCAGGCACCCGGGAAAAACGTTTTTAAACTCCGTCATCCAAGCCACGCTCATTGCGTTGACCGGATGCAGCGCATAGATCGCGCCGGCGAGCAACGCCCCCCGCACGCGCAAACGCTGGAGCACCTGCCACAAGAGCACCGCGGCGAGGCCTTGCAGCAGCACGTTGACCACATGATACCCGGGCGTGTTCAATCCCCAAAGGTGATATTCCAGCCAGTAGAGCGTATAGCTCAGGGGATAGTATGGCTCCCTCGGATCCGGGCCTGGCTCGCACCAGATTTGCCACAGGCCGTGCCAAGTCCGAAGAAAATCGTTGTTCGAAATGTTGTCTTTGTCGGACCAGATAAACCCTCCCCGCAACGCCGGGGTGTAAACGACCATTGTCGCCACGAAGATGGCGATGACAGGCAACACCCACTGCCTCTTGCTGCTGAACCTAAAGTTCATTTTTGGGCCGCCCTTTGCGCCACGATGGCCTGCGCTATCGCCAGATTGTGCTGGGCGTGGCTGTAGTCGGGTTTCAAGCGCAAGGCCTCCAGATACTCGGCTATCGCTTCATCGATCAGTCCCTTTTGGAAGAGAGCATTGCCAAGGTCGTAATGTATTTCAGCCAGGTTGGGGTCGATTGCCAAAGCCTTTTGGTACTCGGTAATGGCTTCATCCACCTGCCCTTTTTTCAAAAGAACCATGCCAAAATCGGTGTGGGCCTCGGCAAAGTCGGGGTCGATTTGCAGAGCTAGCTGGTACTGGGCCATCGCCTCGTCCAGCCGGCCCTCTTGAAGAAGAGCCGTTCCATAGTTGTTGTGGACTTCGGCATCGTTGGGATCGATCTCCAGGGCTTTTTGGTACTCGCCAAGTGCCTCGTCCACCTGACCCTCCTGCATGAGAGCATTACCGAAATTGTAATGGGCTTCGGCATAGTTGGGCTTGATTGCCAAGGCCTTTTGGTACTCGGCAATAGCTTCGTCCACCTGCCCTTTTTGCAAGAGAGCATTGCCAAGGTTGTAGTGGGCTTCGGCATCGTTTCGGTCGATTTCCAGGACCTTTTGAAACTCGGCCATTGCTTCGTCCACCTGCCCCTTATCCAAGAGGTCATTGCCGAGGTTGTTGTGGGCCATCCAGCAGTTTGGATTCTTCGCCAGCGTATCGTTCCAGAGCGCTTCATCGCTTTTATAAGCCCAAGCCTGTTGCCAACTTAATGTCCCGAGAACCAGTAGCAGTCCCAGTTTCAAGACCAATCCCGTCGGCTTGCCTTCCAGCCCGAGCCAATCCAAGCCCGCAGTCAATCCCGCGGCAAACAGTGCAAACATACCCACGGCGCCGAAGTATTGCCAGTGATCCGAAACGAAGGAATATCGCATCCTGGTCAGCACCTCAATCAGGACCAGCATCGACGTGGTGATATAAAAATGCATAAACGCGACCCATACCCCTTTGCCAATGCGGCCGCGAGCCATCCACAGTCCCGCCAGCAGACCCATGGTCGCCAGTGGATAGAGATATTGCCACCATGCCCGGGCATCGATTTGCCACTGCTCGTACATGAATGCCAAGTGGTACGGAAAAAGAAGTTTTCCCAGGTAAAACCAAAAGGAACGCCCCGAGACCAGCACCCGGTCGATGAACCCAAATTGAATGCTAAGGTCGGAAGCACCGCGGAAATACTGCTCGTTGTAAATCGTCACCATTCCCATGCCGATGCCGATCCCCACCATGGGAATCAACGAGAAAAGATCGCGCAACGTTACCCGTTTCTTCTGCCACCAAAGGATTAGCAAAAGGGACACCGGCAAAAAACTCACCGCCGTCTTGGCCAGCATCGCCAGGAGAAAAAGCGCCAGTGCTAAAAAATAAAAGAACCACTCGGGTTTCCCCGCCCCGCCTTCGCCCGGACCGTCCTGTTTATTATAAATGCCCAAGCCGGCAAAACGCACATAGGCCCAAGCTGCGCCCAGGACAAAGCACCCGGGAAGAATGTTCTTTAAGTCCGTCAGCCAGGCCACGCTCATCACGTTGACCGGATGCAGCGCAAAGATCGCGCCGGCGAGCAGCGCTCCCCTCACGCGCAAACTCGCAAGCAACTGCCACAAGAGCACCGCGGCCAGGCTTTGCAGGAGCACATTGACCACATGATACCCGAGCGTGTTCAGTCCCCAGAGGCGATATTCCAGCCAGTAGACCGTAAAGCTTAGCGGATAGTATTGTTCCTTTGTGCCCGGCTCGAACCAGATTTGCCACAGGCCGTGCCAGGTCCGAAGAAACTCATAGCCCACAATTTTGTGTTCGTCGGACCAGATAAAACCTCCCCGCAACGCCGGGGTGTAAACAACCATCGTCGCCACGAAGATGGCAAGGACAGGCCACCACCAGACCCCGGCACGACCCAGCCAAGCCGATTGCGTTGGCACCAAGGCCCCTTTCCCAGCGGGTTTCGTGAAAACTTCACGATCCGCCAGCCTTTTTCTCTTGGATCGTTTTGCCATAGAACCTATCTCAAAAATTAGCCGCTTCGCACTTCTTCAAACAAGACCGCAAATGACTTCGGGTTTGACTTCCATTTCTCTCAATCCGATCCGGTAAAGCCCCCGGAAGCTTGCTTAAGGCAAATCGACCTAGAAGATAAAAACAAACAGAAAACCCCGGGGCCTTGCGGCACCCGGGGTTTTCGTGAAACTAATCTAGTCGATCCAATTAGAACGAGTAGACGGCTTCCACTGAAACTTCGTCTTGATTGCCGTACGTTGCAATGTTGTTCCCGTGCTCGTTGTAGATATAACCTTCCGTCAGGTGGTCATAACGATATTCAACGCGGGTCAGGAGGTTGTCCCAGATGTTGAAGGAGGCCGTGAGGGTTTCTGAGAAGTCGTCGTTGCTGACGTCGTCAACACCGAACTTCGCATAATCAGACGGATCCTCGTGCAGGTATTCACCGCGCGCAGCGAGGGTCAGGAGCTTGCTGACCTTATATTGCGTGTAGAGAGCCACGCCATACCACGTGTTGGAATCGCCATGCCCCGTCCCCAAGTCCGTTGGCCCCTCGCCACCCGAGGGAACGTTCTGATAACTGGCGGGATATCCAGAAGCTCCGTTGTAACCGAAGTCGACGTTGAAGCCGAGCGTCAGAGCGCTGTCCTTCACGAACGTCGGGTTCCAGTTGCCCCAGATGTCATAAACCGCAACCGGGCCGTTATCGGCAGCCTCATAAGGGAACGAACCAGCTCCCGTATTGTTGAACGTATTGTTGTCCGTCTCACCGCTGGGCGAGTAGATGAACGACTGCGTGATGTTCGCGTTGCCGCCGGGGGCGTTGATGACCAACTGGCCGGTGAGGGCTTTGCCGCCGAACGGATAGTCGTCAGCTGCATCAGCTCGACCATTGCCATAGGTGGTGAATTGGTTGGGCGTGCTGTCCGATTGGTTCCAGCCGTCGACGATGCCGAGTTTGGCTTCGAAGGTGCTGTTGAACTTATAGTCGGCATAGATGCCGGTATTGGTCAGCGGGATCGCATTCGTGAAGAGCAAACCACGGCTGAAGTTGGGGTTGGCCGGGCTTTCGATCACTTCATAGCCGAGCAGCGTCACAAACTTACCGAAGTAAATCTGCAAGCCGTTGCCGACCGGGATGTTGACCTTGACCAAGGCCTGTTCAATGTAAACACCCGAACCAATGGTGTTGGAAGCGTAGTCACCTTCACCACTGTAGTTGTTACCCTTGTTGAAGGAGAGAACGGGGTCCGATTGGCTCAAGATGTTCGCATCCTGGCCGAACATGGTGTCAACGCGGAAACCGGCCGCCCAGACGTTTTGTGAGGGAAGGGCCTTTTCCAAGGCGATCTTCACCGCGTTAAGGTTGAAGCTGTCGTTGTTCACGTCGAACTCGTGCAGGTAGGCCTGCTGGTTGGTGAAGGCCGTGCCGCGTCCACCAAACTGGTTGGTGTAGCTGACATCGACGTAACCGCTGAGGGTGATCCCCTTCTGGGCGGTTTCAACGTAGTTAATGCCTTGGTCCTCGACGACTTTCTTGAGGTCCTTGGCGTCGGTATTGGTAGTCGTGGTCGCAGTCTGGGCGAGCACAGGCAGAACCATGGCTCCCGCGAGGGCGACCGCTCCAAACGCTTTTAGTATTGCTTTCATTCGCTCTAGTCTCCTTGGTTGGTTGACTCGGCCAACTGCCTTCCTCCTCAGGAAGCAACCGGCTTTGTCGGTTAGTGAGGCCAGCCGCCGTTACCGTACCTTATGTAGCGGCTGGCTTCTGCACTCGTTACCGACGAACATTACGGACTGTCACTTAATCGTCAATAATTTTTTTTATTTTTTTTGAACGTTCCAAATACCGCTTTTTTCAGAGGTAAAACGACCCCTAAGCCGCATTCCGGACAAATCGGGCGTGACGGGAATTTCGCCATTTTTTGAACGCCGGAACGCCCGGCGTGTCTATTTCTCCGTTAGGTTCATTCATTCTCCTCCCCCGACCGGGCGGTCCACTTCATGTGGCCGCCCGGTCTTTTTTCAATCTTTTGGGGTTCCATTCCCTACCGCGGCGAAACCTGAAACAAGATGCCCAAAAACAACGATCTAATTCTGGCGGGAAAATCCATAGAAAGAGAAGCCCGTTTGCGGTTAAGATGGAGCCTGTTCCCGTTTTTCACCCCTAGCCATCGTACTTTATTGTCATCACCGTGCCCCTGCTGATTGTCATTTACATCTTCATTCTTGGCGTCGCCGCCCTGCTGGCCGAGATGGTCCTGCCCGTCATCTTCTCGGTGACTTTCCCCGTGCTCAACGCTCTCGGCATCGGCACGGCTCTCATTCCACTGGTGGTGATTTACGCGAGCCTCGAACTGGGGGACGAGCGCGCGCCCATGCTTGCCTGCGCCCTGGGTCTGTTGCTCGATCTCACCTCCTCGCACCACTTGGGCAGTTCCGTCCTGCTTTTGGGAGTATTGTCTCTCCTCATCGTCACCCAAGCCCGCAAGCCACTGGCCCATCTTTGGATTTTTCGCCTCACGTTTATCCTCGTCGGCACGTTCGGCTATCTTGTCCTCGACTATCTCATCACTCAGGTCGAATTAGGCCGCTGGTATTGGCCCTTGGACGCCTGGAGCAAAATTACCTTCGCCTCGCTGGCGAATCTTGTCCTCTGCCCCTTTTTCTTTGTCTTCGCCGGTCTCCTACCCCGTCTTTGCGGTTGGCAACCGGTCTACGAACTAACCGAACGCCGTTTCCGGCCTTGATTTCCCATGCCTCTCCTCCCCTTCTCTTATGCTCGATGAAGATAGCCGCGTGCCAGGCTGGCGCCTGGGTGCCCTCTCCCTGCTGATCTTTGCCGCCATGGGCGTGCTCCTGAGCCGTCTCTGGAACGTCCAGATCGTCAATTCCGAATCAGCCCTCGAGCGTCTCGAGCAGCAAACGACTGTCAAGGCCCGCATCGCCCCGGCTCGCGGCGTTATCTGCGACCGCAACGGCCTGCCCCTGGCCGAAAACCGGCCCAGCTTCAACATCGACCTCTACCTCAATGACCTCTGGCGCGATTATCCCCAGACCCATCGCGATTCCCGGGGCCGACTGGGGGCGATTCCGAAGATACCGCTGCCCGATGGCAAGGACGGCCGCAAGCGGGCCGAGATCGATATCGTCAAGATCGTCAAGGAGAGCATCGAGCCGATCACCCAGACCCTCGGTATCAGCGCTCCACTCGACGAACACGATATCCGCGAACATTTCCGCACTGACCGCGACCTGCCCTACCACTACATGACGGACCTCGATTTCGCCACCGTCGCCCAGTTCGCCGAGCGCAACTTCGGCGTGCCCGGCATCCGCATCTCCCAAAGCCCGGTCCGCCAATACACCTATGGCGCGTTCGCCGCCCACATCCTCGGCTACGTCGGCAAGCCCGACAACCAGCAGGACTACGTGGCCAGCGATGGCACCCCCTACGACACGGTGGGTCGCCAGGGGATCGAGGCGATCATGGACGCCCAGCTCCAAGGCCAGCCCGGCAGCACCATCCAGCGCGTTTCCTCTCAAGGCTTACTCATCGGAGACAAGCCCCTTGAAGAGAACGACCCGACCATGGGCAACTCGATTTTCCTGACCATCGACGCCCGCATCCAGTACATCGTCGAGTCGGCCCTGCGTAACGCCGGAATTGGGCGCGGCGCCGCCATCGTCATGGATCCGCGCACCGGCGACGTCCTGGCCATGGCATCGATCCCGAGCTACGACCCGAACAAGTTCATCCCGCGGATCAGCGCGAAGGACTACGACGCCCTTAACAACGACCCCACCGCGCCCCTCTACAACCGCGTCCTCCACGCGTTGGAACCGGGCTCGACTTACAAGATTATGGTCGCCCTCGCCGGGCTGAAATCGGGCAACGTCACCGTCGATACTTCCTTCGACTGCCCCGGCGCAATCCAGATCGACGACCACCTTTTTCACAACTCCGACAGCACCGACGCCGGCACCATGAGCCTCGTCCACGCCATCTGCGTTTCCAGCGACGTCTTCTTCTACCAGTACGGCATCCGCGCCGGCATCGAGGCCATTGACTCAATGGGCAAGCTGGCCGGCTTCGGCCACCGCTGGGGCCTGCTCGGCGCTTCGGCCGAGGACCCCGGCATCCTTCCCGGCCCCCAGTGGATGAAAGACAACGAGGCCTGGCTCAGAAAGACTCACAACATCGACCACTGGAGCCAAGCCCAGACGGCCAACACCTCCATCGGCCAAGGCTTCGTCCAAGTCACACCCCTGCAGATGGCCACCTTCCTTTGCGCCGTGGCCAACGGGGGCACCGTCTACCAGCCGCGCATCTACTCGCACGTCGAAAACTACAAGGGCGAGACCATCGCCGAGATTCCCGCGGGGCAGGTCTTCAGCAATCTCGGTATGAAACCCTCCGACTTGAAAGCGGTGCAGGAAGGCATGCGCGAAGTGGTCGAGGAAGGCACCGGCACTCTGGCCGAGGTGCCCGGCTACAGCATCGCCGGCAAAACCGGCACCGCCCAGCACTACATCAAAATCGACGGGGACATCCGCCGGGACCTCAAATGCTGGTTCTACTGCTATGGCCCGTTTGAAGCGCCCCGCTACGTCACCTGCGTCATGGTCGAAGGGGGCACCTGGGGCGGCACCACCACCGCGCCCATCGCCCAGGAAATCATGCGGCGGCTCTTCGCCATGGACGCCGGGGCCGTGGAGACGCCAACCTTCCTCCAGCCTGTCGCCGGCAATTTCAACGGCGTCACCGCGGTCGATTTGCAATCCAATACCAGCCCGGCCGGGGCCGCCGCCAGTGCCTCCAACGGAAACACGATGTCACCCGACGACAATTCCAGCCCGACGGGCGATGTTCCACCCGGCACGATCGGAAATCCCGGCTCCAGCACGAAACATGCTCACTAGAGCCGCCTCATGAACTTCACGAAACCGATCATTCCGTCCCTCGCCGTTGCGGGCTATGATCGCAGCACGGTCCCTCAATCCCATGCGCACTCTGCTTCGTAAACTCGGCGGCATCGCCTCCTCCTTCCCGATTCTGATCGTGCTGGCGGCGCTTTGCGTCGCCAGCATTTTCATCATCATGAGCGCCACGGTGTCCAATGACCTGCTCAAGGATGCCTACAGCTCCCAGTCGAGATACATTATCATCGGCTTTGCCCTTTATCTGCTGCTGGCACTCACGCCCTATGAGATCCTTGTGCGGATCGCCCCAATCCTCTATTGCGTCGGTA
The DNA here is from genome assembly GCA_021272315.1 of Methylacidiphilales bacterium. Lineage (GTDB taxonomy): Bacteria > Verrucomicrobiota > Verrucomicrobiia > Methylacidiphilales > UBA1321 > JABDGH01. The sequence continues at coordinate 25,591 of JAJSLI010000054.1, read as the reverse complement.
TCGCCCTTCTCGTCGGGGTCTTCGTCCCCGGACTGCGCCACAAGGCGGTTTTCGGCGCCTACAGTTGGCTCAAACTCGGTCCGATCAGTTTTGAACCGGCCGAATTCGCCAAGCTCACCTATATTCTCGGCATGGCCTGGTTCCTGCACCTGCGCGAAAGGGAAATCCACTACTTTACGACCGTGGTGTACGCCTTCGTAATCACGGCGATCCCCTTTGTCCTGATCAAAATGCAGCCAGCCCTCGGTTCGGCGCTGGTTTTCTTCCCGGTTTGTTTTGCCATGCTTTTCGTGGCGGGCGCGCGCCTGCGCTATATCGTCCTGCCGATTCTTTTGATCGCGACGTTCTGTTTTCTGGCTTATTATTGGGTTTCGGTTAAGAATTGGCCCTTGCCGAAACTTCCTTTCACCAAATCTTTCCAAGCCGAGCGCATCAAGACCTTCTTTGACCCGAGCCTCGATAAACAGGGCGCCGCCTGGCAAATCAACCAGTCGATGATTGCCATCGGCTCAGGAGGAATGAACGGCAAGGGCTGGATGCAGGGCACGCAGAACGTGCTCGGTTACATGCCCAAAACGACCAATTACAACGATTTTATCTTCTCCGATGTCGGAGAAGAAGAGGGGTTTCGCGGAGGGGCTGCACTCATCATTTGCGAAGGGACCGTTTTGCTGTGGTGTTTGTGGGTGGCGGCCCGCGCGCGGGACAAAATTGGGGCCATGGTGGCCGTGGGGGTCATGGCGATGCTTTTCACGCACATCTTCGTGAACATCGGCATGACCATCCAAGTGGTGCCGATCACAGGAATACCGCTGCCGTTCATCAGTTACGGCGGCACTTTCCTGCTCGCGTGCCTGGCGGCCATGGGTCTGGTGCAGAGTGTTTGGGTCCACCGAAAAAACTTCGAGCGGATATGAAGACGTTCCTCTTCCTTCCGCACAACTTAACGTTCCGCCCCCAAGCGCGGAACAGACTGGCTTATGATTTTAGACACAATACGCGGTTTTCTCGGTCTTAAGAAAAAGGGCGAAGAAAAAGAAATCGTCATCTCCTGCGAACGGCTCGAGCGCCGCGTTGCCTTTCTCGAAGGCGGCCGGCTGGAGGAATTTTCCATCGAGCGCGAGAGCGACCGGCAGATTTCCGGCAGCATCTACAAGGGCAAGGTGAAAAACCTTGAGCCCGGCCTCAAGGCGATGTTCGTTGACATCGGCCTCGATAAAAATGCCTTCCTCCACTATTGGGACGCCATCCCTGCCGCCCTCGACGACGGCATCGAGACCATTGAACGCGCCGGCAGCAAGCGCAAAAACCAGAAGCGGATCACCGCCAATGACATTCCCAAAATCTATCCCCCCGGCTCTGAAATCATCGTCCAGGTAACCAAGGGCCCCATCGGCACCAAGGGCCCCCGAATCACCACCAACATCAGCCTGGCCGGACGTTACCTTGTTCTCATGCCCTACTCCGACCAGTCCGGCGTCTCGCGCAAGGTCGAGGATCCAAAGGAACGTCAGCGTCTGCGCCACATCCTCCAGGAACTTGAATTGCCCGAGGGCATGGGTGTCATCATCCGCACCGCGGGCGAGGGCCAGAAGGCCCGCTTCTTCGTGCGCGACCTCCATGTCCTGCTCGAACAGTGGCAGCGTATCGCCGGCGACGTCGAAACCGCCCGAGCCCCCAAGCTTCTCCTGGCCGAGCCCGATCTTATCGAGCGCACCGTGCGCGACTTCCTCACCGACGATGTCGACCGCATCGTGGTCGATGATCTCGAGGCCACCAACCGCATGAAGACGCTCGTCGGCGTGATCTCCCAGCGGTCCCAGCGCAAAATCAAGCACTACACCGAAGCCGTTCCCATCTTCGAGCGCTTCAACGTCGACAAGCAGATCGACGCGGCCCTGCGCCGTCAGGTCTGGCTCCCTTGCGGCGGCTATCTCGTCATCGACGAGACCGAGGCGCTCGTCGCCATCGACGTCAACACCGGACGCAACAAGGGGAGCAAAGACCAGGACAAGACCATCCTGCAGACCAACCTCGAGGCGGCGGAGGAAATCGCGCGGCAACTGCGCCTGCGCAACATCGGAGGACTCATCGTCCTCGACTACATCGACATGCGCAACCCGCGCGACCAGAAACAGGTCCTCAACTTCTTCAAGGAACACGTCAAGCGCGACAAGGCCCGCACCCACATTCTCCCCATCTCGCAGCTCGGCCTGATGGAGATGACGCGCCAGCGCGTGCAGGAAAGCATCAGCCGCGCCGTGTACATGGAATGCCCCTCGTGCAAGGGCAAGGGCATCATCAAAAGCCCCGAGACCATGAGCGTCGAGATCCAGCGCGCGCTCACCCGCGTCATGCGGCTCCATCCCGGCGTGCGCGAGGTCCGCGTGCTGCTTAACGCCGATGTCCTCGAAAGGCTCAAGAAAGAGGACGAGGAAATCCTGATCGACCTCGAACGCAAATTCCAGGGCCGGCTCAGCTTCCGCGTCAATGCGAAGTTCCACTTCGAGGAATTCAAGCTCGTCAACGCGCTGACTGAGGAGGAGTTGAGCTGAGGCGCTTTCGTCATTTGTTGCGTTGAGTTAATTATTAATTGCGAAGTTGCCGGTTCGTGCGAAAAAAAAGATCGGTTTAGCTGCGCCTTGTGGAGCTTTGCCGCGTCTTGCCGCGTCTTGCTGCGTCCAATGCGTCTTTTGGGCTGCCGGGTGATGGTGCGTTGTTCCTGTTCCCAAGTTGGAACCGAGAACAAACCCACCTGCGGGATGCAAACCGATGGCGGGCTTGTCGGACCTGTCTGGAGATGAGGCGTCCATGGCCGCACGTTACCGCTGCCGGACCCCCGCTGTCTTGGCGATCTGCGCGAAAAACGCGATCGGGTCGCCTTTCCATTTCTTTGGGAAACGGTACGTGCCCCCGTTTCTCGGGGATGGCGCGCACCTCGACTAGGGAGCAGGCGGTGGCGTCGCGCCCGTTGCCGGTGGCGGCTGTGAACCCGTTGCCGGGGGAATCAAAGAAGCTGAATCGGGCAAACTAGGAGTCGTTGTGGAAGATGGGAAACTTTGGCTGAGCTTGGCTGCCAGATCGGGATTTATTTGCGCCAATTGATCGCAAGTGTCTTTCGCCAGACTCCATTGGTTCTCTTTTCCATAGGCCGTGACCAGATTCACCAAAGCGCGTTGATGCCTGGGATTGACCTGGAGGGCCTTCTTAAAGGCGTCAATGGCCTGGTCTGTTTTCCCCTGCCTCAACAAGGTATAACCAAGATTGTTCCACGCCTCATCGTAAGCCGGATTTAACTGGAGAGCCTGCGTTTCCGCTTTTATCGCCTGATCGGGTTGATTGGCAGTGGCATACTCGACACCTATCCCATTCCAGATCTTGGCGTCGGTGGGATTCAAATCGACGGCTTTCTGAAGCGAGCTCAAGGCGGCGTCCGTTGTCCCCTGCGTATTTTGTAAATGCGCAGAGACCAACCAGCCCATCGCGGCATCAGGATGGGCTTGCAGGAGCTCCCCGAGTTTTGCCTGGAGGCCCGGGAGATCGTTCTGCGCGTGGTAGCTTTGGTTCAGGCCCTCCCATGCGGTGTCATTCGCGGGGTCCAGGTTGATGGCCTTGATAAAAGGACCGATCGCCTGACCGAATTCTTTCTGTCGGCCGTAACAGAGGCCCAAAACCTCCCAGCCATTCGCCTCATCGGGATGGGCTTGTAGGAGCTCTTCGATTTTTCCCTGACAGCCCGGGAGATTGCCCGGGTAGCAAAAGAACAGGTCCTCCCAGGCCACGCGTTTTTTGGAGTCCGAGTCGATGGCCTTGGTGAAAGAGCTGATCGCCTGATCGAACTCCTTCATTTGGACATAACACTGGCCCAAACTAAGCCAGGCGGAACTTAACTTGGGATCGATCTCCGTCGCTTTGGTCAAGGGCGGCAACGCTTCATCATTGTGGTGAAGCGCCAACAGGACCTGGCCGAGATCAAACCACGGGACGGCCTGGTCGGGGTGGTTCACGGTCGCCTTCTGGGCAAGCTCCAGGGCCTGGTCCATACGGTGATTCATCAAAAGGGCCAAAATGGTCAGGCTCCTCTCCTCCTGCACTTTGTCATCATCCGGTTTTTTCTGAAGGTCCGGCCAAAGCACGGCGAGCGCTTCTTTAAATTGGCCTTTTTGGATGAGGGCCTTCCCCTGGCTTGCGGCATCCTCGGAATTGGTTTCACCGCCGGCAGGCGTAATGGGCAGGCTCGAAAGATCAACCTTGCTGTCGCGGCCGAGCGCATTGACTTTGGCGATGGCGGCCTGGGCCAGGTCCATATGACCGAGCGCCTTTTCGCAAACACCCAGATAATACCATGTACCCGGCACGGTAGGATCCAGCGCGACGGCCTTGTTCAAGGCGTCGGCGGCGGGCTGCCACTCGGTCGCTCCCGCAAGATGGATATTATCCATATGAGCGGTGGCCAAGCCGGCCCAATAGAGGGCCTGCACCCGGGGAGGAAGTTCACCGCTCAGGGTGATGGCCTTATTGTACGCGGCGATGGCATCGCCGTATTTTTTTTCGAGGACAAGGGTATTACCCAGTTCGTCCCAATAGGGAGCTTTCGTATCACAAATAGCCAGGACACTTCGCCAGGTGCTTTCGGATTCAGGCCCTTGATTAAGGCGGCGTTGGACAACTCCCAGCACGCTCAGGGAGGCAAGATCATGCGGGTCGGAGGCAATGGCCTGGCTGGCGGCCTTTTCGATTTCCTGATTGTCATCCGACGTGACGGCAAGGCCTTTCCAGCACAAAGGCAGGGAGGGATTGAAGTAGAGCGCCTTGCGATAGGCTTGCGCGGCCTCGGGACGTTTCCCAAGCTGCTGATTGGAGTAACCCATGCCCTCCCACGCGACGACGTTGTCGGGAAAGTAATCGATGCACTTTTGGAAGCAGGTGATGGAGTCGTCGAATTTGGATTGAACCTGGTTTTCAAGACCCATGCCGACCCAGGCCAGCGCGTTTTTTGGGTCGATTTGAAGCGCTTTCTGAAAAGCGTCCGTGGCTTCCTTGTTGCGTTGTTGAAGCAGGCGAAGCTGGCCAAGATGGTCCCAGACCATGCTGCTTTTGGGGTCCAATACCTGCGCTTCGCCGATGAGTTTTTCGGCATCTTCGAAATGACCAATGTGAGCGGCGGCTTCACCATATTCCGAGATCACGTCGGCATTCTTCAGGCCCATCCGGTCGACGGCCTGCGAATACTCCCCGACCGCTTCCTCCCATTTTCCCAGCAGGAATAAATGGTGGGCCAGAACCGCCATGGGCACAGGCTGGTTGGGAGCAAGCGCAAGGGATTGATGCAGCGCCTCGTCGCTCTTGCTCAATTGACCCTTTTTTTCAAACAATTCAGCCAGAGCATTCCTGGCCGCGAGCATATCCGGGTTGAGGTCCAGGCACCGGTGGAAGCTCGCCGCCGCCTCGTCCAGGTCATTCAACTTGCCCTGGGCAAGCCCGAGATTGTACCAGCCGATCGCGTAGTCAGGATCGATTGTCGTGGACTGTTTGAAGGCCGCGGCAGCCTTGTCGAATTGCGATTGGTTGAGCCGGAGGAGGCCGAGGCTGTCCCACAGCACCGGTAAATCGGGAGCGACTTTGAAGCCCTCGGCCAAATCCGTGCCGGCGTCATCCAGGCGGCCCAGTTTGATCGAAATAACGGCCATGCCATTCCAGGCCTCCCCGCAATTGGGATCGATTTCGGTGGCTTTTTTGTAGGCATCCAGACCCAGGGTCGCGCCCTTGTGATCCGGATCGTGGAATTGCTGGTAAAAAAAGCCCAGCGCGCACCAGGCATCCACATTTTGGGGATCGGCGTTCAGCGCCCTCCTGAAAGCGCCAAAGCCGTCCTCCTCCCGCTTCTGCAGGAGACGGACATTGCCGATGCTGACCCAGAGCTCGGAATTATCCGGCTCCAATTGCAGGGCGGCATTAATTATTTTGTCGGCGTCGTCAAAATGGCCGACGTGCGCGGCACCCAACGCGTATTCTCCCATGGCGACGGCGTTTTGCATGCCCATCCGGTCGATGGCCTGCGAGTAAGCCTCCACGCAATCCTCCCATCTGAATCGCAAATAGGCGTGGTGACCCAGGCTCTCCCAGAGCGCCGGCTGATTGGGGGTAACCTGAAGGGAATGACGGGTCGCCTCGTCGCATTTGCCCAACATTTTCTCCTTTTCGTATATTTCGGCGAGATCGTTCCAAGCCTGCGTCAACTGATCGTCGATTCCCACGGCTTTGAGCAGGTTTGAAAGGGCCTTGTCCGGCTCATTCGAACGGCTTTGGGCAAACCCAAGATTGCACCAGGCACCCGCGAGTTCGGGACTGATTTCCGCGGCGCGTTCAAAAGCATCGGCGGCCTCCTTGAATTGCGATTGCTTGACCCTGAGGAGGCCGAGGCAGTTCCACAGGCCCGCTGAATTCGGAGCGACCTTGAAACCTTCGGCCAAGGCCGTGCCGCTTTCATCCAGGCGACTCAACTCGAGCAAAACGAGGGCAAGTCCATGCCAGGCATTTTCGTTGCGGGGATCCTCCTGCAGGGCGCTTTTAAAAGCGTTGATGGCCTCGTCCAGTTTGCCTTGATCGCGCAGGTTCGCGCCGAGGTTGTTCCATGCCTCGACCTGATGGGGATTAAGCGCAACCGCCGCTTTCAGGGTTTGCTCCGCCAGGATTTGCTGGCCTTTGGCCGCATAAGCCAGTCCAAGCTGGTACGAAACGTCGACGGCATCGGGTTGCTTGGCCAAAATGGCCTGAAGTCCGCTGATCAATTCATCGGCGGTGGGATGCGGATTGTCGGGGAGTTGATAGCTGGGGGCTGTTTCCTCAAGCGGCGAAGGAACAGGCCCAACGAACGTTTCCAGGTAACTATCCGAGAAAGCGGGCCGTGGGAAAAGCGCCCCGATGGCCACCAAGCCGACAAAAGGCAAAAAGTGGCCAGTTTTCACTATACCCGGTCTATCCGTCCGTAATTTGGTGTCAATATCAAGGACCGGTCTCTTTACTCGTAAAGCAGGCGAGCCTAGCCGCGGACGGCCAGCGCGCGCAGACAGACGAGGTTCAGCACCAGGATCGCGCCGAAAATTGCCCAGCCAAGCGGAACCGGGTAACACAGATAACCCCGCAAAGCGTAAATCGTGTCGAGCAGGAGCTGTCCGGCGATGGCACAACAACTCCCCGCCAACAGGACGACCGTGAGCGTGCGCCCGATCCTCGCCGGCCAGAGCAAGAATACGATGACCCAGAGGACAAAGACCGTGGCCACGCCATACTGCGCGGGAATCCAGCGATCGAGCCCGGCGTATAAACCGGCGAACAGCGCGTACGCCGTCCGGATCAGTTGCTTCAAGATCGCCACATTGAACGGCAGCGAGAGCAACAGCCAGAGCGCAATTAACCCGAGTCCAATTCGGCGGCTCATGCGATCAATCTACTCCAAACCGGGTTTCTGGAAAGCTTCCTCGACGTGGAGGTTGTTCCTTTTTCACAGCTTGAAAAGATGGCTGTCCCCCATTTCCAACCTGTCCTATTTTGAAGACACGCGGTAAACCCGTGAAGCCTGTGCCATGAATTATCCGCGACTCCCGGCCATGATCACGCCACGTGCGAAGGCCAAGCTTCTCGCGCAACGCGACTGGTACAACGGCCAGCAGGACGGCCTCGGCGACCGCTTTTACAAAGAAGTCTTGGACTCCTTAGCTTACCTGGAGGAGAACTACAACGTGCCGCCCTTCGATAAGGGCGGCAAGGAGGTCAAACGCTACATCAACCGTGGCGCGTTGCGGTGACGAAGTACGCGGCGTGGGGCTCATGGGCGCGATAGCGGCTTCGCATCGCGAGAGCATGATGAAGCAAAGCTTCCCCGACAAGTGCGTTCCCAAGTGCAACTTGGGAACGAGGGGATTGCCGATGGGAACATCCGCGCTAGGGAGGGACAGGCCCCATTGCGGCGGCTACCTCGGAGCTACCAACTGATCTCTACCCCAACCCGAGCTTCCGGAAAGTTTCCTCGACGTAGCGGAAATGGCGTTCGGGGGAGCAGAGGTCGTCGATTTCCTTTTCGGTGAGGACGGAACGTATCTCCTTCGATTTTTTGAGGTGGGCCTGGAGCGGTTCGGTGCCGCGCCAGCAGGCCATCGAGGCGGCCTGCACCGCCTCGTAGGCGGTCTGCCGGGGCAGGCCCTTGTCGGCGAGGGCGAGCAGGACGGTCTGCGAAAAAATGAGTCCCTTCGATTTGGCGAGGTTGGCCGCCATGTTCTCGGGATAGACGATCTGCCGCGCGACGAGGTCGGCCAGTTGCGTGAGCATGTAATCGAGCAGCGCGCAACTGTCGGGGAAGATGATGCGCTCGACCGACGAGTGGGAGATGTCCCGCTCGTGCCAGAGGGGCACGTTCTCGAGCGCGGCGACGGCGTTGCCGCGAATCACGCGCGCCAGGCCGCTGAGTTTTTCGCCGGTGATCGGGTTGCGCTTGTGGGGCATGGCGCTGCTCCCTTTCTGGCCCTCGGCGAAAAATTCCTCCACTTCGAGAACCTCGCTGCGCTGCAGGTGGCGGAACTCGGTGGCCCAGCGGTCGATGCTGCTGGCGATCAAGGCGAGCGCGCACATGAAATGGGCGTGCCGGTCGCGCTGGATGACCTGCGTGGAAAGATCGGCGGCCTTGAGGCCGAGCCTCCCGCAGACGTAGTCCTCGACGCGGGGATCGAGATGGGCGTGGGTGCCGACCGCGCCGGAGAGCTTGCCGACGGCGATCTGTTCGCGGGCCTCGCGCAGCCGTTTTTCGGCGCGGCCAAACTCGTCGTACATGAGCGCCAGCTTAAGGCCGTAGGTGATCGGCTCGGCGTGGATGCCGTGCGAGCGGCCCATCATCGGGGTGAATTTGTGTTCCTTCGCCCGCACGGCGACGGCGTCGCGCAGGATTTTCAAGTCGGCGAGGAGGAGGTCGGCGCTGGCGGTGATTTGGAGCGCGAGCGTGGTGTCGAGCAGGTCCGACGAGGTGAGCCCGCGATGGATGAACCGGCCCGGCCCGCCGACATGGCCGGCGACTTCCTCGAGGAAGGCGATGACGTCGTGGTTGGTGCGCTTCTCGTTCTCGTGCACCTTGTCGATGTCGAACTTCGCCTTGGCGCGGATGATCTGCGCGTCCTCCGCCGGGATGTGGCCGAGGCGGGCCATGCCTTCGCAGGCGAGCACCTCGATCTCAAGCCAGTGATTGAGCTTAGCTTCTTCGCTCCAAAGCGCGGCCATCTCGGCCCGGGAATAACGGGAAATCACGCACCATTAAAGCGCAGACGTGCCGGGTTTGTCCAGAGGCTGTCCGAGAATTCCCCGCGGCAGCGCCGGGAGGATTTTTGGCTCAGCGATAGGTCATTTTCTCAAGTTTTTCCGGATAGCGATCCCCTTGCACGGTAATCTTGGAGGCGGCGTTTTCGATTTCACGGAGGTCGTCGGGCGTGAGTTCGACTGAGACGGACCCGATGTTTTCGTCCAACCGATGCAGCTTGGTCGTGCCGGGGATCGGAACGATCCATGGCTTCCGGGCAAGCAGCCACGCAAGCGCGATCTGGGCCGGGGTAGCCTTCTTCCGTTTAGCCATGCTACCGAGAAGATCAATCAGGGCCTGGTTCGCCTTGAGGGCTTCCGGCGTGAAACGCGGGAGGGTGCTGCGGAAGTCGGTGCTGTCGAAGGTTGTGTTTTCGTCGATCTTGCCGGTGAGGTAGCCCTTGCCGAGCGGGCTGTAGGGAACGAAGCCGATGCCGAGTTCCTCGAGCAGCGGCAAAATTTCCGCCTCAGGCCGCCGCCACCAGAGCGAATACTCGCTCTGGAGTGCCGCGACCGGCTGAACGGCATGGGCGCGGCGGATCGTTTGCGCTCCGGCTTCGGAAAGGCCGAAGTGCTTCACCTTGCCCGCCTGGATCAGTTCTTTCACCGCACCCGCCACGTCTTCGATGGGCACATCCGGATCAACGCGGTGTTGGTAGTACAGATCGATGACATCGACCCTGAGCCGCTTGAGCGATCCATCGACGGCTTCCTTGATGTGCTTCGGCCGGCTGTTCAAGCCCGCCGCTCCCGGCCGGTTATCGCCGCCACTCAGATCGAAGCCGAACTTCGTGGCGATGACCACCTTCCCACGGAACGGGGCGAGTGCTTCGCCGACGAGTTCCTCGTTCGTGAACGGGCCGTAGACTTCGGCGGTGTCAAAGAAGGTGACGCCGCGTTTAACGGCGGATTGAAGAAGAGCGATCATCTCCTTTTTATCCTTGGGTGGGCCGTAGGAAAAACTCATGCCCATGCAGCCGAGGCCGATGGTTGAGACTTCCAGATTACTTTTTCCGAGTTTGCGTGTTTGCATTTTGATTCCTTTCGTTGCGTTATTAAGTTGTTTCTTTCTCTTCAGCGTATGGTGTAGCCGCCATCGACCACGAGCGCGTGACCAACCACCAGGCTTGCGGCGGAACTGCAAAGCCAAAGAACCGCATCGGCAATTTCCTCGGCGCGACCAAATCGTCCGATGGGTACATCTTTCAACATCGCGTTTAGGGCGTCGGTCTGACCAGATGCCATCATTCGGTCGGACATCGGCGTCTGGATGAGGCCCGGACAGATGGCATTGATCCGGATGCCCTTCGCCGCATAGTCCAGGGCTGCGCTTTTGGTGAGCCCGATCACGCCGTGCTTGGCGGCCTGGTAGGTTCCGCGACCGGCACCGGCAACTATTCCGCCAATCGAAGAGCAGTTGACGATCGCGCCGCTTCCCTGCTTGCGCATTTGGCGCAGTTCGAACGTCATGCAACTCCAGACACCACGCAGATTGATCCCCGTCACGCGGTCGAAATCCTCCCGGGTTTGATCGGCGGTTTCAGCCAGGACATTTTGAATGCCGGCATTGTTGTAGGCCGCATCCAGTCTCCCGAAAGTTGCGACGGCCTGCTCAACCATCGCTTCCACTTGAGCGTCATCAGCCACGTCGCAGGGAACAGCGAGTGTCTTGTGACCTTGGGCAGCCAAGTCCCCGGCCGCAGCACGCACGGACTTCTCATTCCAGTCCGCCAACACCACGGATGCGCCCGATTTGGCAAAAGCCTTCGCTGTCGCAAGGCCCAGCCCCGATCCAGCGCCTGTCACCAAGGCAACTTTGTCTTTAAAAGATATGTTCATAAATTCACTCCTTTCAGGATTTGGGGTATTGGTCGTCGCTGACCTTTTCCATCCAGTCGACGACCTTGCCGTCGAGATATTCCTGGATGGCAATGTGCGTCATGGCGGTGGTCGGCGCGGCGCCATGCCAATGCTTCTCCCCCGCAGGAAACCAGACCACGTCGCCGGGCCGGATCTCCTCAACCGGACCACCCTCGCGTTGGGCTCGACCGCAACCGGCGGTGACAATCAGGGTCTGGCCCAGCGGATGGGTGTGCCACGCCGTCCGCGCGCCGGGTTCAAACGTGACCGTGGCAGCGCCCGCGCGTCGTGATTCGTTGGGTTGGAACAACGGGTCGATGCGGACGGTGCCGGTGAACCAGTCGGCGGGGCCTTTGGCGGAGGGTTGTGAGCCAATTCTTATGATTTCCATGGTGAATTCCTTTGCGTTTTTCTTTGTCAGGGATCGCGTTGATTACTCAGATTTGAGGGAAGCCATATCGATTGAAAACCGATACTTCACGTCGGCCTTGAGCAGCCGTTCGTAGGCTTCATTGACTTTCTGAATCGGGATGATTTCGACATCGGCGGTGATGTTGTGTTTGCCGCAGAAGTCGAGCATTTCCTGCGTCTCGGCAATACCGCCGATAATCGAACCCGAGAAATTGCGGCGTCCAATCAGCAGGCTGAAGGCCGACACCTCCAGGTGCTTTTCCGGCGCGCCGACAAGGGTCAGCGTGCCGTCGGGACGAATCAAATTGAGGAAAGCGTTGACGTCGTGATGGGCGGAGACGGCGTCGAGAATGAAATCGAAGCTGCCGGCGTGCTTTTGCATCGCGTTCGCATCGCGGGAAACAACGACCTCGTTCGCGCCGAGACGCAAGGCGTCATCCTTCTTGCCCGGTGAAGTCGTGAAGACAACGACATGAGCGCCGAGCGCATGCGCAAGCTTCACTCCCATGTGGCCGAGCCCGCCGAGACCGACCACGCCAACTTTTTTGCCCTTGGTGACGCCCCAGCGGCGCAACGGCGAATAAGTGGTAATTCCGGCGCAAAGGAGAGGCGCCGCGCCGGCGAGATTGAGATTGGAAGGGACACGCAGGACGAATCGTTCGTCAACCACGATGCTTTCGGAGTAGCCGCCGTAAGTGACGCCGCCAAGATGCTTATCCGGCGAATTAAAGGTGAGCGTCATGTTCGCGCAGAACTGCTCAAAGCCGGCCTTGCAGTGGGGGCAAGTGCCATCCGAATCCACCATACAACCGACGGCGGCGAGATCGCCTGGCTTGTATTTGGTGACGGCGGTTCCGACTTTGGTCACACGTCCGACGATCTCATGGCCCGGAACAATCGGATAGACGGTGGGCATGACGGTGCTCCACTCGTTGCGGACTTGGTGGACATCGGAGTGGCAGATGCCGCAAAAGAGAATTTCGATCTGCACGTCGTGTTCCGTGGGATTGCGGCGCTGGATCTTGGTGGAAGCCAGCCGAGAAGTTGCGCTGGCAGCCGAGTAAGCTTTTGTCTGATTCATAAGAGATGTCTTTCTTGGTGATTCAAAGATTGAAGCGAACGTACACCGCTTCGATGAAGCTGTCGCAGGGAGTCTTGCTCCACCTGTTGCGGGATTGCTCGAAACTGCGATCCGGCAGAATCCGCCCCGTGCCATCTCAGCGCTGCTGGCGGTAATCGCTGGGGGAGAGGCCCGTTTCCCGGCGAAAGAGCTGGGCGAAATGGCTCGGATTGGTGTAGCCCACGTCGAGGGCAACATCGACCACGCTCCTTTTCGTCTCGCGGAGCAGGCGCTTCGCCTCGTCCATCCGCAACGTGATATGGCAGCGGGATGGCGATATGCCCATCGCGCTCTTAAAAAGGCGATTGAAGTAGAACTTGCTCAAGCCGGCCTGCGCCGCCAGCCGGTCGAGATTGAATTCTTCGTCGATGTTTTGCGCCATCCAGTCCGTGATTTGTCGAAGCTTATAGCCGGGCAGCGACGGACTGCCGCTGGGCGATTCTTTGACCGTTTCGGCATAGTTTCGAGCCAGATGGATGGCGATGGCTTGGGCGATGCCTTGCAGAAAAAGTGGACTGGCGTGCCGGCGCATCAGTTCCTCGCGCACCCGTTCCATCAATGCACTCAAAGCCACATCCGTGAACGCGGAAATATCCCGCAGCCGGGCGTGAGCTGCCTCGGTCCCGAACACCTCTTCCATCGCGCGCTGAAGAACGGGAAGCTCAATGAATACCGCCAAGGACTCAAACGGCTCGGAGCTCACCGCTTTCCAGCGGCAGTCATAGGGAGCTCCTCCCGACGTGAGAAAGAATGATCCTTTCTTGATTCGATGGGAAATCCAAGGCCGCTTGCCCTCCCGCTCCTGAAAGTCGGCCTCACCGGAGGTGGTCCAAGCCAGAGACGGTTCGCTGACGGAGGGAAGGTGCAATGTATCGACGACAGGAGGCAGGGCGATGAGCCAGGCCTTGATGTCGCGCCAGGCTTCGCCGTGACCAGCCCGCAGACATTTCCCGCCAACATAGCGCTCGAACGCTTCGGCAGAAGTCGTTTCAGGTATTGGCGTGAGATTATATTTGCCCTTGGCCACAAGACCCCGCGTTTAGGTGATATTGTTGATCATAACCGCGCAGGGGTTCCTGTCGAGGCGCTGCCCGGTTGACTTCGACAACCCTGGCGGCCAGCGACGAGGCACCCAGACCCGGCCTGCAATTTGCTTCAATTATTCTGTGCCGAAAAAATGCGTCATTAAGGGTTTCTTGATCGATCTGGATGGCACCGTCGTTGAAGGCGACCATCTGATCCCTGAAGTGGCGTCGACTCTGGCATGGTTGAAGCAAGCGGGCATCCCGTATCGTTTTATCACCAATACGACAAGTAAACCGCGCCAAGCCATTGTTGAAAAACTACAACGCCTCGGACTGACTGTGGCAGCGGACGAGATTTTTACCGCGCCCGCGGTCGGCCGTGATTACCTGCTCCAACAGAACTTGACGCGCTGCTACCCGCTCATCAAAGCATCTCTACAGGAGGATTTGAAGGGGATCGCCCTGGTGGAAGAAAGTCCACAGGCTGTTCTGGTGGGGGATATTGGCGATGAGTTGACCTACGCCAAATTGAACCAGGCCTTTCGTTTTCTTCTGGATGGGGCCGCTTTTGTCGCCCTGGCAAGAAATCGTTACTTTCGAGGAAATGACGGTCTATGCCTGGATGTCGGTTCAATTGTGGCCGCCCTCGAATATGCCACCCAGCGGGAGGCTTTGCTCATAGGCAAACCAGCACGTGAGTTCTTTCTTCTCGCCGGTCAAAGTTTGGGCACACCCCAGGAGACCATCGCCGTCATCGGAGATGACATTGAAGCCGATGTGGGAGGAGGGAAAGAGGCCGGCAGCGTTGGGATTTTGGTGCGCACGGGAAAGTTTCGCCCGGAGCAACTTGCCAAAACGAAAGTCTCGCCTGACGCCGTGCTTGACTCACTCGCCTCTCTTCGTGGTTGGTGGGAAGACAATCGCTGCGGAGGGTGACTGACGACAAGTCCAAATCGCACCGCGCCCGGACGTTACGACTGGGTTTGCAAAGCCTCAAGCATCGCGACCGGATCGCAGGTGGATCCTTCACGCCCTCAGTCAACGCTCACTGCATTGGTGCCGAGCCATAAGCGTGAGGGTTAGCGGCGGGTGGCATCGGATTGCTTCAACGCATCAGGTTTATCTGCCAAGGCGGCTTGGAGCATTTGATCATGCTCGGCTTCCTGGACTCCCTCTTCAACGAGCCGTTCGCCAAGGCTTCTTCCTTCGTCATCCTCTTCATCGATGCAAGGCACCGTGACGATGTGCCCGGTTGAGCCAGGCAGCGGATCCCCTTGTTCGGATTCGGGGGCTGATTCGAGGATGACCTCTTTCGGGTCCGTTTCCGGTCCACCCGTCAATTCCCGTTTGGCCTGTTCCCAATCGGATCTCGACACATCCTGGGCGGAATGACCGTTGATAACGGCAAGTTCAACCGCGCGCTCCCGCACCATCTTGCGCGTCACCGTGCCGATGCCAGTGGAATGGATCATCACGGCGCCTTCTGTCAGTGGTTCTATTTTCATGAGTTTGAATTTATCGCGCGGGCGAAATGGTTTGTGACTTTGGGGGTATAACCCTACTCAAAGGTTGAGCGGGTGATGGTTTATATGTTTACGGATACCGTTTCGATGTCCGTTTGGAATTTTCCCGTCTTCATTTTCTCATCAGGCGCAAGTATTTTTGAGCACCACCTTGAGGGCGTGCTCCTTCGCGGCGTTCCCAAAGGTGTCGTACGCCTTCATCATCTCCGACAGCTCGAAACGGTGGCTCACCAGCTTCTTGGGATTGAGACGTCCCGACCGCACGGTTTTGAGGAGCATCGGCGTTGTCACCGTGTCCACGAGCCGCGTGGTCAGCGTGATATTGTGAGACCAGAGCGTTTCAAGGTGCAATTCAACCGGCTTGCCGTGGACGCCCACATTGGCAATCCGCCCGCCCGCCGCGACAATGGCCTGGCAAATGCCGAAGGTCGCCGGAACACCCACGGCTTCGATGGCGGCATCCACGCCGGCGCCCTGCGTCAGAGCCATCACCCTTTCGACGGCTTTCCCATCCGAACTATTCACCATTTTTGTCGCGCCGAGCGAGAGAGCAACCTTCAGTCGGTTGTCGTCGAGATCGATCATGATGATCTCGGCAGGCGAGTAGAGTTGTGCCGTAAGCAGGGCCGAAAGGCCGATGGGACCGGCACCGACAATCGCCACGACGTCTCCCGGCTTCACTTGCCCGTTTAACACCCCGCACTCATGGCCGGTGGGTAAAATATCACTGAGCATGGTCGCGGCTTCGTCATCAGTCTCCGGCGGCTGGGCATAGAGGCTGTTATCAGCGTAGGGGATCCTGACGTACTCGGCCTGAGTGCCGTCGATCTGATAGACCAAAATCCAGCCACCCGTACTGCAATGGGAATACATCCCTTTCCGGCAGAAGCTGCATCGACCACACGAGGTCACACAGGAGATGATTACTTTATCGCCCTTATGAAAACTGAGGACGTTCGCACCTATTTCTTCGATAATTCCCACTCCCTCATGACCAAGAATCCGCCCGACGGCCACGGTTGGAAGATCACCCTTCAGAATGTGAAGGTCTGTTCCGCAGATGGTGGTCGTCGTAATCCTAACGATGGCATCCGTTGCCTCGATAATCGTCGGCTTGGGCCGATCCTCCCAGGCTCGGCGACCCGGTCCATGGTAAACAAGGGCTTTCATCGTCGTGGCTTTGGTCTGGTCGTTGGCTGTTATTTGCATATTTTTCTATATATTTATTGAGTGACGGACTTTTAATGCCTCCGGGCAAGATTGATTTTACGGACTGACTCCCGCAATCAAACCACCCGAGGGCATTATTATTTGACTTGAGGAACTTGAATATCGCCCGTGTGGCCCAGAATACCGAAGGCGGACAAGAGCCATACGACCACACAAATTACCACGATAGCGTTGAGGATTTGTTTGATCTTCCCATCCATGGGAATGTAGTTGTTGACCAACCAGAGCAGGACGCCGATTACGATTAGAGTTATTACCAGAGAAATCATTTGGAACCTTTCATGTGAGAGAGTTGATTCTGTCTCAATAGTATAAGTACAGCCACCGAGCAGAGATCGCCATGGGGTGTTCACCCCACTAGCATGAATAGAGTCGCGGCGTATTCTTTCGTTCTTAAACATGGACGAAACCTCTATTAGATCCTCACCGTTGATCTTCTCCTGTCTTCTGGAGAGGCGGCCGTAAGAAATTAGGAAGCCAATAAACATAAAACGAAAGATATCGATGTCTCAAACAATACACGAAACACACAAGGGTCAGATCATTGGCGGAATATTCTCGAACCGCACAAATGCCGATAAAGCTGTCAAGGCTTTTGAGGATTTGGGTATTTCATCCGAAATGATCCAGGTGGTTGTCCGGCTGGACGGGAAACAGGCTGAAGAGGCTTACAACAGCCTGCTGATCGGACGCGGCTTTTCCGGATCGCAAGCGCTCTTCTTCGATAAGGCTATTGAAGTCGGAAAGACGGTGGTGGCGGTATATGAAGTCACCGACCCGGCACCTATCATCGACATTTTCGATAAATATCAGGCTGAATATAATCCGAATGGCTCGCGCAATCTGAGGGAGGATGTTATTGGCATGACTACCGGCGCGGTTGTAGGTGCCGCTGCGTTAGGCACGATTGGAGCGGTGGTTGCCGGTCCTATTGGCGCTGCCGCAGGCATGGCCGCGGGTGTCGTTGTCGGCGGTGGTTCTGGAGCCATGGCCGGAAAAGCAGCCGAGCATAACAAGTAATCACCTCTTTATCCCCAGCAAACAAGAAGGAATCGGCCTTGTCTTTTCTCACAGCAAAAATCAGTAAACCCCCTACCTAATATAATTATGATGCTCATTCTTCTTATTGTTGTCCTTGTTCTTCTCTTCGGTGGCGGTGGCTATGCTTACCGGGGACATGTCGGCGGCGGGAGCGGTCTCGGCCTTGTGCTTGTCATCTTGCTCGTACTCTATCTGCTGGGTTACCTCTGACGGCTGCAAGCCGCCCATGAGGTAGTCCGTGTCGTCATCCGACATGAGGCAGGACCTTGTGCAGGCTCACCGTGTCGCCGTCCTCGGTTTTCAATTCAAAGAAGACAATGGAGGAAAGAATGGTCCATACGCCCAGCACCAGGAAGGCTTGGTGGATGCCGTGAATCATTCCCGGGGCGCTGGCGTGAAGGCGATCGGGAATAAAGAATGCCGTGGCCAGCGACGCGGTCGCCACACCGAAACTGATCGCCATCTGCTGCATCGTGCTCGCGATAGTGCTGGCGCTGCTGGCCTGTTCCTCGGTGACGTCGGCATAAACCAGGGTATTCATGCTCGTATATTGCAGCGAGGTGAAGAACCCATAGACAAATAATAAGGCAACAATGAGCCCCACCGGAGTTCCCACACCGATAGTTGCGAACAGGATAATGAGCAGACCGAGGATGACGGTGTTTGAAATCAAGACGCGACGGTAACCCAAGTACCTCAAGATGCCCGGCATCGCCATCTTGAGGCTCATGGAGGCGACCGCCTGAGGAACCATCAGGAGTCCGGATTGAATCGGCGTAAATCCGAGGCCCACCTGATACAGGAGCGGAAAGAGAAAAGGGATCCCGCCGATGCCCAAGCGGGTAAAATAGCTGCCGTCGACCGCCGCGCGAAAAGTCCGAATGCGAAACAAGGCCAATTGAAGCAAAGGAAACCGGGTGTGCGTTGCCCGCAGCCAGTAAGCGGCAAGAAGAACTGCGGAAAGGACCAGCAGCCCCAGCGTGACCGGCCAACTCAGCGTGTGCTCGCCAAATACTTCCAGAACATACGACAACAAGCCGATACCGGAACCGAACAGGATGAGCCCGACGATATCGAGGGGATTGGAATGTTCTTTGCGATAGTCCGGAAGAAGTTGATAGACCAGATACAAACCGAGCAGGCCGACCGGGATGTTGATGAAAAAGATGACCCGCCAATGCAGGTACCCAACGATGAGACCGCCGGCGATGGGCCCCAACATGGGACCGATCAACCCGGGTATGGCCACGAAGCTCATGGCGCGGATGAGTTCCGATTTGGCGAACGTCCGCACCAGGGTAAGCCGGCCCACCGGCACCATCATGGCTCCGCCGCAGCCTTGTAGGATGCGGCAGGCGACAAGAACATGGATGTTGCTCGAAAGACCGCAGAGTAATGAACCCAGAGTGAAGATGCCGATGGCGGAAGAGAACACCCGGCGCGTGCCGAAGCGATCCGCCATCCAGCCGCTAACCGGAATAAATACCGCCAGACTCAAGGTGTAGCTGGCCAGCACGGCTTTCATGCTGAGCGGGGCGACGGCCAGCGCCTTCGCAATGGCCGGGACCGCGGTGTTGAGAATCGTCGTATCGAGCGCTTGCATGAAGAAAGCCACGGCGACCAGCCACGGCAAAAATCGCTTTACGGAATCGCCCGGCACCGCAGGGGCTGCGTTGGATTTCGCCACACTCATTTTTCTCCCACCCCAACGGTTATAAATCCAATCCTGACGAGCAGGTTCGGAGGGGGCTGGCAGTGGCGCTATTCATGGGAGCTTTTAGTTTCATCGTGGCGATGAACCGAGTCAATCCAATGAGGACGTCCATCCATATGAGTCGATCACGGAAATCTTCGGCTGCCTGCATCTTGAGCCTGATAAAGGCCCGTTTTTTTGGCAACGTGAGTTACTCTTGTTGAAATTGCCCTTGTGCAAAAGAGCGAATGGATTTATCTGTAAAGTTATGCTCAGTCGGAGGACGACGCTTCGGGATATTGCCAAGGTCTGCGGCTGTTCGGCCATGGCTGTTTCCCTCGCCTTGCGCAACCATACCAGCGTCTCCAAAAAGCGCCGCGCCAAGATTCGCGCGATAGCCAAGCAATTGAACTACTCGCCGGACCCGAACCTTTCCGCCCTGGCCGCATATCGCCAAACGCATTATCCCAGGCCCACGGCGACTCCCATCGCCTGGATCAGCAATTTTCCCACCCGCAATTATTGGATTGAGCCCGCTGGTTTTGTAAATCGGTATTTTCAAGGAGCGACCCGACGGGCCAGGGAAATCGGCTATCATCTCGAGCATTTCTGGCTGGGGGAACCGGGCATGACACCCCAGCGCCTCAGCAAAATCCTTTACACCCGGGGAATCAGCGGAATTTTGCTCACGCCCCAGCACAGGTCCTATACCCATTTGAATTTGGACTGGGACAAGTTTTGCGCCGTGACTTTTGGGTACAGCCTGATTCGTCCAAGCCTTCATATGACGACGACCAACCATTATCGCTCCTTGGGCATGGTCATGCGTAAACTGCGCTCACTGGGCTATCGCCGCATCGGCCTCATGCCCTATTTGTTGCATGACACCAGGGTCCTGCACAACTTCCACGCGGCCTATCTCATGGATAGACTCCGCGTGCCGGTAGAACTCCAGATTCCCGTGTATTTCGTGCCGGATTACTCCCAAAACGTCGAGGAGGAAAAACTCGAATGGTTTCGCGCCCATCGGCCCGAGGTGATTATTACCAGCAACGGCAGCGCCCTTGATGGGATTCTCCGCAGCGAAGGTCTCCGCTGTCCCGAGGACATCGGCTTGGTGAGTCTCGGCACCTCGGACCGACGGGCAAATAAAACGGACCGGATCATCAGCGGCGCCGACGAGAATTATGAAGAAGTCGGCGTCGCCGCGATGGACCTCCTCGTCACTCTCATGCACCGCAATGAGCGGGGCGTGCCGTCCACACCGAGGACCGTCCTGATCGACAGCAAATGGGTGTCTGGAACGACCGTGCGACGGTTGAACACCGATGCTACGGTTCCGGACGAAGCGTAAGGCTTTATTGGTAAAGCGGCCGCTTATCTGAAGTAGGCCGTAAAAATGGTGGACGCTGTAGCCTGACTAGCAATAAGATCGTTAACATTATGCGTCATATTCTCGTCGGTTCACTCATTTTGGCCGCCTTTCATCTATCGCTTCTGTGTTTGAGGGCCGATGATGGGGCCAACCTTATTCCAAATCCCGGGTTTGAAAATGCGACCGGTGCGCCGGCCACTTATTTGCTTTTCACAGCACCGGAATCAACAGCGGCCAATTGTCGCTATACGATCAGTACCGACACGTTTCATTCCGGCAAGCAATCGGCCCTCATGCAGTCGGATGATTTTGCCCGATTTTGCCTCGGTCCCCAAACGCCTTTTCCGGTTGCTGCGGGGGATTGCTACCGGATCGGGGTCTGGGTGAAGGCCGGGGCGGATTTTCAGATGCAGCCGGACAGCCCCGGTGTGGTCATCCGAGTGAATCTGACGACCGGCTCTCCTCCTGTTCCCGCTGCCATACCCTTCATTTTTATCTATCTCAATAGTACCGCTTCACAGGCCGGGGCCACCGATTATTCGCCGCTTCCGACGCCGTCCTCCGCCCCGGCGGAATGGACGCATATCGAGGCGGTCGTGAAGGTGCCCGCCGGCGTCGATTCCATGGTGCCGACGTTGTTTTTCTGGAAGGCGAAAGGTTCTCTTTATGTGGACGATTTCAGCTTTCAAAAAGTCGATCCCACGACGCCCGCAACTCCGCTGGCGGGAACGCCCTAAGCTCTCGAGGGGATACGGGCGGGTTTCGCGGCTCAACCACCCTTGAACGTCACATCGACCTCAATGCCACTATTCTCAATTATACCGTATCCACCTGACGGTCCACATCTTGTCTCTGAAAACATCCAAGAGTTCTGTTTGTAACTACGGTATCTATCCGTAATCGCTGAAGTGTTTCATCTGGAACCGGGAGCTTGCCGCGCCATCGCCTGCGCTTTGGCCAGATTCTTTTGCGCCGCAGCCAAGTCAGGCTTCAATTGCAGGGCTTCCTGAAACTGAACTATCGCCTCGTTCATCTGCCCCTTTTGGAAAAGAGCGGCGCCGAGGTTGTTGTGGGCATCGGCTTGGTTGGGGTTGATTTCCAGTATCCTTTTGAACTGGGTTATCGCTTCGTCCACTTGCCCCTTTTGCAGGAGAGCCTTGCCAAGGTTGTTGCGTGCTTCGGCAAAGTTGGGATTTATTTTCAAGGCCTTTTGGTACTGCACAATTGCCTCGTCCACCCGCCCCTTTTGAGAAAGAGCGAGGCCGAGGTTGTAGTACGCTTCCGCGTAGGTGGGGTTGATCTCCACGGCCTTTTGAAATTGGAACATGGCCTCATCCACCTGCCCCTTTTGCAGGAAGGCACTGCCAAGGCTGTTGTGGGCCAAGTCATAGTTCGGGTTGATTTCCAGGGCCTTTTGGAACTGCCCAATCGCCTCGTCAACTCGCCCCATCTGAAAATCAGCAAAGCCAAGGTTGTTGTAACCCTCCCAGCAGTTCGGATTCATGGCCAGTGTATGGGTCCAAAGTGTTTCCTCGCTCTCAAAAACCCAGGCCCGCTGCCAACTCAATATCCCAAGAACCAGCAATAGTCCGGCGCAGAGGGCCGATTGCAACCGGCGCTTTCCCGGAAGGGGGACATCCACCCACAGGGCCAGTCCCGCTCCCGCCAGCGCCAGGGGCCCCATGCCGGCCAGATACTGGAAATGATCAAAGACCAGGGAATAACGAAGAATATCATGGTCAACCAATCCCAGCACCGGAAGCAACGCCATCAGAAAATAGGAGAAGACGAAAAACCAGGGGCGGAACCACGTCTCGCGTTTGAGCCACAAAAGAAACAAGACCAGCAATACGGCCAGCAGAGGCAAATACGAGACCCACCACCCGGCATCGATCTCCCAGCGCGGATAAACCGTGATCAACGGATGCGGCCAAAGCAGCTTGCCCAGATAAAACCAGACCGCGTCGCCCGCCGTTATCAGGCGCTCTGGCCAAGTCCGCGCTGATTGTTGGCCAACCATGGTGGTTACAGTCGCTAGTGATAAGGCACTTGCGGCGATGGACATGAGAAAGATGGGGGCCACTCTTGCCAGGTTCCACCACCGCCACCGACCCTCCACCCACCAGGCGCACAAGCAAAGGACCACCGGCAGAATCACCGTGGACGACTTGCTGGCTATCGCCAAGGCGGCGAAAATCAAGGTTAACCCATGGTTCCAACCACCACCCGTTCGTTCGTCGAGATTTCTTGCTCTAAGCCACTTCACAAAGAAAAGGATTGAGAGGAGGAAGAACAAACCCGATTGCGTGTTTTTCGTCTCGGTGATCCACGCCACCGATTCCACCTGTAGCGGGTGAAGAGCCCAAAGCGACGCCCCCAGCCACGGCCCCGGCACCCGCAAACTGCGCAAGACCTGCCAGAGCAAAACCGCACAGGCCCCGTGCAACAAAACATTCACCAAGTGATAGGGCAGTGGTGCCAATCCCCAGAGCGCGTGCTCCGCCCAAAACGTGGTAAATGTCAACGGACTGATGTCGGCGGCCCTCGTCGTCCAAATTGCGCTTAGCCCGTGCGGACCAAAGAAGGATGAGCTGACATTGACATACCCATCGTCGTCCCAGACGAAGCCAGCCGACCACACCGGCGTATAGGTCAGAATGACGGCCAGCACCAGAAGCAGTCCCCAAAGCCAGTCGCGGCTCAACCAGGACGGCAGCAACGGAGCCTGCACAACTTTCCCGAAGGCTTTCGTGAAAACTTCACTACCCGTCACCATCTTTCTTTGGGATTGCTGCACCATGGGGTTTCAAGTGATGAGGATGAACCTTTTCCGCTTTCATAGAAGCAGATATTGCTTCGGGCTGCCGGATCACCCATAACTCCAGAACCAACCACTTTCAGTTCCCCGCGATCGCGGGAATGTTTCATTTGGAACCGGAAGCTTGCCGCATTATCGCCTGTGCTGCGCCCAGATTCTTTTGCGCGTCGGCGTAATCAGGCTTCAATCTCAAG
Source organism: Methylacidiphilales bacterium (assembly GCA_021272315.1). Lineage (GTDB taxonomy): Bacteria > Verrucomicrobiota > Verrucomicrobiia > Methylacidiphilales > UBA1321 > JABDGH01. The sequence continues at coordinate 1,959 of JAJSLI010000054.1, read as the reverse complement.
GCCTCCTGAAACTGGGCCATCGCCTCGCCCACCTGTCTCCTTTGGTAAAGAGCAAGGCCAAGGTTATTGTGGGCTTCGGCAAAGGAGGGATCAATTTCTAGCGCCTTTTGGTAATGAGCCAGCGCCGCATCCGGCAGCCCTTTTTTTAAAAAAATATTACCAAGGTTGTTATGGGCTTTGGCGTTGTTGTGGTTGATTCCAAGTATCTTTTGGTACAGGGCGATGGCCTCATCCAGCTGCCCTCTTTGTTTAAAAGCCAGGGCAAGGTTACCGAGAGCATCGGTATTATTGGGATTGAGATCGAGTGCCTTTTGGTACTGGGCTATGGCCTCGTCCACCTGCCCCTTTTGGAAGAGAGCCAAACCAAGATTGTTGTGACCCACCCAGCAGTTCGGATTTTTGGTCAGCGTATCGGTCCAAAGCGCCTCCTCGTTCTCATAAGCCCAAACCCGATACCAACTTAACGCCCCCAGAATCAGCAACAGTGTAGCGCAGAGGGTCGATTGCAACTGCTGCCTTCCCGGAGCCATAACGTCTGAAAACCCTGCCAGCCCCATTCCCACCAACGCCAACGGCCCCATGCCTGCCAGATACTGCAAATGATCTTCGACAAAGGAATAACGCCAAAAACCCTGGTCGATCAATCCCAGGAATGGAGACAGTGTCACCAGGAAATAAGCGAAGGCGAAAAACCAGGGACGGGACCACGTCTCGCGTTTAAGCCACAAAAGAAACATGACGACGATCACGCTCAGAAGGGGCAGATACGAAACCCACCATTCGGCATCAATCTGCCAGCGTGGATAAATGAAAATCAGGGGATGCGGCCAACCCAGCTTGCCCAGATAAAACCAGACCACGTCACCCACTGTCACCAAACGTTCCTGCCAAGTCCGTGCAAATTGGGGATCAAGAGCTGTCGCCTTTTGCAACCCCTGTGTCCAGATCGACAAGACGCTCGCCACAACGGAAATGACAAAGACCGGCGCCAATCTCAGCAGGTTACGCCAAGACCACCGGCTCTCCACCCACCAGGCGCACAAGCAAAGAACCGCAGGCAGCACCACCGTGGAAAACTTGCTCGCCATCGCCAGGGCGGTGAAAAGCAGCATCAACCCATAGGTCAAACTCGCGCCGGGTTTTCCGTCGAGATTCCTTGCTTTCAACCACCTGACAAAGAAAAGAATCGTCAACAAGTAGAACAAGCACGACTGCGTGTTTCTCGTTTCAGAAATCCACGCCACCGATTCCACCTGCAGGGGATGCAAAGCCCAAAGGGCCGCCCCCAGCCACGCCCCCGGCACCTGCAAACCCCGCAAGATCCGCCAGAGCAAAACCGCACACGTGGAGTGGAAGAAGAGACTGACGAGGTGATAGGGCAGCGGGGCCAAGCCCCAGAGCGCGTGCACCACCCAAAACGTGGTGAACGTCAAAGGACATATCCCGGCGGCGCTTGTCGTCCAAATTTCTTTCAACCCGAGTGGGCCGACAATGCACGGACTGGCTGTCAAATGAATATCATCATCCCAGATGAATCCGGCATACCACACGGGCTGATAGGTCACGAAGACGGCGATAACCAGAGTTAAGCCCCAAAGCCAGTCGCGGCTTAACCAAGAGGGCCACGGTGAAGCTGCTGCTACTTTGCCGCCGGTTTTTTTGAAAACTTCACTGCCCGCCACCATCTTTCTCTTAGATCGCTTTGCCATAGAGGTTTGGGTGATTAGGATAAATCCTTTCCGCTTTCATAGAAGCAGATATTGCTTCGGGCTGCCGGTTCACCCATAACTCCAGAACCAACCACTTTCAGTTCCCCGCGATCGAGGCAATGTTTCATTTGGAACCGGAAGCTTGCCGCGCCATCGCCTGCACCTTGGCCAGATTCTTTTGCGCATCGCCAAAGTCAGGTTTCAGTCTCAGGGCTTCTTGGAACTGGGTAATCGCTCCGTCTACCTGCCC
>JAJSLI010000007.1 GCA_021272315.1 Methylacidiphilales bacterium | reverse complement strand
TTCATGCAGCCCCAGCTCGATAACCCATTCCACGTCCTCGAGCGGGTCATCGCCCGCCTCCGGGAGGAAACCCCTGTCATCTTCGTCGATGCCCACGCCGAGACCACCAGCGAGAAAATCGCCATCGGCCGGTTCCTCGATGGCCGCGTCTCCGCCGTCGTCGGCACACACACGCACACACAGACCGCCGATGAGCGGGTTTTCCCCGGCGGCACCGCCTTCCTCTGCGATGCCGGCATGTGCGGCCCCACGGAATCGATCCTTGGTCGCGAGGTTGATCCCATCGTCCAGCGTTTCATCCACAGCATGCCGGTCAATTTCCCCGTCGCCCGCGGCCCCGTGAATCTCTGCGGCGCCCTCATCGAGATCGACGAAACCACTGGCCGCGCCCTCTCCATCCAGCGCGTCAACGAACTCTACCAGCCCCCGGAAAAGCCCGCTCAACCCGCAGCGCAAGCGTACGCACCGCAGAATCCGTGAATCGCAGAGGTTGCCCCAAATATCTGAGCGCGTATTAATCTCCGCGGTGTTTACGCTCGACCACAGCCCGGTGCTATCCGACCCGAATCTCATGGGCGGCACTCTGGTGTTTCGCGGTACCCGCGTTCCCGCCCAGACCCTTCTTGATTATTTGGATGATGGTTTCTCTCTCGCAGAGTTTCTCGAGATGTTTTCGTCGGTGAATCCGGAGGACGCCGCCAAGTTTTTGTGCCTGGCGAGGGGTCAAGGTTTGAAGGAGAGCACTGACCAGCAATCTTCTAATCTGCGTCAATCCGTGTAATTCTGCGGTTCCTTCCCATCCGTCCCCGTGATTTCTCCCTCAGCGCCCCCTCATCATTTTCTTTTGACACCCCCATCCTTTTGTTTAAGTTATCGGTTCGCCTCCAAAAGGACGAAGGACCCTGGAATCGGTGCAGACCAGCATCGGTTGCGGGGTTTTTCGCCCTATTGGTGTCGATGGCCAATTCCCGCCATTAGCCCATGTAGCTCAGTTGGCAGAGCACGTCCTTGGTAAGGACGAGGTCACCGGTTCGATCCCGGTCATGGGCTCCACTACGGGCCATTGGCCGCAAAAAACCGCCCGCCAAAAAAACCAAATTTTAACCAACAAAAACCAAACCTAGGACAATCCCACCACCACCATGGCAAAGGAAGCATTCAAACGCGACAAACCGCACGTCAACGTCGGCACCATTGGCCACGTCGATCACGGCAAAACCACGCTCACGGCGGCGATTACGAGTATTCTTGCGAAGTCTGGAAAGGCCACGGCCAAGAAGTATGATGAGATCGACGCTGCACCCGAAGAAAAAGAGCGCGGCATCACCATCAATACCGCCCACGTCGAGTACCAGAGCGACAAGCGGCACTACGCCCACGTCGATTGTCCCGGCCACGCCGATTACGTCAAAAACATGATCACCGGCGCCGCCCAGATGGATGGCGCCATCCTGGTCGTGTCCGCCGCCGATGGCCCCATGCCCCAGACCCGGGAGCACATCCTGCTCGCCCGCCAGGTCGGCGTGCCGGCAATGGTCGTTTTCATGAACAAGGTCGATCTCGTCGATGACCCCGAGCTGCTCGAACTCGTCGAGATGGAAGTCCGCGATCTTCTCACCCAGTACGAATTTCCCGGCGACAAAGTGCCGATCATCAAGGGCAGCGCCGTCAAGGCCCTCAATGGCGATGCCGCCGAGGAAGCCAACATCCTCAAGCTCGTCGAGGCCATCGACGAATACATCCCGGGGCCCGAGCGTCCGGTCGATCAGCCCTTCCTGCTCCCCGTGGAAGACGTGTTCAACATTGAAGGCCGCGGCACCGTCGCCACCGGCCGTGTCGAGCGCGGCGTCCTCAAGAAAATGGAGGAAGTTGAGATCGTCGGCATTACTCCCACCGCCAAGACCGTCGTCACCGACATTGAAATGTTCCGCAAGCTGCTCGATGAAGCGCGCGCTGGCGAAAACGTCGGTCTCCTCCTTCGTGGCACCAAAAAGGAAGACGTCCAGCGCGGCCAGGTCATCGCAAAGCCCGGCACCGCCAAGCCGCACAAGAAATTCAAGGCAGAAGTTTACATCCTCAGCAAGGACGAGGGCGGCCGTCACACCCCCTTCTTCAGCAATTACCGCCCGCAGTTCTACTTCCGCACCACGGACGTCACCGGCGCCGTCAAGCTCCCCGAGGGAGTCGAGATGGTCATGCCTGGCGACAACGTCTCCATCGAGGTGGAGCTCGGACACCCCATCGCCATGGAAAAGACCATCCGCTTCGCCATCCGCGAGGGTGGCCGCACCGTCGGCGCGGGCCGCGTGAGCGAGATTCTCGACTAAACCTTTCATCCAGGTTGCGTGTTGCCCGCAATCGCGCCCTGGGTGATTATGAAAGCCAGCCTTACGCCAGTAGCTCAATTGGTAGAGTTGCGGTCTCCAAAACCGTCGGTTGGGGGTTCGAGTCCCTCCTGGCGTGCTTGCCCCGCCCACGCGGCACCGGCCTCAACCCCCAAATCTCTGAAATCGCTCCCATGGTCGCGAAGATAAAAACCTTCTTCTCCGAAGTCCGCACCGAATTGCTCAAGGCCAGTTGGCCGTGGGACCCCAAGGAGCATGGCTTCAAGCGGTACAAGGAGCTTGTCGATTCCACCATGGTGGTTGTCGTCGCCATGCTCCTGCTGGCCGGTTACATTTCATTCTGCGACTTCTGCCTCACCAGCATCGTTGGCGCGCTCACCAGGTAAAACGCATGCCCATCCCCCAAGGCAAAGATCAATGGTTCGCAGTCCAGGTCCTCTCCGGCCAGGAACAGAAGGTTCATGACAACATGACCAAACGCATCAAGACCGAGGAGATGAGCGACCTCATCTACGAAGTCCTCGTCCCGACCGAGCGCGTCTCCGAGATCAAGCGGGGCAAAAAGACCGAGACCACCCGCAAGCTGATGCCCGGCTACATCATCGTGAACATGCATCTTCTCGATGACAACGCGCAGCTCGTCAGCCGCACCTGGTATTTCGTTCGCGAGACTCCCGGCGTTCTCGGCTTTGCCGGCACCCGCGACCGCCCGGTTCCGATGCCTCGCCACGAGATTGATACCCTCCTGGCCCAGGTCAAGGGCGCCGATGAAAAGGTAAAGCCCAAGGTCAGCTTCGAAGTCGGCGAGATCGTGAAGGTCGCCGACGGACCCTTCCAGAACCAGAGCGGTGTCGTCGAAGAGATCGACCCCGAGCGCGGCCGTCTCCGCGTTTCGGTCAATATTTTCGGGCGCGCAGCCCCCGTGGACCTCGAGTACTGGCAGGTCGAGCGCGGGTAGGAGAGGGAATTAAATTCGAAATTCGAAATCAGAAATTCGAAACCAGATTCAGCAGCAATGTCTCATACTAAATCCTGCGCGCTTCGCGCGCCAAACCCTTCGAATTTGACCGTGCTTCCAGATTTTAAGATGGGCGGTCTATCTCGCTTCGCTCGGTTCTGATTTCGAATTTCGAATTTTTCGCCCTCCCAACAATTTCCAACTCGGAACCACCATCCCACTCACATGGCAAAAGAAATCACAGGCATCATCAAGCTCCAGATTCCCGCCGGCGCGGCAAACCCGGCTCCTCCCGTTGGCCCCGCCCTCGGCCAGCAGGGCGTCAACATCATGGCCTTCTGCAAGGAGTTCAACGCCGCCACCCAAAAGCAGGCGGGCGACATCCTTCCCGTGGTCATCACGGTCTATAAGGACAAGTCCTTCACCTTCATCACCAAGAGCCCGCCCGCGTCGATCCTGCTGAAGAAAGCGGCCAATATCGCCAGCGGCTCGAAGGAGCCGAACAAGATCAAGGTCGGCAAACTCACCAAAAAGCAGGTCGCCGATATCGCCAAGGTGAAGATGAAAGACCTCAATGCCCGCACCGAAGATGCAGCCTTCCGCATCATTGCCGGCACCGCCCGCCAGATGGGCATCGATATCGAGGTGTAGCCGCGAAATCCATTCCGTTGTCAAAAGGCCGGCGCCCGCGGGTTTCCGGCCTTTTTGTTGCCCGCAAGCTCGCGCGGGGCGCCGTTAACCGCTGATTGCCCGGTTGCGAAGAGAAACCGCGTCGGATAACCTGATTCGATGCCAAGCGCTGCTATTCACGTGACTCGCAAGCGGCAGGGCGATCTGGGGCAATTCCTCACGCCCGCGCCGGTGGCGAGTTTTATGGCTTCGCTTTTCGGGCCGCTTCCCCGGGTGGTGCGTCTATTGGATGCCGGGGCAGGCGCCGGAGCGCTTACTGCGGCCTTCATTACGCGTTTGTGTGAAAGGAACGATGGCGTCCGCTGCGTTGAGGCTACGCTTTACGAAGTCGATCCCCTCATTCAGCGAGCCCTTCTGGAGACGGTGGAGAATTGTGAGCGCTTGTGTTCCAAGGCCGGCATCCGATTCGCATTCACCATCCATCCGGCCGACTTCATCCACGAAATGTCAACCCGGCTTGCCAATGATTTATTCGGCGCGACCGCACCCGCCTTTAATGCGGCCATTGTAAATCCGCCTTACCGGAAAATTAGCACCGGCTCAATCGAAAGGCGGAAACTGCATTATGCAGGGGTTGAAACAAGCAATCTCTATGCGGCTTTTATTGCGCTCATCCAGCGTCTGCTCACTCCCGGCGGGCAACTTGTAGGGATCACGCCAAGGAGCTTTTGCAACGGCCCTTATTTTCGTTCCTTCCGCGAGGATTTCCTGAGCACTTTGGAATTGCACCGGCTCCATGTTTTTGAATCGCGGGAAGCCGCCTTCCGCGATGCCAGCGTGTTGCAAGAGAATGTCATCTTTCATGCCGTAAAGGGCCGAAATCAACCACGCAGGTTGGTCATTTCGACCAGCAGTGGGGAAAGTGAGTCTGCCGTGGCCGCCGGGTTGATCCCATTCGCTGAAGTCGTTCATTCCAATGACCCGGAGAAATTCATCCATATCCCCTCGACTTTGGGGCATGCGGCGGCCAAGAAAACGATGGATAGTCTGAACTCAAGCCTTGCGTCTCTTGGGCTGTGCGTATCGACCGGGCGGGTAGTGGATTTTCGTCTGAAGCATGCCCTTCGACGGGAGCCGGAAGCGGGTACTGTGCCTTTGGTTTACCCCTGCCATTTTAACGGGGGTACCGTTCATTGGCCGAAGCCCGAATCCCGCAAACCCAACGCCATTCTCAATAACGATGAAACACGTCCGTGGCTCGTGCGATCCGGAGTGTACCTGCTCACGAAACGATTCACCGCCAAAGAGGAGCGCCGCCGCCTGGTTGCCTGCCTGTTCGACCCGGATATGGTGCAGGGCGAGTTTGTTGGTTTTGAAAACCATCTTAACTATTTTCACGCTAATGGACGTGGAATTGATCGGCATCTGGCAGTGGGTCTTTTTGCTTTCCTCAATTCCACAGTGGTTGACCAGTATTTTCGTCGTTTCAGCGGCCACACACAGGTTAATGCGACCGACCTGCGGAAGCTGGCTTATCCCGACCGCAAAACCTTGCAGGCTATGGGAACCGCGATAAGGGAGCTTGATCAATCACAGGAGAAGCTGGACGCGGTGGTGGGAAAGTATCTTCATGCCGACGAATAAGCTGAATCGTGCAGGTAAACTCAGAAATCAGAAACTCTCTGAGGCGGCCGAAGCCCTGGCCGCGTTGCAGTTCGGCCCCCGGTCAACGAAATGAAACGGTATGCTACACGCTTTTGGCCATCCTCGATCTTAGTCCGGACGCTCCTTGGACGGAAGCAGAGGCGCCGCTGCGTGGCATAACCCCCATCATTGAATTCGTTGCGGAGGCTTACGGCGTTCGCTACGCACCGAACACGCGCGAAACGATTCGAGATGACGCCGTGAAATTCTTCGTCGAAGCGGGATTGCTTCTTCGAAATCCTGACAATCCAAACCGCCCGACGAATAGCGGGAGAACTGTCTATCAAATCGAACCTTCAGCTCTCGCCTTGCTACGCAAGGTTGGAACCACCGCTTGGGAGCCCAGTGTTCGAAAGTATCTGGCCGGCCGCGAAAATCTCAAGAACGAGATCGCCAGAAAGCGAACCATGGCACGAGTGCCTGTCACGCTTCCCGATGGTTCACAAGTAGCCCTCTCCCCCGGCGGCCAAAACCCCCTCGTCAAGGCAATCATCGAGCAATTCTGTCCCGCATACGCACCCGGCGGGGTTATCGTCTATATCGGCGATACGGAGAATAAATTCGTCCATCTCCAAGCCGAGAGTCTCACGGCGCTCGGAGTGACTTTGAATTCCGCCGCTAAAATACCTGATGTCATTATTCATTTTACCGCAAAGAATTGGCTGCTTCTTATCGAAGCCGTCACCAGTGCGGGACCGGTGGACGGGAAGCGTCGCAAGGAACTCAAAGAGTTATTCGCCGGCTGCAAAGCGGGTCTGGTGTTTGTTACTGCCTTCGAGACTCGCCGCACTATGCAATCTTTCCTGTCGCAGATCGCATGGGAGTCCGAAGTATGGATCGCGGAAGACCCCGACCACATGATTCACTTTAACGGTGAGCGGTTTCTTGGCCCGTATCCGGACGTTTTACCGAAATAAAAGTGAAAACCGGAAAACCTCGTGTGATCCCTTCCGAGCCTCCCTTAACGCTTTCCCACAATCATCGATCAGCAGCTTGTTGCAACACGCCCTCGACCGCCCCCAGCAATTCGCTTACCCGGTAGGGCTTTGGCGCCACACCGGCGATCCCGTAACTTTTGTAGTTCAGGATGATTGGTTCGTGCGAATATCCGCTGGAGACGATTGCTTTTACCGCGGGGTCCAGCGCCTTGATCGCCTCGAACGCGTCGTAGCCGCCCATCTTCTCGGGCACCGTCAGGTCCAGGATCACGAGGTCAAACCGGCGTCCCGCATCCATCGCGAGACGGTATTGGGTCACGGCAAGGCTTCCGTCCAGCGCGGTTTCCACCTCGTAGCCGCGGCTTTTGAGCAGCCGCATCGTTAGCTCCAGGATCGGCGGCTCGTCGTCCATTATAAGGATCCGGCCCGTGCATTTGGGCTTCGCGGCGGCGTCGCAGGCGGGGGTGACGGGTCTATCTGCCTGGGTGCGCTGGTCAGTGTGTAAGTCGTGCATGGTGAGGGGCTGCGTCAGGGATGGCGGATCACTCTCATCGAGAGTCCGTTATGATGCTCGTTTCATGCCA
>JAJSLI010000147.1 GCA_021272315.1 Methylacidiphilales bacterium | reverse complement strand
GAGTTCGCCCATGCCGGCGATGATGGTCTGGCTCGTTTCCTCGTTGGTCTTGACCGTGAGGGTCGGATCTTCCTCGACCAGGCGGCCGAGCGCTTCACCCATCTTTTCGCGGTCGCCCTTGGTCTTCGGCTCGATGGCCATGGAGATGACCGGCTCAGGGAAGGAGGGCGGTTCGAGCTGGATGTCAAAATCATCGATGCAAAGCGTGTCGCCCGTCTTCACGTCCTTGATACCGACAATGGCGGCGATATCACCGGAGTAAACCGTTTCGACTTCCTCGCGCTTGTCGGCCTGGATCTGGACGACGCGGCTGATGCGGTCGCGCTTGTTGGTGCGCGGATTGTAAACCGTGGTGCCCTTGGTCAACTGACCCGAGTAGACACGGAAGAAGACGAGCTTGCCGACGAACGGGTCGGTCCAGAGCTTGAACGCGAGCGAACAGAATGGAGCGCTGTCATCCGCCGGGGCCGGAACTTTTTCCTCCCGGTTGTGCGGGTTGATGCCAACGGCCGGCGGAATATCGAGTGGGCCGGGGAGATAATCGATGACGGCGTCGATGAGGTACTGGATGCCCTTGTTTTTCAAGGCGGATCCACCGACGACGGGGACAAGCTGGTTGGTCACGGTCAAGCGGCGAATGGCCTGCTTTAGTTGGAGGGCCGTGGGCGTCTTTTCCTCGAGGAAAAGATTGCCGACTTCCTCGTCCTTGTCGGCGACGGCTTCGATGAGTTCCTTGAGCGATTTCTCGGCCAGCGGCTTTAATTCAGCCGGAATGTCGACAAGTTCATAGGTCGAGCCGAACTTGTCGTTGTCCGCGTAGAGGATCGCCTTCTGATTGATAAGGTCGATCTGGCCCTTGAGCTGATCTTCCGCACCCCAGGGAAGGATGATGGGCCAGGCATTCGCGCCGAGCTTGTCACGCATTTCGTTGATCGCGTTCTGGAAGTTCGCGCCGACACGGTCCATCTTGTTGATGAACGCGATGCGGGGAACGCCGTACTTGTTGGCCTGGCGCCAGACGGTCTCCGATTGGGGCTGGACACCGGCAACGCCGCAGAATACGGCGATGGCGCCGTCGAGCACGCGGAGCGAGCGCTCCACCTCGGCGGTGAAATCAACGTGGCCGGGGGTGTCGATGATGTTGACCCGGAACTTCTGGCCTTCGAAAAGCTTGACGATGCCCTCTTCCTTGCGGGCGGGCCAGAAACAGGTTGTCGCCGCGGAGGTGATGGTGATGCCGCGCTCGCGTTCCTGTTCCATCCAGTCGGTGACGGTGGTGCCTTCATGCACCTCGCCCATCTTGTGGACGGCGCCGGTATAGAAAAGGACGCGCTCGGTCAGGGTCGTCTTGCCCGCGTCGATGTGGGCGGCGATGCCGATGTTGCGGGTGCGCTCCATCGGGTAGGGGCGCTTCGGGGAATTGGGATTCTTGGCCTGGGTGGCGGATGCGGGTGCGGCGGTGGCCATAAAGTTTTGGGGTTAAGGGTTAGTCCTCAATTTACTTTAGAAACGGAAATGGGCAAAAGCGCGGTTGGCTTGGGCCATTTTGTGCACGTCGTCCCGTTTTTTGACTGAGTTGCCCTGGCCGTTGGAGGCCTCTTTGATTTCCGAGGCGAGCGCTTTCTGGAGCGGAACGCCCTTGCGCTTGGCCGCGTTGGAGACCATCCAGCGCATGGCGAGCGCGAGCTGGCGATCCGGCGGGACTTCCATCGGGACCTGGTAGGTGGCGCCGCCGACGCGGCGGGATTTCACCTCAAGGCGCGGCTTCACGTTCTCGAGCGCCTTGTTCAGGATATCAAGAGGATCGCCGTCCTTGTTCTGTTCGTTGACGGAATCAATCGCGCCGTAAACGATCCGCTGCGCGAGCGACTTCTTGCCCCGCTCCATGATCGAGGTAATGAGGCGTCCCACGATGGGCGATTCGTAGCGGCTGTCGGGGAGGATTTGGCGCTTTTCGGCGCGGCGGCGTCTGGCCATAGGGTCGGTGCGGTTGGGGTTAAATCGGTTATTTCTTGGCAGGCGCGGCAGCGGGTGCAGCAGCGCCCTTGGAGCCGGCAGCTCCGCCGGCCTTGGGTTTCTTCACGCCATACTTGGAGCGGGAGACGTTGCGGGTGAGCTTGTTGGTGTTGCTCGGACCGGCGGCGCCGAGGGCGTCAAGGGTGCCGCGGACGATGTGATAGCGGACGCCGGGCAAGTCCTTGACGCGACCGCCGCGAACCAGGACGATCGAGTGCTCCTGCAAATTGTGACCCTCGCCCGGGATGTAGGCGATGACTTCCTGCCCGTTGGTCAGGCGGACCTTCGCCACCTTGCGCAAGGCGGAGTTGGGCTTCTTGGGCGTGCGGGTCATGACCTGCACGCAAACGCCGCGGCGCTGCGGCGCGCCTTTGAGCGCGGGCGACTTCGTCTTGAAGACGACTCTGCGGCGTCCTTTGCGGACAAGTTGATTGATCGTGGGCATTCCGTGTCTTTTTTAAGTTAATCCGTCGTTTCGGGTGGCGCAGAAGCGATTGCTCCACCGGGCTTAGAAACAAAAACACGCCATTTTCAGTGGCGTGCAAAGCTTTTAAGCTCGCATGGAGGACGGCTTGTTCCCTGACTCTTGGGCCCGGAAGGCCGTCACACGCTTCCTTATCACTCGCAATCCGGTCAGTCGCATTTAGCGTCCCAACCAGGCTCCCCCGTTTTGCGGGGGAGCGAGATCATGCCATAGCAGGAGAACCGTGCAAGAGATTTTTTACAGATTGTCGCTGTTTTTTAACGGATTGACGAAATCGGGTGTTAAATTTCCGACAGGAAGGCATGCAAGAAGCTCTTTGCCCCTCGCGCCGCGCGGCTGGGTTTGGTCCCATGCAATCCCGCCAGGGACTGAAACTTGACCGGCATGGTAGCCTGAAAATTTGTATGTCAGCCGCGCTTACCTCTTACGCTCCCGCCGATCTGCGCAGGACGATTTTGCGCATGGCTTATCATGGTTCGACCGTTCATATCGCCTGCGCCTTTTCCCTGGTGGAAATTCTCGCGGTGCTCTACCGCAACCACCTTAAACTTGGGGCCGGACCGGATGATCCGGAACGGGATTATCTTGTTTTAAGCAAGGGCCACGGCGTCATGGCGCAATATGCCGGCTTGCGTGAAATGGGCTGGCTGAGCGAAGACCAAGTTCGATCCTATTATGGGGACGGGACCGCGTTGAAAGGACTCTCCGATGCCAGCGTGCCCGGACTGGAAGTCAACTCCGGCTCGCTGGGACACGGACTCTCGGTGGGAGCGGGACTGGCCCTTGGCGCGCGTCGCCGCGGCACATCCCAAAAAGTCTACGCCATTGTGGGCGATGGGGAATGCAACGAAGGCTCGATCTGGGAAACGCTTCTTTTTGCGGCCCATTTTCGGTTGACCAATCTGTTGGTGATCGTAGATGCGAATGGCTACCAGGCCATGGGTTCCACCGCTGAAGTCCTGAATACGGACAGCCTGGAGGAGAAATTCGCGGCGTTCGGCTTTGAGGCCCGCACCGTCGATGGGCACGATGAGGCTTTGCTGGACCAGACGATCACCGAGCTTGTCCAAGGTCCGTTTCCCGGGCCGCGGGCGATTATCGCGCGGACCATCAAAGTCAAAGGCAAGGGCGTCTCCTTCATGGAAAACACCAATCTTTGGCATTACAGCAGCCTGACGGAACAAACCTACCAGGCCGCGCTGGCGGAACTGGACAACGCCGCACCCGGATTGCGCCCGTGAGAGATGCCTTCGCCAAATCTCTCGTTGCCGCGGCCAAGGCGGATGAGCGGGTCCTCCTGCTCACCGGCGATCACGGGTATGCCCTGTTCGATGAATTTCGCCATTTTTTTCCCAAGCAGTACATCAACGCCGGTATCGCCGAACAAAACATGGTCGGCGTGGCCGCGGGCCTGGGGAAAAGCGGGTTTCGTCCCGTGGTTTACGCCCTGAGCGCCTTTAGCCCGATCCGGGTTTTGGAGCAGATCAAACTCGACGTGTGTTGCGACGAGCTGCCCGTTTTGTTTATCGGGGACGGGGCGGGCGTGGTTTACAGCACCCTGGGCGCAAGCCATCAAAGCACGGAGGATATCGCCGCCCTGCGCGGGTTGCCCAATATGCGAATTCTTTCGCCGGCGGACGCCCACGAAATGAAGGCGGCCATGGAACTCGCCTTTGCGACGCCCAAGCCCATTTATTTGCGGATAGGCAAAAGCGATCTTGGACCGGTCCACCAAGCCCAGCCCAAATTGGAATGGAGCAGGCTTCTCCCGGTTTGCCCGGGCGACGGCCCTCTCGTTTTCGTCGCCACGGGATCCATGGTGAACCTGGCGGTGAAGCTGGCCAAAGACTGGCCGGGAAGCGCGGTATGGAGCGCCCCTTTCCTGAAACCTCTCGACGCGGATTCCCTCGTGGCCGCCTGTGGCCGGCATCGCGTCGTCGTCACCCTGGAAGAACATAACGTGCTGGGCGGTTTGGGCGGCGCGGTGGCGGAAATTCTTTCGCAGGAGCATCCCCTGCCCGTCTGCCGCCTCGGCGTGCCGGACCGGTTCTCCTGTTTTTGCGGCAGCTATTCCTATCTGATGCGGGAACACGGCCTCGATCTTGATTCCGCCCGCAACCAAATCCTCGCGTTCACGAAAAAACACCCTTTTTAGAAAACCCCTACACCGGAATGCCCATGCCCCAGGTCAAAATCAGTTTTATTGTCCCGTGCTATAACGAAGCCGCCCGCATCGGCGCGGTCTTGGAACATGCCACCCGCTGGGCGGACGAGGTGGTGATCATGGACAAGGGGTCCACCGACGGGACTTTGGACATGTGCCGGAAAGCCGGCGAAAAGGTTTGCATCCGGCCGGTTCCCTACAGCGAACAGGCAGGACATGAAAATATCACGGACCTGCCCGGCTTGGTCCAGAACGACTGGGTCTTCCTCTCCACCTGCTCGGAAATTCCGACGAAAAAACTGATCGCCGCCTGTCGCCAAATCCTGGACCAGCGCGAAGCGGAACTCGACATGGTTTATGTGCCCCGGCGCATGTACCTTTTTGGACTGAATTGTTCCAATCCCGCTTCGGGCGTCTGCCACTACCCCTATCTTTTCCATCGGCGCCGGGCGCAAGTCACCGGTGAGATCCATAACAGCATTCACGCCACCGATCCGTCCCGCACGTTTCGCATTCCCTACGCCGAAGATTGCTGCGTATATCATCTGGCCCATCCCATCGTCCGCTCATACTGGCTCAACGCGATGCACTACTTTGAAGCGGAGACCCGGAGGATCGAGTCCCCTGATAAATCAATCCGCCAATCCTTCAAGAATATCGAACGGATTTCGCAAAAAGTGCTGCAGGATGGCGAGAACTGGCTGCCTTTTTACTGCGCTCAGGTCAGCTACGAACTGGGCAAGGTGCTCCATATCTGGGAAAAGGCCCGCGGCAAGGACCAGGGCGCGCTCATCTATAAAAATTTAAGGGCACATCTTCTCGCGAGCGAATGGACCGGAGTTGCCGACCACCCGGCCCTCCCCGCCCCTCCGAACAGTCTTTCCGTACCCGATGCAAAGCCTGTCGCCGCCACGCTCGGGCGTTTACCTTATTTCTTGATCAAGTGCGCCATGCTTCTCCAAAGACTCCAGCCTTGGCGACACTAAACCAAGGGTCGGTCAAATCTCCCGGAGATCGTTAAATCCACTTGTCCCGGGGGCGGGGCTGGTCTATCTCAACCGCTACTTGTCATGTATGGCCTGCCGCACGATCAATGGAAAGAAATCAGTCTCAACAAACGCTTGATCGCCCAGGCCAGCCGCTGCCTGCCGGACGGCCCTCGTTTAAAATTCTTCGGCCTGCCGTCCGGGGTGGTTTCGGTCGCGAACGCCGGAAGCACCGTTGAAGCGTTGGAGCGCCGCGGGGAAGAAGGCCTTTATCGCGTGCCACGCGGCTGGGTTTGGGCTCGCGGCGCCCTGCTCGATGCGCAAACCCGCATTGTGGACGAGATTTCTCCGGGGGTGAACCGCCCGCCCGCGTGGTGGGTCGTGCGGCAGCAGGTCTTTTTCCCGCGGATCGTCGATTGCCCGGGAATGATTTTCTCGATGATCGGCGACGGCTCGAATAATCTTTATCATTGGACTTTCGACCTCTTGCCGCATCTGCGAATGCTCGACCCCGCCCGGCGCGGACAGGTGCGTGTCCTGGTGCGGTTGCAGCATTCGTTTCACCGGGCTAGCCTGGAGGCGGCGGGATTCCCCCCCGCTTCGATCATTTCGGCGGAACCGAGGACTCTTTATCGGACGGAAGAACTGCTGGCCGCAAGCATCGTCAAAGGTGTCACCCCCGACAATGTCGCCTGCGTCCGCGAAATCTATTTGAAGGCCGCGGGCACCCTCCCCGCGGCGGAAACTCCCGTGCGACTCTACATTTCCCGGGCAAAAGCAAGCAGCCGCAAGATCGTCAATGAAGCGGAGATTGAGGAGGGACTCCGGCGGCGCTGTTTTCAGATCGCGTTTTTTGAAGAACTCTCCCTGGCCGAACAAGTCGCGCTCGTTTCCCAGGCTGAAATCATCGTCTCGGCCCACGGCGCCGCCTGGACGCTGGCCGTTGTCGCCCGGTCCGGTACGCCGGTGATTGAAATTCTCCCGGCGGAACTGGAACGCGAAGCCCCCTCCAGTTATTACATGTATCGCAATCTCAGCCGCAAAGCGGGCCTCAACTACCGCGCCCATCACGGCGAGGCGGTCCTCCACAAATCAGGACCGCAAAGAGCGCATCAAAGCGATATTCGCGTTTCCGCCGCGCAACTCCTCGGCGAAATCGACGACTGTCTTAAAGGCTAAATGATGCCGTCCGTTTTCAGCAGCGCGATAATCTGTTCGTAAAGCGTTTCGGGGATGGTCAGGTCCTTGGCCAGACCTCCCACACCGACACTAACCGACGGCGCTTTGAAATAGACGCCTTTGACGCCGACCTTTTTTGCAAGATCCTGATAGCAATCGTTGGCAATATTAATATCGTCGGGAAAAATCTCGACCATCAGCGCTCCGGCGGCGGTGAAGGCGATGTTCGTCAGCGAGGCCCCGTGCGCGGTCACCACGACGCGGGCCTCGGCGAAGGCGCGTATCTGCGCCAACACCGGCAGATCGCTCAGGCAAAGACACTCGAAACCGAGTTCCGCCAGGCGCTTTTCGATCTCGGCCTCGTTCTGGATGCGCCGGCTGGTCGCATCGCGGCGGCTCACGTAAATCTTGCGGCTCAACCAGCGCAGCGGCGTCTCGGCCTCCAGTTTCGGCAGCAGGGTTTCGCGCAGATAGCTGATCGCCTCCGGAGCGCACTTTCCCTGGCAACCTGCATAGGTCGGCACCCAGAGCCGTTCCGCCTGCAAAAGCGGAAAATCCGACGCCGGGATCAACCGTTCCGGCCCCACGCCGAAAAGCGGCAGCAACTCGCGCTGATAGGTCCTTCCCGTGTTGGCGTAAACCGGGAGTGCCGGGTCGGGATGGCACCGCCGCAAAATCCGCAGGCGCGGAAGGCCCTCGAAAAGAAAATGGCAATAGTTCCCGTTGTGTTCGAGTGTGATCGAGGCCGCCTCCGGCACCTGATGCGCCCGCGGTAGCCAAACGGGTTTTTGCAGCCGTCCATGACCGTACGGTTGCGGGTTCCACTCGCGCGACAATTCGCGCAGCAGTTGGCCGGAAGAGGTCAGCGTCGCGCCGTGATCGGTCGCGTAACCGTTGTCGATCCGGATTACCGCCTCGTCCCGCTGCGTGTCGAAGTTTTCCGGCAGGCCCCGTTTTTCCTCCTTGCCGCCGGGCGGATAAAACGCCGGATCTAACCGGCGCAGTTCGATTTCTCCCGCCGCGAGACGGAATCCCCGCCAGCGTAGTTCCCCGGGCAGACTCTTTGCCACCAGGCGTTGCAGGCGCCGGCCAACCGACATTTTCAAGTACTCATCCTTTTTCCGTATTCACGGGCATGTCATTTAATCAAACGCGAGCCAAGACTTTTCCATTGTTGCGACCAACTGGCCTTGAGGACCCGGGCCCTGAGCAGGTTTTTACGCGCGTTTCCTCCGACGGCCTGGGCAACGGTTTCGTTCAGCTCTTTCGGATAACCGGCCTCCAGAGCCTCGGTTAAAATTCTCCATCGCTCACGCCGGGGCAAATTTTGCAGGAGTTCGGCAAGGCGCGGCTGCCAGTTTGAAAATTTCTCCTTGATCAGTGGAAGCAAAAGATCGAGCTGGCGGCGGCGCCAGGCGTATTGCTTGGATAAGTCCAATGACGTGCTGACATTGGTTTGATGCAGGCGAAAAAAGCCGCTTAAACGGGTGTCGTAAATGGCGGGCCCGTGAAGGAGCATGCGGCTAAACGTGATGTTATCACCGATGAACATCGATTCGTTAAAATAGCCCCCTGTCTGAACCAAAACATCCCGGCGCATGGCCGTCGCGGGATGCATGAAAGGGATGGAAAAAAGCAGCATCAACAGGGCGTCCAAACTTTCAACGACATGCGCCCCGGCCTCCAGATAATCAAGTGGCACCCAGGGGCCGTTGAAGGTTTTCAAGTCCTGCCCCAGAATGCTGATGCGCTTGGGGCCGCGAAACATCAATCCGGAATAAAGCACCGCCTCGGGCCTCCCCTCCATGGCCTCGGCGGCTCGCCGGCAAAACTCCGGGTGCAAACAATCGTCGTCCTGGTGCAGGACAAAAATTTCCCCGCAGGCCTTCTCGATAAGGTAATTGAAGTTCGCGGTTCCTCCTTTGTTTTTCGCATGGCGGACATAGTTCCATTTCTCACTGGCCAAATCGGCTATTCCCGGCCAGGGGTCCTGCGGGGAGGCATCGTCGGCCACCAGGATTTCCAAATTGGGGTAGTCCTGCGCCAAACAGCTTTTTATGGCCTCGCGCAGAAAGGCGGGCCTTCCGTAGGCGGGAAGGCCCAGGGTAATCAAGGGAAGTTCCTTCATCTCCACGCCTCCTTTTAAGCTTTGGCCCGATGCGCCAGCCGCTTGCTCCAGCTTGGAGGCAGGTGATCGGTGATTTCAAGGAGCGCGGGACATTCCGTGGCCGCCGGGATGGGACGGCTCCGCACATAGGCCGCCATTTCTTTCAGTCCTGCGCGGATGTCCAGCGCCCGCGCGTAGGCTTGGGGAAAGACCCGCCGGGCCAGTTCGTGGCGGCAATGCGCGTGCATCACCTCATTGCGCGCCGGTTGGAATTCAAGGTTCGGCTTTATTCCAAACTCCCGGGCGATATTTTCCGCCAGGTCGCGCACCGACATCGGCTCGTCCCCGCCGATGTTAAAAGTTTGATTGCGCGCTTCACCCGTGAAGGGAGCCATCGCGATCGCGTGGGCCACTGAGAAAATATGGGAGAAACTGCGGGTTTGCGAGCCGTCGCCAAAGACCGGCATCGGTTTGTTTTCCAGTGCGCGGGCCATGTAGATTCCAACGACGTTGCGGTAAGGGTCGGAAATGTTCTGGCGGCTGCCGAAAACGTTATGTGGACGAAAAATCGTGTACGCCGGGCCTCCGTGATAATCATAACCCGCCCGGATGTGATGTTCGCAAGCCAGCTTGGCGGTCCCATAGGGATCACAGGGAACGCAGGGGGTGGCTTCGTCAAAAGGCTTGTCCGAATGGGGATGACCGTAGGCCGCAATCGAAGAGGTAAACACGAAGTGCCTGGAACCGGCCCGGTAAGCGGACGCCAATACGTTGGCCGTTCCCACGACGTTGTTCGTATAATTGAAAACGGGAATATGATGGGACAACCCTTCGGCCGCGTAGGCAGCCAGATGGAACACCGCTTCCGGCTTAAACTTCTGGAAAAGACCGTCCAGTTCATCCGTGATGGACCTTTTCTCGAAAGTCACCCCTTTCGGAATGTTGTCGACGAAGCCCCCGGATAAATCGTCGATTCCCAAGACCGAATGCCTCTCGGCATGAAGCATCTCGGCCACGTGGGAGCCGATAAAACCGGCTGCTCCTGTTATGATTACGCGCATCGGTAAAAGGTGTATTAAAGATTAAAGCCATTCCGGCCTGGAACGGAGGCAAAGGTTAGGCTCTGATTTTAAAGAGGGCAAGGCCGCGCTCGATAGCCCCCTCACCTCGCCTCCGTGGAGGTTATTTGCTTCCCGCGTACTGCTCGAAATGGCCGCCCCAGGGCTGCGCGGCGTCTTTCTCACCCGCCCACGGGATGAGGCCCGCGCTGAGCCGGACCGGCGCCACGCGGGGCGCTGGAAACGGGTAACGGCGCAGCAGGACGGTGTAATGGATTTTTGAATCCGACCACGGTTCACCTTCCGCCCAGCGGGGATCGGTAAAAGGAAAATGGTAATAGACGAGGACCGCATAAATGCCCGGCGGCACGCGCAGGAGCCGAGGCTGCGAGAGCCTGGGCAGCCGTCGTCCATGGAACAGATCGTGGGTGCGGTGCCTGGCGCAGTCGAAGAGGCGTTCGTGGCTGGTGAGAACAAGCCGTCCGTTGGTCCGGACCCAACCCGACGCGGTGCCGGTGTGGCGGGTGTAAGCGGAGTGCTCAACCACGCGGTCGTCCTCGGTCACGCGAATGCGAAAGTTGAGCGCCCGTGGCGGCGCGCCCCATGCCACGGCGGTCAGCGCCTTCATCTGGGTGTGAAGATGGGCCATCATATCGAGATGGTCGGCGCCCTTGCCCACAAAGGTCTGGTAGGATTCAAGGTCGACGATGGCGAGATACTCGCTCGGGCAATAAGCAAAGTAGTCGTCCCGGTCGGGTTTGAGCGTGCGCGCGGGCCGGCTCGGCATGCGATAATGTAACCACCGTGGAGAATTTCACAACCGGCGCGGGGTTTTCTCCAATTTTGTATTGGCGCAACGCGACTAATATGAGCAGCTTACAGGATGGCCGCCAGTCATCGCTACGATTATGTCGTGCTCGGTTCGGGCATGGCGGGGCTGACGTTTGCGCTGAACGTCGCCGAAAAAGGTTCCGTGGCGGTGATCACGAAAAAGAACCGGGCTGAATCGAACACCAATTACGCGCAGGGGGGCATCGCCTGCGTGACCTCGAGCGAGGACACCTTCGACCTTCATGTCCGCGACACGCTGGAGGCCGGCGCAGGTCTTTGCCATGAAGACGTGGTGCGCGGAATCGTGGAGGAGGGTCCGGCGAGGATCAAGGAGTTGATCGAGCTGGGGATGTCGTTCAGCGAACGCGAAAATGGCGACACCCGCGAGCTGGACCTCGGCAGGGAAGGTGGCCACTCGAAGCGGCGCATCCTGCACGCGAAGGACGTGACCGGGCGTGAAATCGAAAGCGCGCTGCTGACGGCGCTGGCGCTGCATCCGAACGTCGAGATGTTTGAGAACCATGCCGCCATCGACCTGATCACTCGGCGCAAGCTCGGCTTCACCACCGACAACCGGTGCGTGGGGGTTTACGTGCTGGATGTGGCAACCGGCGTGGTCAAGACAGTGGCGGCGCAGCATGTGCTTTTGGCAACGGGCGGCTGCGGCAAGGTTTATCTCTACACGACGAACCCGAGCATTGCGACGGGTGACGGCGTGGCAATGGCCTACCGGGCCGGGGTACCGGTGGCGAACATGGAGTTTATCCAGTTTCATCCAACCTGCCTGTTTCACCCGAAGGCACAATCGTTCCTGATCAGCGAGGCGGTGCGGGGCGAAGGAGGCGTGCTGCGCAACGGGGCGGGAACGGCGTTTATGGACGGTGTCCACCCAAAAAAATCGCTCGCACCTCGCGACATCGTGGCGCGCGCAATCGACGCCGAGATCAAGAGGTCGGGCGCGGAGTGCGTCTATCTCGACATTACCCACCAAAGCCGCGCGTTCCTGCAGAACCGCTTCCCGGCAATTTATGCAAAGTGCCTCGAGTGCGGGATCGACATGGCGGTGGAACCGATCCCGGTCGTGCCGGCGGCGCATTACCAGTGCGGCGGTGTGCTGACGACGCCGCAGGGGCGCACGAACCTGCCCGGTCTCTGGGCCGTCGGCGAAGTGGGCTGCACGGGGCTGCACGGAGCAAACCGGCTGGCGAGCAATTCGCTGCTGGAGGCCCTGGTGGTCGCGCATCGCGCGGCGGAGGTGGTAAAGCAGGAAAAAGCGCCGCCAAAGCAGAAAAACATTCCTCCGTGGGAAAGCGGACAGGCGCAGGACCCGGACGAGTTGGTGGTCATTTATCACAACTGGCGCGAAATCCGGCAATTGATGTGGGATTACGTCGGGATCGTGCGGACGACCAAACGACTGCAGCGCGCGGCGAGCCGACTGCGGAGCCTGAGCGATGAAGTGCAGGAGTATTACTGGAATTACAAGATGACTTGCGACTTGATCGAACTGCGCAACCTGGTGCTGGTAGCGTCACTGATTGTCGATTGTGCCCTGAGCCGCCACGAAAGCCGGGGTCTCCACTTCACCCTTGATTACCCAAAAACGGACGACCATGCGCCGCCCTCCGACACGGTGCTGAGGCCGGAGTAAGACACGGCCCGGGCCCGTCTCAAAAGCCAAACGGTCGTCCGGAAATTTCAAGTAAGCAGGTTGGCCCGCGCCTACTTTCCAGACATCCTCCAAGTTAAAAAATAAAAACCTAATTTGCCGGAGCAGCGTTGGTCATGGCCGCATTCGACGAAGAGAGATTTGGCGGAGCGGGCTTGGCGGACGCGGCATGCAACGCGTCGGACATCGCCGTGGAGGTAAATATGACCATGTGCTGGACTTGGTCGTAAAGGACCTGCGCGTTGTCGCCCCTGCGCCAGGCCAGGCAGGTGGGATCGTCGCTCTTGACCGAGGTCCAGGCCGATCCCGCCGTATCGGCCCCCATGATGGTTTGCAGATCGGCGTCACTAAAGGCGGTTTTATCGGACTTAGAAACACGAGCTCCGACCTCCTTGTCGTTGTAAACGAAGACGACGAGGATAAGGCCACCCGCAACAAAGACCACCGTGCCAAAAGGCGATTTGGGACCAGCCTCGGAGTAACTGTTGGGCTTTCCGTACCGAGCGACACACTGTTGGATCGTTTCACCAAGGTTGGCCCGCAGGGGCGCGGTGAAGAGGCAAAAAACAAGGAGAAGACTGATGACTCGACGCATGGATGACGCTTTATTTGAAGGCATGCCGCAGGCAATGGCAATCTCTTCCGCGCGGAATTTTTTGGAAAGCCGACCAAGCTCTCCATCCTTGACCTCGATATTCCCTCTTGTCCACTATGGACGGATCGGATACCGCACCATGAGTTTTAATTACAGCCGGATTTTCAGCGGGCGAGTTTTGCAAAGGCAATTGTACTGCGATCACCGGTTCACCCACATCAGTCTTCGCTGCCCGGTCGGCGTGGCGGAAAGCAGGCGTGACTTATGGGCATGAAGATTTCCATCATCACCCCTTCCAGAAATCATGGCGACGCGCTGGAAGCGACGATTCGCAGTGTGATGAACCAGTCGCTTTCGGAAGTGGAGCATATCGTTGTCGACGCGGCCTCCACCGACAACACCTTGGAAGTTTTGGCCCGCTACCCTCACGTGCGTTATATCAGCGAACGCGACAACGGCTTTGAGGAAGCCTTTAACAAGGGACTGGACATGGCGACGGGAACTTACGTGGCCTGCTGCAACATCTGGGACGAGTATATCGATCCCAATTGGCTGCAAGATGCGACCGGGGTGATGGATTCACAGCCCGATGTTTCGATGGTCTCGGGACGATTTGTCGAGCTTGATGCCTTGAACCATGAGGTACGCACGGCGCCCTATGACTGGTTTGTGACCGAAGCACCTCAGAAAGAAGCCGGTTTGTATTACTATCTCTTTAATCCTTGGCCGGCTATCGCAGAGGTAGCGCTGGTGGCACCGAAGGAGACTTTTTTGCGGTGTTTTCCCCGGCGCCGGGTGGTAATCGAAGACCGTGATGTCTGGTTCGATTTCCTCAATACCTTTTACGCCAGCGGCCACTTGGCCGTCTTCCTCCCCCGAACAGCGATTTCGACTCGATCACACGATGATTCGAGGATTTTAAACCAGTTAGAATCCGGCATCTTCCGGAGAATCGCCCGCAGCTATACGAAACACCAGAGGCGCCTGCGTTACGGCCTCCTCTTCGGCAGGCAAAAGATGATCTTTCGGGACCGGGGCGGGAATCCTTTGCCGGTCAAATTCCGCTTTTGGCGGTTCTGGTATGCGTTCCTCGATTTTAAGATACGAATGTTCTGGTTCAAAAAAATCATGAAGGGCAAAGCGGGTTGGAAGCATCCGGATGTGAATCCCCGGATGATTAGCGCCAGCCTGCGCCGGGCCGGCTTGATGAAACCAGGCGGTGGGTAAAGCACGCGGTCCGAATTTCCACGGAACATGCGCCATGGGTTTTGCTCGATTCTCCCAACGGGAAATGACTTCAGGATAACCGGTACACTGGACAGCACAACGCCTGACTGTTAAGGAATGGCATGATCCAGATCAAGAACCCTCCCGACAGCGACTTGTGCAACGTGATGTTCCAGTATGCCTTCGGCTTCACGACGGCGCGGCGGCTGGGGACTTCATTCTGCATGAGCCGGCTGCGGGACTATTCGGCCTATGGTCTGGATTCTTTGTTTGAACTGGGCGGTGACACGAGCGCAGCCAACGCTCTGCGCAAGTTGCGGTTCAAGCTGGCGTCGCTGATGCGGCGTCCCGTGGAAAAGAGGTGGCTTGATTTCAACGATGGCCGCTACGCCTCGCCAGAGAAGGTACTTGCCGACCTGAGCGATCACGCGTTTTACCGCGGCTACTTCCAGTCGAGCCGCTACTTCACGGGCTGTGAAACCGAAGTGAAGAATTTGTTCCGGGTGAAAGAGCCACTGCGTCACCGGTTTGAGCGGAGGTACGCGGACTATCTGCGGGGCGCCCCGCTTGGCATACTCCACCTCCGCGGCAAATTCCACGGAGCATGGGAACGGGTCCGGCTCCCTTGGTCCTACTTCGAAAACTGCCTGGAACGGGTGCCGGACCGGGAGAACTATCGCTGGCTGGTGCTGACCGATGACGTGGATTATGTGCGACATAATTTTCCGGAGGCCTGCAAAATGGAAATCGCAAGCGGCGAGGTGATCGACGATTTCCAACTGATGAGCCGCGCGACCATC
>JAJSLI010000148.1 GCA_021272315.1 Methylacidiphilales bacterium | reverse complement strand
CTAGGTAAACGCCTAGAATCGAAAGGGACAGGCTGGCGGCTTGCCTTGCCGCCAGCAACTGGCTGGTGGCGTGAATCCCATCGATTGTCTGCGCCAAGGTCAAACGAACCAAGGCCGGTGCCATCGCGCCTCGCGGCGTTTTGGCGCGAAAGTCAAGTGTTTCGGCTTGTACGGAGTGGTCTGGCATGGCGTGGAGCAAGGTTTTTACCGCATTTGCCGTAGATTTGCACTTGATTAAAACAAGGGCCCGGTTGGCCTCCAAAGAGGCCCCTTTCCCCTTCAACCCCACGATAAAGATGCGCCGGGAGAGTGGGAGAGCCGAATTGGCTTCGGCGGGGAAGTCGCCGATGATGGTAAACCGGTGAAAAAAGTGGCTAAGCGTGGCCGTTTTCTGAAAAACCTGTGCCAAATCGGCCCCGGTGAGGAGTATCACGGCCAAGGCACCGGTCTCGAGACCGCCGGCAAGCTCGGTCCAGTTCCTTTTGGGAACAAAACGATCGCAGGCACCGAAGCACCATCGGGCGGGCAGGATCATGGCCTGGGCGGTGGCCCGAAGCAGGCCGATTTCGGGCTGGCCCTGCGCAGCGCGCGAACTCGAGAAAATCTCGCGGTAAATGGCTTCGAGCGCCTTCACGGGTGGATTACCGCCGCTGCGACGAATCAGCCGCATAAGAAGATCTCGCTCCCGTTCGGGAACGTAAATCGCGGCCCGATGGCGACGTTTGGCGTTGCCAATCAGGTGCGAGAGCTTAGTCCGTTGCTGGAGAAGTCTCAGAATCCTGAGGTCGATCCGGTCCATCCGGAGGCGCAGAAGCTGCATCTGCCGGGACAAGGCCGACGTCAAGTTGCTGTTGTTCGAGGGCATGAGGAGGTTCGGGAGGCTGCAGCCGGCGCAGTTCGTCGGCATTGGGAAGTTCGTCGAGGCTTTTCAATCCGAAAAGTTCGAGGAAGAGAGGCGTAGTTTCGTAGAGGAGCGGGCGGCCCGGCTGCTCGGAACGGCCTGCGACATGGATGACTTTGCGTTCAAGTAGAGTGGCCAGCACGCCGTCAACGGCAACACCGCGGACCGATTCGATCTCGGCGCGGCCCACCGGCTGGCGGTAGGCAATGACGGCGAGCGTCTCGAGCGCGGGCTGACTCAGGCGCGGCGCTTTCGTCTCGCTAAAAAGCCTGTTGGTCCAGACGGCAAACTCAGGCCGTGACTTCAACTGGTAACCGCCGGCAATGCCCTGGACCATGAGGCTCGATCCCGATTCCTCCAGTTTGCGGCGCAATTCCTCGATGGCCGCCTCGATTTCCCCGTGATCAGCCTTCTCCTGCGCGACGGTTTCAGGCGACGGGGAAAGTTTCCCCGCCTCGCGCAAAGCATGAGCGATGGCTTTGGGAGTCAGGGGCCGGTCGGTTGCAAAAAGCAACGCCTCGACAATCCGGTGCAAGTCCATCCCGCCATCTTCAAAAATCCGCGGCCAAAAAGCAAGAGACTAGAGCAAAACTTATTTGCTCTGGAATCGATTTACGGCCTGTACCCAAAAAAGCATTCCTGCTTGATGCACGTCGCTACCTCGGGCGGCACCATCGTTTCCCACGACCGGTCGTGGGTTCGAATCTTCGCCAGGACTTCACGTGAAAAAATAGTGAGGTAATCTTTGTGATAATTCTCGATGGCTTCGAAGTAGTTGTTTTCGAGCAGGTGCTTGAAGAGGTGCTTGAGGTGTTCGGGCGCCCAGACGTTGTGAAGCGTCGACAACTGGCCGGATGAGTCGAGAAAGGGATAGACGTAGAGCTTAAGGTCGTTTTTGAAGAGACGCCCGAACGATTCAAGAATGCCGCCATCGAGCGCGTCGTAATACTTTACGTCGAAAAGTTCCTTCAGAGCCGGGATGCCAAGCACCAGACCGATCTGATTCTTGGTATAGCGCTGCAGGTAGGCGGCCAGTTTGTAATACTCGGCATAGTTGGAAATGAGCACCATCTTGCCCACGGCGTTGATGACGTCGGCGCGGGCAAGAAAGTCGCGATGGTCGATCGTTCCGGCGCTGAGGAGATTGTTCATGGTGATCTCCATCAGCTCAACGATCTCGTCCTGCCGCACGTCGGTATCGCTTAGGAACTGGCTGCGGGCGCCGTCGAGCATGTCGATATTGACCAGGGTGACCGGACGGAAGCTGCCGCGCTCGATCAAGATCGGTTTCTTGTGAAAAACTTCCGAGGGTTGGAGCACGTCGCCGTTTGCCCCGATCAGCGTCGCATTCGAAAGCCCCTTCTCGACGAGTTGCAGGCTCATCAGCCGGTTGTCGACGTTGCTGAAATAGGAGCCGATGAACTTGATCATGTCGACCTCGATTCGCGCGGTCGAGAGGCCGTCCAGGAGCGAGGCAATCAGCTTCTCCGGTTCGGCGTGGAGGTAAAACGCGCCGTAGGTAAGATTCACACCGATCATCCCCAGTGCCTCCTGCTGTTGCAGGTTCTCCTTGTCGAGCATGTTGACGTGCATGACGATTTCACTCGGGTGCGCGCCGGGCTGCAACTGGAACTTGATGCCGAGCCAGCCGTGACACTCGTTCGTACCGAGGAAGTTGCGGGCCGAGACGGTGTCGGCGAAGACGAAAAAGGAGGTCGTCTCGCCCCGTTTGGCGTTAAGCCGCTCAAGCAACAGCGCAAACTCATAGTCGAGCATGTTTTGCAGCCGCGGCTGACTGACATAGCGCTCGCCCTTGCCGTAAATTGCGTCGGAAAATGCCATATCGTAGGCCGACATCGTCTTGGCCAGCGTGCCCGACGCGCCGCCGACACGGAAAAACCACCGCGCCACCTCCTGCCCCGCGCCGATCTCGGCGAACGTGCCATAAAACCTCTTGTCGAGGTTGATCTTGATCGCTTTTTCGCTAATGGCGGGTGTGACCTGGAACGAATCCATATCCATATGTGTCCTGGGGTTGGCCTGACGAGTCATCCCAGCGTGGCAAAACGACCGGCCCGCTGGCCAGCCCTTTCATGTTACATTGCGTTGTCGGTGTAATCAGGGGCGCGGACTACTGAATGACAAGATCGACCGTACGCGGCATCGAGAGGCGGATGAAGCTGCGGCAATAATGAATGATGTCGTCGCTGATTCGTACGCAGGTCCGGCGCCAGCGCCCGGCAGCATCGAGGATTTTGGTGCAGTCGCGCAGCCCCTCGAGCCGCACCCCCGCCACCTGCACCTCCAGCGCGTCGTCCAGCCGTTCCCGGAGCAGCGGGTAAAATTCGATCTCGTAGGGCGCGCGCGTGGCGATCTCCGAAAGAGAAATCGAGACGCGCGGCGGGATGATCCGGCTCTGGCGCGCGATATGGTCGTAACCGATTCCCTCGAGCGAGCGGCGCACCATTTCCTGGAGATGATCGAGCGGCAACGCCGGCGCGACCCAGTCGTTCTCGAGATAAACCGCGATGGCCCGCGCGACATCCGGCGCCAGCTCCCAGCGCGGGTGCCCCGCGGCGGCGGCGGCATGCTCGATCGATTCAGCCAGCCAGCCCTCGGAAAGAGGCACGAGCCGGTCGTTCTTCCAGATGACATGCGGGAGTCGTTGCGGTAAGGCGATCATGGCGGGGCTCCTGGGGTTACGGTTTATCCTTACGATTCGAGGGTCAGGCTCTGCACTTCGTTCACAAATTCCTTGATGTCCCGGAATTTCCGGTAGACCGACGCGAAACGGACATAGGCCACTTCGTCAAGTCGGCGCAAATGAAGCATGATCTTGTCGCCGATCTCCTTGGTCGGGATCTCGTCACCGTGGGTCTTCACCAGTTCGTCGATCATCTCGTTCACCGCCCGCTCGATGGTTTCGCGGTTTACGGGCCGCTTTTCACAAGCTTTATCGATGCCTGCGGTCATTTTGCGGCGGTCGAAGGCCTCGTAACGGCCATCGCGCTTGAGAACTCGCAAGTCGTCCCGCTCGATCTCCTCGTAGGTCGTGAACCGATGTTCGCACGCGAGGCACTCCCGGCGGCGCCGGATTACGGTTTCATCTTTTATGGCGCGTGAATCGATCACCTTATCATCACGAGCCTGGCATTTAGGGCAACGCATCTACCTGTGGTGGTGTATCGTCTATGAATATCACAACCGCTGGTGGCGTCAAGGCATGAGTGCGGGTACCCGTAATTAAGACCAAGCTTCACGGCTCAAGAGCCGCGGCCCTGAACTTTGCCTTGATGGGGGGATCAACCCTCAGGCTCCGGCTTCGGCGCAGAATCCGTGTCGACCGTTGAGTTAAAGAGACCATTTTCTTTTTCACCCAGGCACTTTTGGTGATTGTGGAGAATATCGAGCATGCTTTCGTTGCTTAATTCCCGGACCCACTTGTATCTTTCCTCGATACTCAATTTCCTGATTTCGTGCAAAGGGCAAACACACGGATTGCCCTGGTCGAAAGGACAGGCGACCGACAAGCCAAAGACCCTCTCCCGCATGTACCAACTGAGATCGGTAGTCTTCGTGCTGATGGAAGTTGGCATGCTCAATCCCTCCATGAGGAATGGTTCAGTGGGAAAAGTCGTCCTTTAACAATTTAAAGTCAACTTGTTATTGAGGACAGGCAAAAGGCAAGGTGCGTGATAGGTTAAAGCAAGTGCCCAAGAGTGAGACTTGTCTACTGAGGTCGTTGGTAAACGTAAAGGGGGTCACAACCTGCCGCTACATCTAACTGCTGCCTGGCTTCCCCCGCAAATAGCCTGGCTCGGGCGCCAATTTCCCACGCAGACTCAAGCCAACTCCTCATTAGACGGAAATTGACTGGCAAAAGCAACAACCCCGGGCTTTGCTTTTGTGAGGGCTCCACCCTCAAACTCCGGCAAGAGAATTGGGTATGGCCAAACGATCGAAGAACAAAAAGGCTCTGAGCAAAGCGAATCCTGCGAAATTCACAGATACGGTTACCGTTGGTCAAGGGCTGCCGGCCTGGTGCAAGCATGGTTGGATTTTTGGCGTGATTTTGCTTCTGGCCGTGCTGCTAACCTACCAACCCGTTTGGGACGCGGGCTACATCTGGGATGACGATTCGCTCATTACGTCCAATCCATGCATTGTCGGGCCTTTGGGTTTGAAGGAGATCTGGACGACAAGCGCCGCCGAAATTTGCCCGTTAACCCTCACGACGTTATGGGTGGCGCACGCCCTGTGGGGGCTGTCACCTCTCCCGTATCATATCCTGAATGTCTTCCTGCATGCAGCCTGCGCGGTCGTGCTCTGGAGAGTCTTGTGCCGTTTGCAAATACCGGGCGCGTGGCTGGGTGCGGCTTTGTGGGCACTCCACCCGGTCCAAGTGGAATCGGTGGCATGGATTACCGAGATGAAAAACACCCAATCGGGATTGTTCTTCCTGCTCTCGATCCTTTTCTTTGTGAAGTGGCTGGGAGCACGAGAGAACGATGGACAAACCGGTGGTGGCTGGAACTATGCGTTGACCCTGATTTTTGCCGCCCTGGCGATGGCCAGCAAATCGTCCACGGTGATCCTGCCGGTGGTCCTTTGCTTGTGTGCCTGGTGGATCGAGGGCCGTTGGCAGTGGCGCAACCTGGCAAGAGTGGCCCCCATTTTTTTAATGTCCCTCGCCGCGAGCGCCACTTCAATTTGGACGCAGAAACTGCAACTGGCGACAGCCGTCGATCCCCGGTTGGCGCGGCCCTGGACGGAGCGCCTGATGACGGCGGGTGACGCGGTCTGGTTTTACCTGGGCAAACTGATCTGGCCGCATCCATTGACCACCATTTACCCTCGATGGGAGTTCGATGCTGCGCAGTGGTTCTCGTACCTGCCGCTGCTGATCTTGATCGTCCTTCTGTTTATTTTGTGGCTCAAGCGCGAGACGGGCGCGCGGGCCTGGTTTTTCACTTTTGCCTATTTTCTGGCGGCCCTCCTTCCGGTGATAGGCCTGGTTAACCTGGCCTGGTTCTTGAATTCTTTTGTCGCCGATCATTTCCAGTATCTGGCCAGCATGGGACCCTTGGCACTGGCAGGAGCCGGTCTTGTCAAGATTGCGAAATTTATCCTTCCAACGAAGCCGGGCCTGCAAGCCAACGTCTGTGCCGCGCTGTTGCTGATCCTTGGCGCGATGAGCTGGCATCGCAGTTGGGCCTATGAAAGCCAGGAAACGCTCTGCACCGATACGCTGGCGAAAAATCCAGACTCGTGGGTCGCCCACAACAGTCTCGGCGTCGCGCTTTCTGAAAAGGGCCGTGTTGATGAGGCCATGGCACAGTTCCAAAGGGCCCTGGAAATCAATCCCAACTTTGCCGACGCGTACAATAACCTCGGCAATGCTCTCTTACAAACGGGCCAGGTGGACGACGCGATGGCCGAGTACCAAAAGGCCCTGGTGATCGATCCCAACAATATCAACGCCCACAACAACCTTGGGTGGGCTTTGTTACAAAAAGGCCAGGTGGACGAGGCAATCGCCGAGTGTCAAAAGGCCCTGGAAATCAACCCCGACTTTGCCGACGCGCATGGCAACCTTGGCATTGCTTTTTCCCTGAAGGGCCGGGCGGACGACGCGATGGCTGAGTTCCAAAAAGCTCTGGCGATCAATCCCAACGATCCAAAAATCCATTATAATCTTGGCAATGTGCTTTTACAAAAGGGGCAGATGGACCAAGCGACAACAGAGTTTCAAAAGGCGCTGGAGCTTGATCCGAACAATGCCAGGGCCCACGACAAACTTGGCCTGATTCATTTTGAAAAGGGACAATTGGATGCGGCGATTGCCGATTTTCAGGAGGCACTACGTCTTAATCCCGGCGATGGCGCCGCGCAAAGCAACCTGGCGAAAGCCCAGGCCCTGGCCAGTCGGGCTTCGGAGTCGCAATGAATCCTGGTCAAGCATGCGGACCCATACTTATGTCCCCTTCCCCCGCAAAATCCCCTGCGCCTGGGCATCAATTTCCCAAGCCCGATCGAGCGACTCGTTCAGGACGCAATAGTGGCCCATCTTGCGGCCAGGCCGCGGCTCGTTCTTGCCGTAAAGATGGAGCCGCAGGCCGGGCAACGCGAGCAACCCCGGCCAGTCGGGCTCGCCGTTGGCCCAGATGTCGCCGAGCAGATTGCGCATCACCACCGGCGAGATCAGGCGCGGGTCGCCCAGCGGCAGGCCGCAGACGGCGCGCAACTGCTGCTCGAACTGGCTGGTCACGCACGCGTCGAAACTGTAGTGGCCCGAGTTGTGGGGCCGCGGCGCCAGCTCGTTCACGAGAAGATCGCCCTGCCGGGTGAGAAAAAATTCGACCGCCAGCAATCCGACCACGTCCAGCCGCGCAGCGATGCTCGCCGCCAGGTGTTGCGCGCGCGCCGCGATGCTCGCCGCCAGCGGGGCCGGCGCCACCGAGGTCGCCAGGATGTGGTTCTCGTGCTCGTTGAGCGTCGGCGGAAACGCCTGGACCGGGCTCTCTCCGGCGGCATCGGGCACACCCCGCGCCACCACGACGGAAAGTTCCGCCTGATAGTTGATCCACGCCTCGACCACGCCGGCCCGGTTGCCGTGACGCCGCCAGACTTCGGCCAGGTCGCTCTCCGCCGTGATTTTTTGCTGCCCCTTGCCGTCGTAACCGAAATCGGCTGTCTTCAGCACGCAGGGGAACCCGAGCACAGCCACCGCCGCGTGCAATTCAGCCTCATCGAGCACGACGCCGAAAGGCCCGACGGGAAACCGGCATTTCCGCAAAAATTCCTTTTCCCGCTGCCGGTTCTGGCACGTGAAGAGCACGTCGCGCCCCGGGCGCAGCGGCACTTTCGGCGCGAGCGCATCGAGCGCGTCAACCGGGATGTTCTCGAACTCGTAGGTGACCACGTTTACCCCCTCGGCAAATTCGAGCAGCGTCGGGATGTCGGTGAACGGCACGTTGAATTCGCGGTCGGAAATCTGCCCCGTCGGGCTGTCCGGCATCGGATCGACGGTATGGACGCGGTAGCCCATCCGGCGGGCCGACAAGGCGAACATGCGCCCGAGTTGCCCACCACCGAGACAACCGATAGTCGAGCCGGGAAGAATCGGCCCGTGATTCATGTGGCGATGGGAGGCAGTTTCTGCCCCATGACGGTTGTGGTCTGTTTCGCGCGGTACCATTCCCAGGCCCGGCGCAATTTTTCGTCCTGCAGGGCGAGAATGGAGACGGCCAGGAGCGCCGCGTTCTTCGCGCCCGGCTCGCCGATGGCCAGCGTCGCCACCGGCACGCCCGCGGGCATCTGCGCGATGGAGAGCAGCGAGTCGAGCCCCTTGAGCGCGCGGCTCTCGACCGGCACGCCGAGCACCGGCAGCGTCGTGAAGGCCGCGGCCATGCCGGGCAGATGCGCCGCGCCGCCCGCGCCCGCGATGATCAATTGGAGGCCGCGCTGTTTCGCCGAGGCGGCGTACTCGGCCAGCCAGTGGGGCGTGCGATGGGCCGAGACGACCTTCTTTTCATAGGCGACGCCAAACTCCTCAAGGATTTTCGCCGTGGCTGAAAGCGTTTTCCAGTCCGAGACGCTCCCCATGATCAGTCCCACTTTCGTCCCCGGCTTCGATTTGGCTTTCATGCCCTAGAGGGTGTCTGGAAAATAGGCGCGGGTCACGCCGAAAGCTATTCTTGCTCACGTTAATTCAGATTTTTGTGCAGAGTAAACCTGCTCCAAATCCTGTTAATCTTATTAATCCCGTCCAAATTCCCATGCTGCGCCTCTTCCTGACCCACAGCCTGCGCTACTTCGCGCGACACCCGGTGCTGACCGCGCTGAACGTGTTCGGCATCGCGCTCGGGGTCACGGTCTTCCTCAGCGTACAGATCGTGAACCACAGCGCCCTCGAGTCGTTCCGCGCCTCGGTCGACATCGTCGCGGGCAAGGCCGACCTGGAAGTCATCGGCGACGGCCTCCCTTTCGACGAAAACGCCTACCCGGTCGTGGCCAACGATCCCGACGTCGCGGCGGCGACGCCGACGGTGGAGGACGTCGCCAGCCTGACCGATTACCCCGGCGAGTATCTCCAGATTCTCGGGGTCGATATTTTTTCCAACGGCCCGCTCCGGACCTTCGAACTGCACGACGCGCAAAACGTGAAGCCCGACGTGACCGGCTTCCTGCGCGATCCCCGGGTCATCGCCCTGACCCGGACGCTGAGCCGCCGCCTCGGCCTCAAAATTGGCGACCCGCTCCGGGTCGAGACACAGACCGGCACGGAGACGTTCCACGTCGGCTACATCCTCGATTTCGGCGAGGACGCGCCCGGCGCCGACGAACACCTCTCCGTCATGGACATCGCCAACGTCCAGGAAAATTTCCGGCACGCCGGGAAACTGAGCCGCATCTCGGCGCTGCTGCGGCCCGGCGCCGATTTCAACGCGGTCTGCGCCCGGCTCCGAGCGGAATTGCCGCCCGGCGTAATCGTCCACGCGCCCGACCGGCGCAACCGCCAGATCGAGCGGATGATCGGCGCGTTCCAGCTCAACCTGACCGCGCTCTCGCTCATCTCGCTGCTGGTCGGTATGTTCATCATCTACAACACGGTGGCGACGGCGGTGGTGCGGCGGCGGCACGAGATCGGGGTGCTGCGGGCGCTCGGGTTGAGCGGGCTTCAGGTGCAGGCGCTCTTCATGGCCGAGGCGCTGCTGCTGGGCGGGGCGGGGCTTCTCCTCGGTCTCGCGCTCGGCATCGTCCTCGCGGGCCAGTTGGTCGGCATCGTCTCGCAAACGATCACCTCGCTCTATATTCTGGCGAGCATCCAGAACCTTTTCGTATCGCCGTGGGCCGTCCTGGCGGCGATGGTCCTTTGCCTCGGCGCCGTGCTGCTGGCCGCCTGGTTCCCGGCGCGCGAAGCGGCGGCCATTCCCCCGGTCGAGGCGCTGCAATTGGGCCACCTGGAAGAGGGCAGCGCGCGCGGCACGGGACGCTGGCTGGCCATCGGCTGCGGGCTTCTCGTCATCGCGGCGCTCCTGGGGAAGATCAGCCTGATGACCGGCCCGGCCTGGCTCAGTTTCGGCGCGGCGCTCTTCACGCTGCTCGGCTTCGCCTTTTTCGTGCCGACCGCCAGCCGGCTTTTTTCGCGCTGGGCGAAACCGCGCACGATCATGGCGCGGATCGCGGTAGGGCACTTCGCCCAATCGCTCCATCGGACCTCGATCGCCATCGCCGCGCTGGTCGTCTCGCTGGCGATGGTGGTGGGCATCTCGACGATGATTTTCAGCTTCCGCACCACGGTCGAGGCGTGGCTGAATCGCTCGATCCAGGCCGACCTCGTGATCGCGCCGGCGGGCAACCTGCTTATCGGCAACCGGGAACTGATCCGGCCCGAAGTGGAGCGGGTGGTGGCCTCGCTGCCCAACGTGAAATACGATTCGTTCCGCGAGCTGCGGATGCAATTCGGCGGCGAACCGGTGAAATTCGTTTCCGCGCGGCTGGGGGTGACGCGGGATATCGAGAAGCTAGAATTTGAGGAAGGCGACCCGCAGCAGGCCTTCGACGACGCCATCGACCGGGGCGAGGTGCTGGTGAGCCAGCCCTTCCAGCGCCGGTTTCACCTCGGCCTGGGCGGCACGGTCCATCTCGACACGCCGACGGGGCCGCGCGATTTCCGGATCGCGGGCGTCTACCTCGATTACACGACCGAGGGCGGCGTGATCCTGATGGATTGGCAGACCTACCGGAAATACTGGCGGGACGACTCCATCAACGGGCTGGGACTTTACCTCGACAAAAAATCGGGCGTGACCGCCGAGGAGGTGCAGGCCGAACTGCGGCCCCGGCTCGCCCCCTACGGCCAGTACCTGATCAAATCGAACGGCGAATTGCGCCAGATCATTTTCCACATTTTCGACCAGACCTTCTCGGTGACCTACATTCTGCAAACCATCGGGATCATTATTTCGGCGCTTGGCATTTTCCTGAGCCTGACGATCCTCGTCACCGAGCGGCGGCGGGAAATCAGCATCCTGCGCGCGATCGGCGCATCGCGGCGGCAGATCGAGGCGCTGGTCTTGTGGGAGGCGGCGATCATCGGGTTGCTCGGTTCGGCCCTGGGAACCGTGGCCGGGCTGGCGCTGGCCGCGATTCTGAGCTTCGTGATCAATGTCTCGTTCTTCGGCTGGACGATCTCCTGGGCGACGCCGTGGGGCTTTCTTTTGAGCCTGCCGATTCTGGTAATTGCCGCAGCCCTGGCTGCGGGCTACTGGCCGGCGCGGCAGGCGGCGCGGCTCGACATCGCCGACGGGGTGAAGATGGAGTGAAGGACTGCGGCAAACTGCGGGGTATTGCCGCTCATGGTTTACTGGCAAATTTGCTGGCAGTTATGCCCCAGTAATGCGATTATTCATGCCGTTATGATTTCCAAGGACGTATCTGGTGAACTTGCCCAAAAGATCACCGAGTTGCTGAACAAACTCGAAGACAAACCTCACGCCTCGCTTGCTAGAGATGAGGTAGAAAACAGAATCGGAGCTAGTAATGCCGCCGTAAATTCTCTGATGTTTCAAATTAAGGAGCAGGTAAGCGAATCCGAATAATGTGGGTTAAAGCCAAAGACAGGTGCAGCCATGTCACACCATAATCTTTTGAGGCTTGTCGGAGCAGTTGCTAAATCGGCGTGGAGAATTTCCAGATGGGAACAGGAGGACAGGAACAAACGTGCGACCGAGTACAAACCAACTCCTCCAATGGAACCCTGTTATCAACATTTTTTCTCGGGAAAAAAGAAGTATGTTGCAGGAGACTATCATGGCGCAATTCAAGAATATGAGAATGCCATAGCGTTAAAATCTGACCAATGGGCCTTCTTTTTTGAAAGAGGTATGGCAAGAGAGATGTCCGGAGATCATCAAGGTGCAAAAGAAGATTACGAACGAACCAAAGCATTAAACCCGATCGCGTACGAAGGTGCAAAAGAAGAGCACGAACGCGCCAAGGCATTAACTTTGCGCTGAAATGACCTAATGCTGGCTTAGCTGCTATTTTGCCATTCCGCGCCGACATGGTAACCTAGGGAATGCGCAATCCCCTAAAACACGTAAAGTCTTTCGCCGATCTCCTCCGGTCGCGAGTGGGTCATTATGAACCCGATACGCTTGATGTCGTCGCTACCGTTACTCGACCCCTCGAGTCGTGGATTGATCGCGACATTCTTGATTTCACGGAGCCTGAATTTCCCGCCAGACTCGCCAACGTCCTCCTTTCGCATTAGGTTAAAGTCATGAGCAATGCCATAGTGCAAGATGCGGAGATTCCCGGGGGAGAGCCTGTCTTCAAGGGTATCCACACGCGGGCGCTTTCTTAACGAGTGTGCGCCCATGCCGACCGTGTTGCGGGAGCAGGGCTTCCAGTTTTACTTTTACAGCCACGAAACCATGGAGCCACCGCATGTTCACGTTGATAAAGGCGGCTCATCGTGCAAATATTGGATATCTCCCGTTGCCTTGGCCAGGAACCATGGTTTCTCCGAGGTTGAATTGAACCGGATTCGGGATATTATTCTCAATAAGCAAGATTTTCTGCTTTCCAAATGGCATGAGTACTTCAACCGCCGTAACTGACGAACGGGTCAAAGACGTTAGCGTGACGTCCGACGCCCTGACCGTGTCCTTGCTCGATGGACGGGTGATCAGTGTCCCGCTTTTCTGGTTTCCCCGATTGGCCAAAGCCTCGGCCCTGCATTTGAGCATTTGGGAAACTTGCGGTGGCGGTTATGGCATTTATTGGCCCGCCATTGACGAGCATCTCAGTGTAGAGGGCCTGTTACGCGGCGCGCCATCGCCGGAACTTGCGAAAACGAACTGATCCGCAAGGACCAAAACTGGAAGTAAAGTCCTTTTCATTCACCGAATAGGCCAATGATGACCCTCATGCCTCGGCGTGAGCAAGTTTGAGAAACTCCTCCGCATCGGATTTCTTCACTGAGGGGAAAAACTCGATGAACTCCTCCACGGAGTATCCATCTTGAATGTAATCGAGAAGGGCTTGAGCGGGAACCCGGGTGCCCCGGAAGACGAGAGTGCCTCCCAAAACTTCAGGATCGGAATGCACGGGGCTGTGATCAAGCATCACCATGGTCAAAATCATACTCAGGCAACAGGAAATGGCAATCCCCACGCTGTCTCGACTATTCGCGAAATAGACGCTAGGCTAGACCGATGTGTTCCTTTTGGGTCCGGGATGGGAAATTTGGGGCCTTGAGCGCGGCCCTGATGCTGATCATGGCCGCGGGGCCCGGACTCGCCCTCGACAAGCCCACCGGCGCGCCGCTCGTGCTCTCCGGCATCGAAACGGAGCAGCAGATTCCGCTGGCCATCCTGACCCCGGACGGCAAGACGGCCAAATGCGTGCTGGTCCGACTCCATTGGAACCCGAAGCAGGACGTGGGGCCGAACGACGAGGCGACGAGTTTTGACCTCGATATCAAACCCGACGCGCCCGGCGCGTCGATTTTCACGGCGCAGTTGTGGAGCGCCTCGCTGGCCAGCGCGCTGGCGTGGCAGCAGCCCTGGTCCGGGGCGCGGTGGAAAGTACTGGATACGCCGGCCTCGGACGGTTCCGGAATCGACGCCGCGCTGGCCGTGGGCATGATTTCAACCTCGGCGCGGCGGCTTTATCCGAAGGACACGGTGGTGATCGGCAGCCTGAACCCGGACGGTTCCCTCGGCGCCGTGTCCAGGCTGGCGGAACGGATCGACGCGGCGGCGGCGGCGGGCATGAAACGGGTCATCATTCCCGGCGTTCAGCGGTTCGACACCGATTCGTCGGGACAGGTGCTGAATATTGTGCGGCACGCTTCGGAGGAGAATCTGGAGTGCATCCCGGTCGATAACCTGGTCGAGGCGACGGAGACGACGATGAACGATCCCCTGCCCGATTCGACCGTGGAAGGATCACCGCCGAAATACAGCGACGAAGTGAAAGCTTACATCGACGGATTCGCGCGCCGGGAACAGGACGAACTGACGGACGGCCTGCGCTATGCACCCAAGGACTCGGACCTGGCGAATTATCCGCTGAGGCTGGCGGCGATCTGGCGCCAGGTCTTCGCGGAGGGCGATGAGGCGCGGCAAGCCTACCAGGCCGGGCAGGTTTACGTGGCGTACCGGCTTTTCGCCCAGGCGAACGGCCAGATGCACGGCGCAAACGCGCTCCTCCAGCAGAACAGCCCGGAGGCGTTCGACGTCAAGGCCTCGCTGACCGCCTCGGAGGATTTGCGCGGGCAGTTGCACGAATTGATGAACCCGCCGTCCATCGACAAGGACGAACTCGAGAGCGCGGTGTTGGTCGCGGAAATGGCCGATTGGGCGTACGGCCTGGACGCCACGCTGGAGGGCGCGCAACTGGTGACGAAACAGGCCTTTTCGCAGCGCAGCGACGCAACGCCCGCGCAACAAACGCGCGCGCGCGAAGAAATTATTTTCGCCATCGAAGAGGCGAAGTACCTGCTGCATCAGGCCGATTTCTACCAGGGCCTGCTCGATCACGTCGGCAACAACAATCCGATCCCGGTGGACGAGAACGCGGAGCACCTGCTGCCGCAGTTGATTCCGGCGCAACTGGCGACGGCGCAGCTTTTCACCGACGGCATCCTGCCCCACGCGGGTGAGATGCGCGACAGGCTGCTCTTCGACCCGAGGTTGGCAGCCTACATCAACGTCCTGAGGGAAACGAAAGCAGCCTGGGACGCGCGCCTGCGCCGCAGGGAAATGGAGGAGGAGTCCGGCGGGTCCGATGCGGTTACGACAACGCCCGCGCCCACGGATGGGAAAAAGCCTCCGGATAATTCGACCGAAAACGCGACGAAACCGAACGCGGCGACGACCGGCGCCAGCGTGGGCTTCGATCCCGGCGACACTTTCGCCCCGCCCCACACCTTGCTGGCACCCAGCGCGCCCGTGAAGAAGATAAGCGACGCGGCGGCGTGCCTGATCTGGGTGAATCACGATTGTGAAATCTCCACGCTCGACGAAAAATACCTCTGGCTGGGCGGGACGGTCGACCCGGCAACGCACGAATGGCATGCCAAGGACCGGGCGAAACTCGATGCACTCCTGCAAGCGGCGGAATTGGGCGCGCGGCACGGGATCGCGTTCGCGGCAAAAGCGGAAATAGACCCGTCGGTGCTGGCGATGATTTATGAAAGGGCAGCGCACGACC
The DNA here is from genome assembly GCA_021272315.1 of Methylacidiphilales bacterium. Taxonomy (GTDB): domain Bacteria; phylum Verrucomicrobiota; class Verrucomicrobiia; order Methylacidiphilales; family UBA1321; genus JABDGH01. The sequence goes on along the minus strand of JAJSLI010000148.1, from coordinate 9,385 downwards.
GGCTCCAGGGCGACGATGCCACGGCGCTGGACGCGCTGCGCAACTACTGGCGCTGCGCGTTGCTCGGCAATATGTGCTGGCAACTGGCCCACACGCGGAAAGCGCAGCCGGTCGACTTGGGCGGCGCGCCGCCCGCGGCCAACGGCGGAAAGACAGATCAGACGAATGCGCCCAAGCCGGAGAACAAGCCCGTCGCTCAAAATAATTCCGGAAAGCCGGTGACGCCAACTCCGACAGACTCGTCGAAAAATCCCACGCAGGCCGCGACAACTCCAACGCCTGCTCCAACCAACAAACCAGCTCCAGTTTCCCCCGCACCAACCCCCTCCCCTGCTCCAACCCCGGCCCCGGCGCAGGTGACAACGACAAATGCGGCCATCGCGTCTGTTCCGGTTGCACCGATTGCCAAACCGGAAGATTATGGTGGCAACACCGGTGGAAACTCGACAAATGCTACGCCAGGCACAAATGCGGCTCCAACACCCCCAGCTCCGCCGCCATCCCCTTCGACTTCAGGGGCCGATACGAACAGCGAGGCAAATATCCCCGTGGCGCCCGTCGCCAAACCGGAGGACTTCGGCAGTCCGGGTGGAAATTCAACTCCTGCTCCACCAAGCACAAATACGGCGCCGACACCCCCGGCCCAGCCACCATCCGCTTCTGCTTCGGGAGCCGATACAAACAGCGAGGCAAATATCCCGGTGGCGCCCGTCGCCAAACCGGAGGACTACGGCGGCACTGGCGGAAATTCGACCAACGCTCCGCCAACCACGAACACCGCGCCGGTGATCGGTCCGTCACCACCTACGCCTTCAAATGGCAACGGATCAACCCCGTAAGCCGGTTCAAACAGATGATCCGAGCGGCAGAGGCGTGGCGACCCACCTTGGCGGGCCGCTGGCAAAGAGTTTGATTTCGCCGGCAAAAACTTCCGTGGCCGGACCGGCCAGGGTGACCTCGTGGAAATCGCCGTTTTCATCGGAACGGGCATTGACGGCGAGGATATCGCCGCCGCGTACCTGAATGCGCAGGGGCAGCTCGAGACCGCGGGTTCGATGGGCGGCAAGCGCGGAAGCGACAACTCCGGTGCCGCAGGCGAGTGTCTCATCCTCCACCCCCCGTTCGTAAGTGCGGACAATGAGATTCACCGGATCGGTGACCTGAACAAAGTTGACGTTGGTTCCACGCGGAAAGAGGGTGCTCTGGCGGATGGCGCGGCCCATGGGAACGACATCGGCCTCATCGGTATTGTCGACAAAAAGAACGACATGGGGCACGCCGGTGTTCAGAAAGTGGTACTCGATTTCACCCCAGCCGAAGTCGGCGGACTGGTTCATCTGCACCTCAGTAGGCGGGGTCATGTTGATGCGGATGTCTTCGCCGGCATATTCACCCACAATGAGTCCCGCGGGCGTGAGGAAGCGCACCCGCTCGGGATCGGCGCGGCGCAGTCCCTGAACAAAACGGGCGAAACAACGCGCGCCGTTGCCGCACATTTCCGCCTCGCCGCCATCGGAATTGTAATAGCGCATGCGGAAGTCGGCGGTGCCGTGGTCGGAAGGTTCGACGGCCAGAAGGCCGTCGGCGCCAATACCGAAGTGGCGATCGCAAAGCCAGGCGATATCCTCAGTGGAAAGGGTGTAATTGAGGGAGCGATTGTCGATGACGACAAAGTCGTTGCCGGCGCCGGTCATTTTAACGAAGGGAAGACTGTCCATGGTTGTTTAACTTTAGCGAATTATATGCCGGGTGCAAATCCGTCCCAGATAATCTCTCAACCGGAACGGCACGTCGGCTATGGCTCGGCTAACGGAGGCTTAGGGAGTCGAACCAGAAAACGAACCTCACGCTCTTGGAGGCCCACCTTGGGCTATCACGAAGCAATAGCGCCTTTTACCGGAAGACTTTTTCATGAACTAAGCCTGGAAGAAACCGGAGATTTCAAGGAGAAGCCGTCCGGGAGACGGAGGCAGTTGATAACCACCGGACGGCGCGACGGGCAGGGTTTCCTTCTGACCAAAGACTCGCACCCGTTTGGCGGAGGGCGGCAGATGTAGAATCTGGCCGGCGAAATTCATCCGCTCCTCGATGACATCGATATCCAGCGCCTTGCGCAGGGGGATGTAATGGAGGAGAGTCAGGATGAGATCCGTTCCGCGGCGGCGAGGCACGCTCAAAACCGTGGTCGGCAAACCCGTGCCGAAGGGAGCAACGCCGATCAGCCGCTCCATCGCCCGCTTCCAGCCATCGCGGGCGGCAAGATTTCCAGCCTGGCGATATTCCCGGAAGATGGGATCGGCAAAATAGACGAAGCGATCTCCGGCGACAACGGCGGGGTAACGGTCGGGATCGGCCACCGGAGGAGTCTGGAAGTGCGACGAGAAGTGGAGATCGGTCCGCATGAAATAGGGCGGAATTCTGTCGACGAGGACTTCCGTATCCTTTCCCGCAATAACATTGAGTCCCTGCTGATAGAAAACGCGATCGCTGACGGAAAGGACAGGATCAAAAGCCGCGCGTGCGCGCCAGTAGGTCGGATATTTGTCCGTTGCGCCCGCAAAACTTAACGGCAGAAAATCGAGGGCCCACTTGCCTTCGGCGTCAAACCCGGAGCGATGGGAGAGAATCAATCGTCCGCCCTTTTGGTGGTAGCTCGCCAGGACAGGCTTGAGCTTCGGGGTGATAACAACGCTGTCGGGAAGAATAAGCAGATCAAGATCGGCCAGATTGCCGGCATCGTCCAGAATGACGCTCTCATAATGCGTTTCCTCGCACATTTGCACGAGGCCCTCTTCGCTTTTTCCGCTTATTGTTTCATCCTGTCCTGGATAGTGGGGACAAATAATGCCAACTTGCGGCAATGGTTCGGATCCTTGGTAAAAAGATTCTGCAGCGGCGCACTGGACATAAACGGCGCCAATGAGTTGGTAAGCGGCAGGATCGAGCTTGCCACGCGGAGGAAGCTGGTCCCCGACGGAATTGCCGCCGCCAAGGGCCTGCGCACGAAAGCATTCGTATTCGAGAGCGGCCTGCGGCTTGATTCCCCCGAAATCGCCCCACATCTTTTGAAAACGCCCTGTTTGACCGACCCACGGAACACCCCATCTTGAGACAAGCCGGGCCAGCCGGGGAAAATGCTGATAACCCCAGAAACCAGATGGTAACGATTCAATTTCGAAATGAGAACAGGCGGGAAGCCGTCTCCGGGCGCCATAAGCACTGTCCACGAAGGGCCGGTTCGACGAATTATAAAAAATGGTGGCTTGAGGATTAAGCCCACGTATGAGGGTCGAGAAGCGATTCGAGAAAACTGCCTGCGCGGCACTCTCAAATTTTACCTGGGTTTCCGGATCGGAATTCAGAAAGCCATACTGCCGGCGAAACGCCAAAGCCTCGTCGCTCCAGCAGGCATCCTCCGCAAAAAAGAGGATGTCAAAGAAAAGACCGTCCACCTCGTAACCGGAAAGAATCTCGCGAACATGGGCCTCGATGTAATCCTGATAATCCGAATGAAGAAAATTGAGAAACTTCCAGGGTCCGGGAGCCTTTCCCCCGGCATTCACACTTGCAAATGTTCCATCCTTGCGGAGTTGGCGCCAGGCGGGGAACCGGTGAGCCGCGTCTTCCTCCCATCCGACGGTGGTGTAAATCGGACAACGAATGCCTTCGCGATGAAGTGCTTCGATCATCTCGCCCATCAGATCTCGCCCCTTGAGGGCCGGATGCATCGTTCCCACCTTGGTGGGATAATAACTCATCCCGTGATGGCACTTGGCAAAAATGGTAACGCTATCGACGTTAGCCTTGCGAAAAGTGCGGGCGAACTCCTGAGCATCAAATTCCGAGGCGACATCCGGTATCCATGGCGAGGTATGAAAATCGAGATGGACTTGGCGTTGAGGTAAGTTCATGGGGCAAAGAAAACCGGGGGTTGGACTAAAACAATGGACACTCTACCCAATTGTCCCTCGTCGGCAATCCGGTACATCTTCATCGCCTTTTTTAATGAAATATGATGCGTACCAGTAACTTCCGGATGTAAGTTTCAACGTGACAGACGTTCTGTCAGTGCGGCATGAGTTTGGCGCGTATCTCCTTGCTGATGCCGCTGCCCTCGAAATAAGGTTGGCGAAAGTCCGAAAACAGAAGTGAATATGCGGGAAAAGTGAAAGGGGTCGGCGAAACCCGACTCCTCCGCCACCTGCTTCACCAGCACGCCGGGTTGTTCCAGGCGCTCGGCGGCGAAGTTCATTTTGAGCCGGAGCAGATATTGGTAGGGACTTTGGTTGTCGTAGCGCCGGAACAGGCGGCAAAGGTAGGCGTTGTTGATATGGCATTCGTTTGCGATCTGCTCCAGCGTCCGCAAGCGCAGGCTGTGCCGCTCAATGTGTTGACGGCATTGCTGATAAGTCGTGAAAGCGAGGGATTCCACGCCCTTAAGTGGCGCACGGGCTCCGGCAATCCGCAGTGCCAGACACTCCAGCAATTTGGCGCACAACTCCGAGCTCTCGCGGCGTACCCGCAAACCGCTCCGGATGAGTTCGTCAAAGAGCGGTTGCGGCGCGTTCGCCGGAAAAACCTTTGAAACGCGGCCGGGTGACAGGCCGCACGAACGCAGCAACCGCGCTGCGCGTGTTCCGGTGAAGTCTACAAAATATTTTATCAGTGGATCGGCTGCGTCGCCGGTAATGTAATGCGGAGTGCCCGGCCCGTAGGAGAACAAGTGCCCGGGCTGCAGGGGATAACTGCGGCCCTTGAGTTTCACCTCGCCGCGCCCGCGTGCCACAAACTCGATGGAGAAAAACGGAAAGGTTTCGCGGCGGATGGCGTAGTCCGGCGTGCAGTGTTCCAGTCCACCACAGACCACCACCAACTGCCGGTTCTTGGGCGGATTGAGGTCAAGGTAGAATCGTCGCGCCACCGCCACGTCGGCGGAAAAGAACTCGGGGGTGGTTTCGTTTGTCTTGCCTGATCGAAATTGTGCTTTCACCCGGATAAGTCAATAATGTCCATGCAAGAGTCAACTCTAGCCATTCCCGAACCGCCCCGTCGAAAGTATTTTATTGATGCTGAGATTGAGCAGCCGATCATAATCATGCTCAAAACCAAAGCACCACGCCAACAGACACCAACTTTATGCAAGAAAAGAAACGAGTCGTAGAAAAAGACGCCCCGCTCAAGAAGGACGATCTGATCGTCATCACCGGCGCGGGCGGTTTTATTGCAGGCAACCTCGCCCTCCACTTCAAGGAGAAGGGCTTCACCCGCATTCGCGCCGTGGACAAGAAACCGCTCTATGAGTGGTATCTCCACGTGCCCGGCGTGGAAAATCTCTGCCTGGACGTCAGCCACGAAGCCAACTGTCATCGCGTTTGCGAAGGCGCGGTCGAAGTCTACAACCTCGCCGCCGACATGGGCGGCATGGGGTTCATCGAACGTTTCCGCGTCGAATGCCTGCGCTCCATCCTCATCAACACCCACATGGTCGAGGCCGCCTTCCGGGCGGGCGCGCGCCGCTATTTCTTCTCCAGTTCGGCCTGCGCTTACAACACGCTGCTGCAACAAGACCCGAATGTCCGGGCGCTCAAGGAATCCGACGCCTACCCGGCGATGGCCGAGCGCGGCTACGGCTGGGAGAAACTCATCTCCGAGCAGTTCTGCCAGGAATATTGGCATGAGCGCGGCATGAAGACTTTTATCGCGCGCTTCCACAACGTCTATGGTCCGCATGGCACATGGGACGGCGGACGCGAGAAAGCCCCCGCCGCCATTTGCCGCAAGGTCATCGCCGGCATCGATGAAAAAGACCTGCGCATCACCATCTGGGGCAACGGCGAACAGACCCGCAGCTTCATGTATATTGAAGACTGTGTAGAGGGCATCGACCGGATTACACACTGCGACGAGCTCATCGCCACGCCCATCAACCTGGGCTCGAGCGAGATGGTTTCCATCAATACGCTGGTCGACAAAGTCGAGAAAATTGCGGGCGTGAAGATGAAACGTAGTTACGACCTCCATGCACCACAAGGCGTGGCCGGACGTAACTCGGATAACACCTTCATCAAGGACGTCCTGAAGTGGGAGCCCGGCACGCCGCTCGACAAGGGCCTGGCCCTCACTTACCAGTGGATTGGGCAGCAGTATCAAAAGCGCAAGGCCGGCGAACGCGTGGGCATCGGCTGATGAAAAGTCAGGCCGCTTCGCCCGTTGCCAAATTGCTGGGCTCGATGGCCAACCGCCTGCAACTCGCGGGCGGCTGGATTGACCAACCGTTTGTTTCCCGGCACAACCCCAAGCCGCCCGGATCGATGGTCGTGGTGCAGATCGAGCCCGATTTTCGTCCAATGGATCGTTCTGGCATAGCCAGCGGCACGCGCGCCGTGGCAATGAAAATCTGGAAGGGAAAGCTCCCCCATCGTCCGCCGGAAGACTTGGTGCGTGAACTTTACGAGGCCGAAAACAAGGGCAAAGCCGAGCCCAGCGGCTCCCAAGACATGATCGGCCTGGTATATCCCGGCGTTAACCGCTTGGATTACGACTTCAAAATTCACGGGGGAGTTTTCCCCTCGCACATCGAATCCTGCAACAGCCCCAAGGTTGCACGCTGGCTGGGCAAAGTTTTGCATCTGCTTCCCGTCGAGCAGCGGCCCGATGGCTACAGTCCGTTGGGCAAAAAGAATCTCGCTCCGAAATGGGTCGCTCGTCTCAGCCAGTCCGGGAAAGATTGCTACGATGCCATCGTTAAGATGAATGCGAAGGCGCTCGGCGCGTCGCTCAATTTGAACATGAAATGCTGGGAGGCGCTGCTGCCGCATGTTGTCCGGCACCCGTTGCTTCGGCCGGACTTGATGCCGTTGCTCAAGGCGTATCAGCGGCAGTTTCTCGGCGCGATGTATTCCGGCTGCGGAGGCGGTTATCTGATTGTCGTGTCCAATGAACCCGTGCCCGGCGCATTCAACGTGAACCCCCGCGTGGCGCCAAAATGAGTGTTCAAAAAAAAGTTATCGCTTCCGGCGCGTTCGACGACATCAAGTCGCACGACCTCCGCTTTCTTGAGGAAGCCGCGAAGCTCGGCGATCTCACCGTATTACTGTGGACGGACAAAATGATCCGTCAACTAACCGGCGAAGCCCCGAAGTTCCCGCTGGCCGAGCGGCACTATTTTCTCAAGGCCGTGCGCTATGTCGGCAAAGTTGTCGAAGCTGCCGGTTTCGACAATTTCGATGCGTTGCCGGAATATTTGAAAGCCGATATCTGGGCAGACTACGAACCCAAGACAAATTCAACCCGCCATAAGTTCGCGATCGAAAACAAGATGACCTATCGCGTTTTCAAGGGATCGGAGTTGAAAGATTTTCCCGAACCGCCGCCGATGCCGTCCGCACCGGGCCGGAAAAAAATTATTGCCACCGGCTGCTACGACTGGCTTCACACCGGCCATATCCGGTTCACCGAGGAAGTCAACGCGTACGGTGATTTGTATGTCATCGTCGGCCACGACGCTAACATCCGCTTGCTCAAGGGCGAAGGGCATCCTCTGTTATCGCAGGAAGAACGCCGCTACGTCGTCGGCTCGATCAGGTTTGTCAAGCAGGCGTTGATTTCCAGCGGCGAGGGCTGGCTCGATGCCGAGCCGGAAATCCAAAAATTGAAGCCCGACGCTTATGCCGTGAATGAAGACGGAGACAAAGGCGGCAAGCGCGAGTATTGCAAGCAAAACGGCATCGAGTATCTCGTCCTCAAACGCACACCTGCTCCCGGCCTGCCCAGGCGCAGCAGCACCGACCTGCGCGGATTCTGATCCAACAAAACCCACCCCCATGCTTAAAACCGGCATTCTCAATCCTCAAATCAACTCATTGCTCAGCCGCGTACGCCACACCAACACCCTGGTCATCGCGGATCGCGGTTTCCCCTTCTGGCCGATGATCGAGACAGTGGACATCTCCCTCGTGGACGACGTGCCCTCGGTATTGGCGGTGCTGCGCGCGCTTCGCCCCAACTTTCAGATCGGTAAAGCCTGGATGGCGCAGGAGTTCCTGAAACAGAACAGCGCCAAGACCTGCTCCGCTTTCGCCGAGACATTGCGCGGGATTGAACTGACCTATGAACCGCACGTCGATTTCAAAAAGCGCGTGCCGCATGCCATCGGCCTGATCCGCACCGGCGACACGACACAATACGCCAATATTATTTTGGAAAGCGCCTAGAAAGCCAATGCGTCACGCCCTCGTCTTCCGTTAAACAAATTCCAGCGCGTTACCCATAGCGCTGGCTTTAATGGCCACCAGCACCTCTCGTTTTTTGCCTCTTTAAACGGCCTTTAAAAAGGTGATTTATTGGAGTGGTCCCGGGGCGAGTCGAACGCCCGACCAAGAGTTTAGGAAACTCCTGCTCTATCCATCTGAGCTACGGGACCGTCGGCGTAACTATAACGGCTCGCGCGGCAATCAGCGACGATTTTTACCGGGTGCCGAAACGGGTCCGGCCTTCCGGTCTGGCAAAGCCGGCGCGACCTCGTCCTATTCGATAGCTGCCCTAAGCCGGGATGCCGTTCGTGAAGCCGGTCAGGTTATTTCGGGAAGAGGAGATCGTTGCGTACGACGCGAAGGATGTTGCGCTCGCAATATTTGTCCTCGCCATAGCTGACCTGGTGCGTGCCCCACCCGAGGAGATGACGAACGAGATCGGCGATGTCATAGGCGGCCCAGTGGTACTCGAGAACAAAGGCGTCAACCCGGGCCGCGGTGACCGCGTCGATGCTTTTAATGATGGCATATTCGGCCCCCTCGCAGTCGAGCTTGCAGAGGCGGATGCGGTCGATTTTATTCTCGGCCAGAATGCGCCCGAAGGTTTTGACGGGGACTTCGATCCGGCCGGTTGAAGAAATGTCCAATTTTTCGAGAAAACGGGGCACGATGGATCCCACGCCGCCACCCAAGAAATCGCTCAAATCCATGACCGCGACGCCGTCCGTGTCCGAGACGCCGCAGCAGAGAGCGGTGACGCGGCTGGCGAGACCAGCGGCCCCGACATTGGAGAGCAGCGTGGTGAAAAGTTCGGGAACCGGCTCGATCGCCAGGACGGTGGCGCCGCGTCGGGCGGCGTAGCAGGCGTAGAAGCCCTGGTTGGCGCCGATGTCGAGAACGGTGTCGCCGGGGCGAAGCGGAATTTGCGGCAAATCATAATCGTGGTCGTACCAGACTTCGACGAACATCGGGTAGGAGGCAACTGTGCAGTCGAAGCGCAGGCCGGTGGCCCGGTCGACGATGCGCATGCGGCCCTTCGGATGAAAGCGGCGGTGCCAGAGAATTTCGACCGGGTTGCGGTAGCGCAGAAGGAACTGAAACAGGCTGGCGAAGGCGCGCAGAAGACGCGCGTC
>JAJSLI010000017.1 GCA_021272315.1 Methylacidiphilales bacterium | reverse complement strand
CAGCGAGCCATCCAAGAAGGAAATAATGAGCGTAAAACTCTACGTGGGCAACCTGCCCTTCAGCATGACAGAAAATGACCTGACCGATCTCTTTGCCCAAGCGGGCAATGTCGCGCGGGTTCAAATGATCAATGATCGCGTGACGGGACGTCCTCGCGGTTTTGGTTTCGTGGAAATGGGAACGGCGGAAGAAGCCCAGGCAGCCATTGCCAAATTCCACGGCCAGGAAGTCAACGGTCGCGCCTTGACCGTCAATGAAGCACGCCCGATGGAGCCCCGTGAAGGTGGTGGTGGTGGTGGTGGCGGCGGCGGTGGATATCGTGGTGGTGGTGGCGGCGGTGGACGCGGCGGAGATCGCGGTGATCGGCGCGGCGGAGACCGCGGTGGTCGCAACCGTTACTAAAAAACATTTTTTTCTAAAAAATGCGGTCCGGGAAACCGGGCCGCTTTTTTTATGCAGCTACGGTTCGTGACCGTTACTGAATTTTTTTTACTGGAACTAAAACATTTCCGCCGCAGGCAGCGGGGAGATGTCCCTTTGCAGAGTAAAGGCATGACGCGAAGACAGGCGGAATTCCTTTATTCGGCCCGGCAAAGCAAGCCGGACGCCTTACCCAACCTTGCCGAAGACGAGCGACGAGTTGATACCACCGAAGCCGAAGGAGTTGCTCAGCGCGTACTTGATCGGCTGGGGACGGCCCTTGAGCCGGACGAGATCGAAGCCGGGGGTGACTTCCGGGCATGGTTCATGGCAGTTGAGCGTGGGCGGGACGTAGCTGTTCTCCATGGCGAGGCAGCAAATGGCAGCCTCGATTGCGCCTGATGCGCCGAGCGGGTGGCCGTAGTAGGCCTTGGTGCCGCTGATGGCGGGGGTCTTGCTGCCGAAAAATTTTGTCACGGCGCGCGCCTCAACGCCGTCGTTCATGGGGGTACTGCTGGCGTGGGCGTTAATGTACTCGATCTGGTCGGGGCGCAACTCGGCCTCCTCGAGGGCGCTGCGCATCGATTCGATGGCCGATTCGCCCTCGGGCAGCGAAGAAGTCATATGGTGCGCGTCGTTGTTGAGCGTGTAGCCGAGGACTTCGGCGTAGATATGGGCGCCGCGGGCGCGGGCGTGTTCGAGCGACTCGAGAATGACGCTGCCGCCGCCCTCGGCCATGATAAAGCCGGTGCGGGTCGAGTCGAACGGGCGGCAGGCAACGGTCGGATCCTTGGTTTCCTTGGCCATCGACTTGATGGTATCGAATGCGCCGTAGGTGAGAGCGGCCAGCGGGGCTTCGGCGGCCCCGGCGATCATGATCTGTGCCTTGCCTTCGCGGATGATGCGGTAAGCCTCGCCGATGGCGACGGTGCCGGAGGCGCAACTGTTCGAATTGGTCGTGCAATAGCCGCGCACACCGTAGGCGATGGCGATGTTGCTGTGCGCCGAGCCGCCAAAGACCTGGAGCGCGAGCGACGCGGGTACGGCCTTGATGCCGTCGTGGAGAAAATGATCGTGGTGGTTCTCGGCCGTGGTGATGCCGCCGAGGGCGGTGCCGAAACTGACGCCGACCTCGGTGCGCGGATGTTCCGGCGAGAGTTCCAACTCCGCGTCGTCGAGCGCCTGCCGGGTAAGGACGAGCGCGAACTGGGCATAGCGGTCGATTCGCTTGAGCTTGTGAGGCGGGAAATGCTCGGAGGGCTCGAAGTCATTGATTTCCCCGGCACACCTCGCTTCATACGCGGAGGCATCGAAACGGGTTACAAAACCAATGCCGGAGCGCTCGCGCAGGATGCCTTCCCAGAGGCCCTTGCGGCCATGGCCGACGCAGGTGAGGGCCCCGATTCCGGTGATGACGACGCGTGAACGGCTCATGTCAGGCTGGAGTGCTTTCCACTTTGCGCTTGAGACCGGCCAAGGTGCGGCTGGCGATGTGATGAATGAAGAAGAGTCCCACGATGTACTTCCCTACAAAGCCACCAATCAGCGGCCAGTGCAAATCCAAATCGTGGGTGATTTCGACACGGACGCCTTCGGGCGTCTCGGTGAAGTGCCAGATTACGATCATGCCGCGCGTGGCGTTGAAGGCGGAACGGAGGTGCTCGAAGTGAAGCTGGCGCCGTTCGGTGTCGATGCGGTAAACCGAAATCCAAGTGGTGGGAATGAAGGTGCGCACCGCCGACATCTTCACAATGCCGCCCCAAGGCATGGGGGAAAGAAACCGGTTGTAGCGGTAGTGGGAAAGGAAATCGGGCCAGCGTGCGAGGTCGGAGGCGGCGGCAAAGATGCGTTCGAGCGGCGCGTGGATGGTGATGATGTTGGAGGTTCTCATGCCCGGGTGACGGAGTCTACGCGGGCCAGGACGGCCTGCTGAAACCAAAAAAAGTTGACCTGACGCAACTCAGGCCACCCGGCGCGGCGGGCAAGTGTGGTCAATTCGCCGGCGGTAAAAGCGCGTCGGACGGAGAGGCGGGCGTCGTGGCGAACCATCGGGTCGCGCACAATAAAGGTGGTGAGGAGCCAGATGCCAAGCGCGGCAAGCCGGCTGCGGACCAGATCGGCGCAGGCAAGGCCGCGGCGCGCGATGCGGGCCATTTCCCGCAGTACGGCCAGCGCATCGTTCTCGGTGAAGTGATGGAGGGCCAGGCTGCAGAAGGCGAGATCGGCTCCCTTGTCGCGGAAGGGGAGGCGGCGGGCGTCGGCCTGAACAAAAAACATTTTCTGGCCGGACAACGTCGCTTCGCGCGCAAGGCGAAGGGTCTGGAACTGGAAGTCGACGGCGATAACGGTGACTTCGCCCCGGCGTTCGCGGGCGCGCTCAATCAGGTTGCGACCATGGTCGCCGTACCCGGCGGCGAGATCGACGAGGAGTAGCCTGGGCTGGGAGCCGGCGAGAAAATGGAAAATCTTTTCGACGGCGCGCCGTCCGCCGAAGGCGCCGTTAAGCCGCGCGATATTCTCAAGATCGCTGCGCAGGGCTTTTTCGTCCTGGTTGGGCAGGTCCATCAACTCGGGCTGGGATTCGGAAAACTCACGTTGCACGGAGCGAGAATGCAGATAGTTGAGCATGCGTCACCGCTTTTTTTTTGCAATTCGAATGGTAACACCGGCAATGCAACTCATGTCTGCGCTGGCGGCAGAGTGGGAAAAAATGGCGAAAATGTGTCATTTCCATTTGCACTTTGTCAAAAGCGCGATAGCACATTAAGTCGTGCATCGATTTCGCATAGGGGTGCTTACAAGCGGAGGAGACTGTCCCGGCCTGAACGCAGTGATCCGGGCGACGGTCGCGTCGGCGCATACCCTCGGCTGGGAAGTACTCGGGTTCATCGATGGTTACGAGGGGCTGCTTTCGCCGGTGAATTACCGGATTTTGACGCTGGAAAACACGCA
>JAJSLI010000010.1 GCA_021272315.1 Methylacidiphilales bacterium | reverse complement strand
TCAAACTGCTCCTTCACGTATTGGCTGGCGGTATTGGCATCTCCGTCCTGAATGTCAAAGCGACGCGCATCGGGCGTGACGGGGTCGGTACCACACCCAATATCTATGCCATGCCCACGAGTAACCTCTCTTTCAAGGGGACCCCAGTATTGTTTTGCTTTTGTGGTTTCGTTCACAATTTCCCAGTTTCCCACGAGCTATCTTTTTAACCACCGTTTAATTCGAATCGGGTGGGCGGTGATAAAGGCGCCCAAATTTTATTGATACCCTTTTGGATGGATAGCTTGTTGGGAATAATTTCGACTTGGGCGGCATCCGCTATGTGATCTGCACCTCTTCCCGAAGCGGCTATGCCCAGCGCAAGTACATACGTTCCGGGATTGAGGAGCAAATCAGGAATGGTCATCCGCATCTCGTATCGCCCGGGCAACAGCCGTTCGATCGGATGTTCCTGATGGGTTGTGGTAGAGGCCAATTCCATTCCCGTGGTGGAAAAGATCGCGTATCCAATATCCGGTTCGTCAAGGGTCCGATAGACATCGAACTCCACGGAGAAGCCCAGCGGCGATCCGTACTCATAACACCAAGAGCCTCCGCCCTCTTGGAGGCTTCGCAAGCGAAGCATCCGAGCGCTACCATTGCCTTCAAAGCGGCGCGGGAGCTTCGACAGGTCGATCTCCCCGGCGGCCTGCTTGAAAGCGGCCGAGTATTCCGCAATGACCCGGCGGATTTCATCCACCATCTGGACCCTGCCTTTCACCAGATAAATGCACCTTGTGCAAATTCGCATCAAAGCTTCCATATTATGGCTGACAAAAAGCACGGTCCTGCCGCTTTGACCGACATCGCGCATCTTTCCCAAACATTTTTTCTGGAAGGCAACATCGCCCACCGCCAGCACTTCATCCACAATCAGGATTTCCGATTCGAGATGGGCTGACACCGCAAAGGCCAAGCGCATGTACATGCCGCTGGAAAAATGCTTGACCGGAGTATCCAGAAATTTTTCAACCTCGGCGAACGCCACAATTTCATCGAATTTTTTCCGGATCTCCGCGCGCTGCATGCCCAAAATCGCGCCGTTAAGATAAATATTCTCACGACCGGTCAGCTCCGGATGGAAACCGGTGCCAACCTCTAGAAGGCTCGCCACACGCCCCTCAATTTCAATCCGGCCCGTGTTCGGCTCGGTGATGCGGCTTAAAAGCTTGAGCAGGGTCGACTTGCCTGCCCCGTTGCGGCCAATGATCCCGACGGCTTCACCCTGCTCAATCGCAAAGGAGACGTCTTGGAGAGCCCAGAAATCTTCCCGCCTGCCGTCGGAATTGGATTTGGATTTAAATACGGAAGCTACTTTATCCGTGAGGACATCGCGCAGGGCCACATAGTGTGAACGTGCACCCAGTTGATGCCGCAGGACGTATTTTTTCGAGAGGTTTTCAACCCGGATGGCGACGCTCATGAGCTTAGACGAAGTCCGTAAACGTGAATACCATCAGAGCCGGAAGCGAACGGATCAATGCCCACATAATCCCAATGGCAGTTTGTCTGTTGCACACCAGAACATCACGCCGGAAACTACGCTCGGTTTTACCGGCCTCAATGACAAGCAAGCTCATGTGTACGAGATGATAAGGTAAAATTCTACCGGCCTTTCCACGTAGATCAAGATTTCATTGTGTGCGCTTGCTCAAGCCCATTCGCTTGTTTCATCCTGTAGGGCCAAGGGCGAAAAGTCTTGCCGTGGCGTTGAGTGCATCCACATGATCCAATCTGCAATTTGATCATCGGACCGCGCGATAACCGGCAGCCGGATCGAGTGCTTCACAGCGCGTCTTGATCGTCATTCACCATCCTCATGCCCGACGGAGTTTCAGTTATTATTTGTTGCCACAACAGCGCAAAAAGGCTGCCGGAAACGCTTAGGCACCTGGCCGTACAGTCGGTTCCCGAAGGCATTCGATGGGAAATCGTGGTTGTCGACAACGCATCGACGGATGACACGGCGGAAATTGCCATGGATCATTGGCCCGCGACATCTCCTGCGCCTTTACGTGTGGTTTCTGAGCCCCAAGCCGGCCTGAATTACGCACGCCGTAGCGGCATTCTGAAAGCGCATTACGAAATTGTCAGTCTTATCGATGATGACAACTGGGTAGCCTCCGATTGGATTCTACGCGTGCACTCAATCTTTGCTTCAAATCCCGAAGTGGGCGCATGTGGAGGACAATCCGAAGCCATGCCCGAGATTAGTCCCCCCGTCTGGTTTAAAAATATCCAAGGAGCTTATGCGATAGGTTGGCAGCACGCGTATACCGGTGATGTCACGGATGCTCTCGGAACCCTGCTCTGGGGAGCGGGTCTAAACCTGCGCACGGCCGCATTTCAGGATTTGTTGACTCATGGTTTTGAATTTATCGTACAGGACCGCGAAGGCGCGCAACTATCAACGGGCGGTGATACAGAAATCTGTTTTGCCATGCGGGCACGCGGCTGGCATCTATGGTATGATCACGAACTTCGTTTACGCCATTTTGTTCCCAAGGAACGGCTGCGCTGGGACTATGCGCGGCGGTTGATGCTGGGCTTGGGTAAGGCGGCGGTTTTGTTCGATCTCTATCTTTCAGCGCTAGGCCGCCCACCGTTTGACGCATGTCCCACGTGGAAAAAGACCTGGTTTCCCCAATTTCTTAAGGCCTTGCGGCAATGGGGCACTCTGGCCATACTTCACCCCGCCGATTGTTTTTTTCAACCGGAGGGCTCACTGGTCGCACTAAGTTTTGAAAAGATGAGGGCTCAACTGATGACGCTGTGGTGTATACGGGGACATTACCAAAAACTCAGGGACCACATTGCCCAAGCGCCTTGGACCAACCCAAAACAGAAGGCGCCTCGCGTATGAGGTTAATCCGCGCCCGCCGAACCGGAGGGAGCTAATTGCCCAGGCGCGTGCTCCAGGATTGCACGATCTCCTTGATCGTCTGTTCCAAGGACTTGGTGATGTCCCATCCCGGGTAATGGGCCTTCATCTTACGGAGGTCGCTGTAATAGCAGATGTGATCACCGATCCGATTTTTCTCCTCATAGGAAGAACGCATGGGTTTGCCGGTGAATTTTTCGACCCACCGGAATGCTTCGAGAATGGAGCACGAATTGGCTTTGCCTCCACCGAGATTGTAAACTTCACCAACCCGCGGAGCCTTAAAAAAAGCAAAGATGAACTTGGAAACGTCCTCGGAATGAATGTTGTCGCGCACCTGCTTGCCCTTATAACCAAAAATGTGATATTCTCGCTGTTTCAGGTTGCATTTGACAAGGTAACTGAGGAATCCGTGCAGTTCCACCCCACTGTGATTCGGGCCGGTCAGACACCCCCCCCGCAAACAGCAGGTCGGCATGTTGAAATACCGTCCGTACTCCTGCACCATGATATCGGCAGCGACTTTCGAAGCCCCAAACAGGGAATGCTTGGACTGGTCAATCGGGAATTCTTCTGAAATCCCGTTTGCGTAGATAGGCTCTGCGTAATCCCAGCGGGTTTCCATCTCCCGCAACGGCAGAGTATTGGGCCGATCCCCGTAAACTTTATTGGTCGACAGGTGAATGAACGGCGCTTCCGGGCAGGTGCGCCGTGCAGCTTCCAGCAAATTTAGCGTGCCAACCGCATTGGTATCAAAATCATCAAAGGGAATCGCCGCCGCACGATCATGGGACGGTTGCGCGGCGGTGTGAACGATGCCGTCGGGCTTGATTTCATGAATCAGCGCAAGCACCCCGGCCCGATCTCGAATATCAAGTTCATGATGGGAAAACCCCGGAATCAACTCGGCCAGCCGTTTTTGATTCCATCGTGTATCTCCTCCGGGACCGAAGAAAACTGCGCGCTGATTGTTGTCGATGCCGTGAATCGTGAATCCTTGAGAATTGAAAAAAAGACTGACTTCAGAACCAATCAAACCGGAGGAACCCGTGACCAAAAGACGCTTGGCGGGAATAGACATGCTAATTTTTTAAATTAACTGGTTTTAATTGAATGAAAAGCCTGCCGCAATCGGATGGGTGCGGGACGATTCATTGCGATCAGGGCGCTTCATAAACGCACTTGCCGCGATGGTAAGTGGCAAGAAGATAGGGCGTTTTTTCGGGCGAGAGGAGGCAAAAGTCGGCGGGGTTGCCCTCGATCAACCCGTGTTTGAACTGGAGCAGGGATGCGGGACGTACGGAGAATGCCTCCCACACGTCTTCCAAGAAAAGGCCGGACATGTGCTCGGCAAGAAAGACGCCCGCAAAGGGCGTCAGCGTCGAACCGGCCAGTCTCTTTGATCCAAACAGCCGCGCCGAGCCGTCGGCACCGACATCGACCTCGACTTCTCCCAGGGTGCAGGTACCCGGCCGTTCCGTCGCAGCTCCGGCCATCGCGTCAGTGGTGAGAAGCAAGCGTGAGGGCTCCGCTCCGTTCAAAATGCGGGCTAAAACGCGGAAGACATGTGGCGGCAGGTGAAGTCCGTCGGGTATGAGCGACGCCAGCAGTCTCGATTGGGCGAGCGCGTGAAAAATGACGTTCTCGAATTTAGGCACAGTTGCTGGCACAGCGTTTCCGAGATGGGTCCAGCCTGCCGCACCCGCTGCGATAGTCCGCGTCAGGATGTCGTCCATGGCGGCAGAGTGACCGAGAAAGAACTGGATACCCTGTTTTCTGCCCTCACTGATGACGCGCTCCGCCGCCTCGGAATCTATTTCAGGTGCGAGAGTGATCAGTTTCAGAAAATTTCCGACCGATTCACGCCATTTTCTAAGCAAGTTTATATCCGGATTGACCATCCACTCAGCGCGGTGCGCCCCCCGATAACCCGGATCAGGATTAAGCCATGGCCCTTCCATGTGAAACCCGAGGCAGTTGCGCGGATCGCGTTTGATCCTCGCTGTCAAACCGGTGAGGAGTTCGCGATAACCCTCCTCCCGGTTGGTGATCAACGCGATGAGGAAACCGGTGCAGCCGCTGGCGTAAAGTTGCTGCGTGGCGTGATACCAAGCTTCGTCCGATACAAGCGGACGGTTGAAATCGATCCCGGCGAAACCGTTAATTTGAATATCGACCAGACCCGGCGCGATCCACGGCAGGTCGAGAATGTCCTCCTTGTGAGCAGTAATCTTCTTGAAGACCGGTCCCTCGATTTGCACGTCGCAGATTTGGCCAGAAAGAGTGCGCGCGGTAATTTTCATGCCATCACCTCCGCCGGTTCACGAGTAAAAGGAATAAGGATGCTCCAAAGGACCCCTCCTACCAACAGCACGACCGGCAAGATAAGTACGCCTTTCTGCAGGCTGCCAGTCAAGTCGGAGACGCCGCCCACTGCGGCTGGCGATCCGAGGTCGCCGAAGAGATGAATCACGAAGGTACTGAGCGCTACTGCACTGGCTCGGAGATGGACCGGCACAATTTCAAATATTTCGCTAACCACAGGACCGGTTGGTAGAAAGAGGAGAAACATGCTGACGCCAAGGCCGATCAACGCATAGCTTGCGCTGCCGACCGTAAGCGCAAAGAAACAGACCGGCGTGGCGGCGACAAGAGAAAAGGCCATGACCCAAACATACCCGGCATGGATACGCTTGCGCAGGTTTGTGGCTACAAAACCGCCAAGGAGCGTGGCGCAAAGACCTGTTCCGGCCAGTATTTCGCCGAAAAGGGTCGAGGCACGGCCCAAGGGCAGATGGTGGATGCGGTTAAGAAAAGTCGGACCCCAGATGCCGAAGGCTCCGATGGCGAAAGTCTGAGCCGTGTAGCCGAGCACCAGCAGTCTGAAGCGGCGATCCAGCAATAACGCCAGGACTTCGGGCAGATTAGCCTTGGCATGCTTGCTGACGTCGACGGCAAGGCCATCGGCTTCACCCCGGGGCGGCTCGCGGAGCAGCAACAGGCTCAGCGCAAGAAGGACGCCCGGCAAACCCGCGTAGAAAAAAGCATGCCGCCAATCGCTGTTCTCCGCAAACCACCCGCCGATGGTGAAACCGATGGCCGAACCGAATGGCACGGCGATGTAAAACAAGGTCAGCGCCGTGTTCCGGCGGGTCGAAGCAAACAGGTCCGAAATCCAACTCGGCCCCATGGTGACGAAGCACGCCTCGCCAATTCCAACCACGATCCGAACGGCAAAAAGATGGACGAAGTTTTGTGCCAGACCGCTTGCCGCCGTGGCCAGGCTCCAGACTACCACGCCCCCAAGCATGAGAAATTTTCTCGGGTAGCGGTCGCCCAGATAACCGAAAACCGGGGCGGTGAGAAAATAGCCGAGCATAAATGCCGAAGCGGCCCAACCCGCGTCTGCGTCATCGAGTCGGAGATCCTTCTGCATCGGTGTCAGCACCGCCGACATGACATAACGGTCGAGGTAATTAAGCAAGTTGAGCCCCGACAGGATCGCGAGGGTCGTCCAGGCGGTGGCGGAGGTTGCGCCACGGTCATGACTGGAGATCAAGGCAACGGTGGCAGGTGCAGACATGCGGCGATTTTAGTAGGCTAAAGCTTCACGCCGTAATGATGTAATCCAAGTATCCACTCAGTTGCCACTAAGATCATCCAGAAAAATAAAAGGAGCGTGCCCGTATATACCCAAGCATTGACGGAAGGAGTGGAACTTTTTCTATCCAAGAGAGCCTTGCCTATTATAATGCAGCTATAACCGCCTTGGCTCAGGAAAATCCAAAAAAAGCCGAAAAAACTGAATCCGTGCGCAATGGAGAAAACAAGCCAAATGCTTACGATTCCTACTGGCGGAATGATCGAAAGCGCCTCCGGAAACTTCAGACGCCTAAACCCCAATTGCATGAGCTTATTCTTAATCAAGGATCGTTTCGTCGCAATACTTTCATCATATCTTTCCATTGACGCCTCGTTCCCATAAAATTCCGTAAATTTAGTCCCAATTTTGTTAATTCCGTCATTCCGTCAAAAAATCAGCGACGATCACAGACCGCCGCTACATTCGGATACAAAACTTTACCTTGCGCGACGCAAAACCTTGCGTAAGGGAAGATCGTAACCCTTAACGAAAGGCCTCTTATGAAACTCTCCGGCAAAACCGTTCTCGTCACAGGCAGCAGTCAGGGCATCGGCCAAGCCATCGCCCTTCGTATGGCCCAGGAAGGAGCTGATGTCGTGGTGAATTACCATTCCCATCCGGGGGAAGCCGACGACGTAAAGGCGCAAATCGAGGGGCTGGGCCGGCGCGCGGTGGCCATCGGGGCGGACCTCGGTTCTGTGTCCTCGGTCAACCAGTTGATAGCCGACGGGGTGACGGCCTTCGGCAAGCTCGACATCCTGGTGAACAATGCCGGGGTCGAAAAGAACGCGGCTTTCTGGGACGTGACGGAAAAGGACTATGATTTCGTGCTGAACACGAACCTGAAGGGACCGTTCTTCGCCACACAGGCATTCGTCAAATACCTGCAAGGCCGCAAGTCGCCGGGCAAAATCATCAACATCAGTTCCGTGCATGAAGATCTCCCCTTCCCCCACTTTACAGCCTACTGCGCGAGCAAAGGCGGACTGAAGATGATGACGCGCAATCTTTCCATCGAGTTGGCGCCGTTGGGGATCACCATTAACAACATCGCGCCGGGCGCCATTGAGACGCCGATTAACACGGCGCTGTTGCACGACCCCGCAAAGCTGAACGCACTGCTGCAAAATATTCCTCTCCAGCGCCTGGGCCAGCCAGGCGACATCTCCTCGGCGGTGGCGTTCCTCGCCTCGCCGGAAGCCGATTACATCACAGGCACGACGCTGGTGATCGATGGCGGCTTGACGTGGAATTACTCAGAACAGTAAATCGTTAGGACCTATCATCAGGACCGTCTCAAAAAACCGACTTGCAATAGAATCGCGCGGAAAAGAATGGCTTCCACGTCACAACAAGCTATTCTCGAAACTTATGTTAGGCTCCTGGACTGAAACCTTTGTTTTTTCGTGGTATGTGATGATCCCGCTGATGCTTTGCAGCATCATTTCACTGGCGATCATCCTCGAACGGATCATTTCGCTGCGCATCTCGAAGGTGGTAAAGCCCGAACTGGCGCGGGCGATCCATGACTTGGGCTACGGCGGCAAGACAACGCTGATTGAGCAGGAATCCGTGGAGGAAGACACGGCGCTCTCGCGGCTGGTGAGGGCGTGCTTGATGTATACAAGCTGGCCCAAGGATGAAAACGCCGCGGCGGTGCAGGCCTACGCGCGGCGTGAGATCGGGCGGCTGGAGCGGGGCCTCGTTTTCCTGGAAGTCGTGACCGGACTCGGACCGCTGCTCGGCCTGCTGGGCACGATCCTCGGCCTCATCCGTATTTTCGGTTCAGCGGGCGCGTCTGACCTTTCGACTCAAGGTACGCAGATCGCAGCCGGCATCGCAGAGGCGATGTACTGCACAGTGGCCGGACTTGTGGTGGCCATTCCGGCACTGATTGCTCACAGCCTGTTTACCCGGCACATCGAAGCGCTGACGATCGACCTCGAAACGCTCTGCTCGGAACTTCTCGGCAAGCTCTACACCCAGGCCGAAACGACTTCCTGACGAGCCATGCAATTCACTCGGAAACCACGTCGGCCACCGGTGATCAATATCATCAACCTGATCGACATCCTGATCGTGCTGCTGATCTTTTACATTGCAACGACGGTGTTCAAGAAAAGCGAGCCGAAGATCAAAATCGCCGTACCATCGTCCACCCAGGCAACGGTGACGACGAGTGATACGCTCCCTTCGATCATTTACGTGACGAAGGACAACACAATCTATTTGGACGACGCTCCGGTGGATGCGGACAAACTTGGCGATATGCTCAAAAGCAGGCTGGCGGCCGATCCCAATTTCAAGGTGGCGATGAAAGGCGACAAAGAAGCGCCTTTCGGCGCGATCGTGCAGGTGTTGGACGCAGCCCATGCCGCGGGTATTACCAACCTGCCAACGTTCTCGACGCCCAAGCCGGCCGAAGGGGGAGCTACGGGGCCATGATCCGGGAAATCGTCCACTACGACGCGCCGGTGCTCCGCGCCAAGGGGCGGGAGGTTGGAGCAATCACCCCGGAGATCGAAAAGTTGGTCGGGGACCTTCTCGCAACGATGCGTCACGCGCACGGCGTGGGCTTGGCCGCACAACAGATCGGCGAGACGGTACAGGTGGCCGTTATCGACGTGACAGGCATCACAGAACGTCCGAGCAAAATGTGGATCGGGGACAAACCAGTCGATCCGGAAGGTTATATGCCGCTGATCTTGATCAATCCGGTGATCAAGCCGACGAGGACAAAGATCACGGCAACAGAGGGTTGCCTCAGTTTTCCTGGCTTAACGCTGGATATTTCGCGAGGGCAGCGGGTTGCGGTGAAAACGCGGACATTGAACGGTGGAACCTTCGAATTCGATGCGGCGGGCTTGCTGGGCCGGGCGGTCATGCACGAGACCGACCATCTGCACGGGCGACTTTTTATCGACCACATTAACTCGGAACAACGAAAAGTAATCCGCGAAGATCTCGAATACATCAAGCGGGGAGAACCGATTCCCGAACGTTCCGAGGAGAACACCCCTTAATTCTTTCGGCACGCCGCCGATGCAATAAAATAACCTGCATGGCCCTCACCGACAGCAAAAGGTACCAGCTTCGCGTTCGGGTCTCCGCCGAGGAGCGAGATCTGCTGCAGAAACTGTGCACTGAACGACATCGGGGCGAGACGATCTCCGATCTAGTTCGGGAGGCCATTACGCTCCTGATGAAGCGCGCCACCGACGACAAACCGAATGCGCTAAGCCCGAAGGCCCAAGCCGAGTTGGAACGACTGGCCAGTCTGCTTAATCGCGAACCGCGGCAGGTGGAGGAGGCGTGCATCGAGGGTATTGTCGATCTGATCGAATCCAAATGTACTGTGCCTCTAATCGTGATGGAAACACATCTTCACCTGAAATACCGCGCCAAAGGCGGCAACGGGGAGCTTTCCTTGCCACCGTCGGAACCAACGCAAGATAGTCCTGCGGACGGAGGTAAGTCTTCGCCTGAAAAAGCCACCGACGATTAGACGACTTACCGCCGTCCTCCAGAACTGCGGACCCGGCGATAAACAACGCCGAGGTCGTCGCCCAGCCGGACTTGGCGAACAGATTGAAATTGAAGCCGCCCGTTTTTTGGCACGAAAAAAGGTGAAGCGAGGACATCGGTACCTCCTTTTAACCGGGGTACCCAGCAGATGCGGATTTCATCGACCCCATCACGCTTGAAAAGCCGGGTTAGCGAACTTATCGTGAATGAAGCAGGTTTCCGTGCCGGATTGGCGAGAAAAGCCCGGGCCCTTGGCGAGAGTGCCCTAACCGGCCAGCGCGCCCCGTCCCAAGTCAGAGCAAAAGCGATGATGCGGCGTTCTGTGATTTTGGCTGCGCGCTTCATAATATCAACATGGCATCACCGTAGGAGAAGAAACGATATTTGTGCGCAATGGCCTCGCGATAAATCTCCAACAGGCGTTCCCGGCCCGTCAGTGCGCTGACGAGCATGAGAAGGGTCGAATGTGGCAGGTGAAAATTAGTGAGGAGGACGTCGACCCGTTTGAACTCATAGGGCGGATGAATGAAAATGTGCGTGCGTCCCCGGTGCGGGCGCAGATGGGACGCGGACTCGAGCACGCGGGCCGAGGTGGTCCCAACCGCAACAATGCGCCGGGCGGCCTCGTAAGCGGCCTCGAAACCTTCGGGAATGGAGTAGGCTTCCTCGTGCATCTCGTGATCGTCAATGAATTCGGTTTTGACAGGTCGGAAGGTGCCAAGCCCGACATGGAGGGTGACAAAGGCGTGATTGAACCTGGACAGGAGCTCGACTGTGAAATGAAGCCCCGCGGTCGGGGCCGCGACCGATCCAGGCTGGCGGGCATAGACGGTCTGATAGCGCTCAAAATCCTCAGCAACATGCTCACGCTCGCCGAGGGCGCCGCGGCGCTTGCGGATATAAGGCGGAAGCGGCATTTCGCCCATGGTGTCAAGGTCGGGTGCGGAGAAAAAGCGAAGGACCCGTTCGCCACCGGCGAGCGTCTTGAGGACTTCGGCTTCAATTTCTTTACCGCCGCACGCCGTAAACCGGAGACGCATGCCGGGCCTGGCCCGGGAGCCGGGCTTGACGAGCGCCACCCAGTGTTGTGGGCTCGTTTCCTCGAGCAGGAGCACTTCGAGACGCCCGTCACTGGTGGCCAAGGCGGCGGGCCGCACACGGGAGTTGTTGAGGACAAGAAGATCGTCCGCCCCCAAGTAGCCGGGCAGGTCGAAAAAGTGGCGGTGTTCGATCAGGCCGGACTCGCGGTGGTAGACGAGGAGGCGCGATTCCTCACGCCGGACCGCGGGATGGGTGGCAATCAATTCGGGGGGCAGGACGAACTCGTAATCGGACGTGCGGGCACCCGGCTCTGGCCGGTGGTGAAACGGGCGGACCATTGCGGCGAAATCAGGAAATTCGCAGGGATGTGTAGCGCGCGCCCAACATTTTCTTGGAAGCGTCGAAGGCGGCTTGGGCTTTTTCGACGAGGGCGGGATATTCAGATGGCGTATACTCGCGCTTCTCGATGTCCCAAAGGACCTCACCAACGGCAGTGAAGCCGAAATTGAGGAGACTACCGCGCAATTGGTGAGCCAGGGAGTTAATGGCGGCGCGTTCGGTGGCTGGGTTCATGGCCTTTAACTCTTTGAAACGCACCGCAGAACTCTCGATCAATTCCAGGACAATAACGATCATGTCGGGTTCGACCTGGGCCGGATCTTCGCCGAGCAGGGATGAAGCCTGCGACCAGTCGAAATTGGGTTCATGGGTCGCGCTCATGCCGGCGTCAGTCGAAGGGGTTTGGAACATCAAAAGGGTATGTCGTCGTCCGATGGTGGGGGCGGTGTGTCTTCAGTACCCGCGGATGCTGGCCGCGCGGAACGTGCAGTGTCGCCCCCCCCTCCCCCAGTACCGCCGCCGCTGCGACCGGGACCGCTTCCGAGAAATTGAACGCGTTCGGCAACGACTTTAAGCTTCTGCTTCTTCTGGCCCTCCTGCTCCCATTGGTCGAGTCTAAGACGACCTTCAACAAAGACTGGGCGGCCCTTGGTCAGGTACTGCTTACAGTTTTCGGCTTGGCGTCCCCAGACATCGATATCGACGTAGGTGACGACCTCCTTCATGGTGCCGTCCTGGGCCTTGTAGCTGTCGTTGATCGCGATGGACAGATCGCACACGGCGGTGCCCTTGGGCGTATAACGCACCTCGGGATCGCGGGTCAGGTTCCCCATCAAGAGAACTTTGTTGAAATTGGCCGCCATGGGTTTCCCGGTGTCGCGTTAGGCGGCAACCGCCTCCTGTTTGAGATAGAACTGCCGGTAGACGATTTCGTTGAGCGCCAACTTGCCCCGCAACGCCTCAATCTTGTCGGGTTCGACGCTGAATTGGATGTTGACGTAAAAGCCGCTGTCGAGATCTCCCGCGACGCGTTCAAAACGCCGGCGATCCATCTTTTGGGTTCCGTGAACCTTGCCACCGAAGCCCTCGATTTCCTTCTCGATGGTTTCAATGGCTTCTTTAATGCCTTCATCCTTGCCTTGGATGTTAAGGATGTAGAGGCCGTCGTAATTGTTCATTTGCTGATCTTCTCCTTCTAATAACATATCATTCATTTAGAGGTTCAACGGATTTTGGGCCGTTGAACCGATTCATCGCTACCGCAATTCCCTCGCTCTGGCAACATTCAATCGCCAGACGGGCCGTGCCTATCATCTGTCCCAGCGCGTCTTCTTCCTCGGGACGGAATCTGGAAAGCACCCAGCGTTCCAACGCCCAGCCGGGTGGAACGGCGTCGATACCGCAACGCAAACGCGCGAAAGCGCCTGTGCCGAGATGGGCTTCAATCGACTTGAGGCCGTTGTGGCCGCCGCTCGATCCTTCGGACCGAAGCCGAATCTGGCCCATGGGCAGCGCGACGTCATCGACGATGACGAGCAGGTCGGACGGGGTTAATTTGAGCCAGTCGAGCCAGGCGGCAACGGCTTCGCCGCTTTCGTTCATGTAGGTCATCGGCTTGACCAGGCGTTCGCCACCGGCCAGTTGGACGGACTTGGAGTAACGGTCGCGTTCGTCCTTGAACGCGAGCCCTTCCTCGTCCATCCAGGCGTCGAGAACCAGGAACCCGACGTTGTGCCGGGTGAAAAGGTACTCCGCACCGGGATTGCCCAGACCGACGATGAGCTTGTAGGACACTTTTCCAGCGCGTGCGCCAATCGCAGGTTATTTCTTGGCATCCGGCTTGGCAGCAGCCTTGGCATCCGGCTTGGCGCCGGCCTTGGCATCGCCTTTGCCACCCTTGGCATCGGTGGCGGGGGCATCTTCGCCCTCGACCTTCTTTTCCTTGATGACTTCGGGCTGCTGGACTTCCGTCGTGGGAGCTTCCACGACTTCCTCCTTGGGCGCGAAGACGCTGAAGACGGGAAGTTCGGGCGGGTTGGTGGCGACGACGTTGGGGGGCAGTTTCAATTCGCGGACGTGGACCGAATGGCCGAGTTCGAGGTGGCTGACGTCGGCCGTGATCAATTCCGGCAAATCGCGCGGCAGACAGGCGACGCGGATGGTGCGAAGCATGGTCTCGAGGAGTCCACCGCCGCTCTTGACGCCGACCGGCTCCCCGATGCTGGCGACGGGAACCTCGGCGTGGAGGATTTCGTCCTGGTCGATTTCGTGAAGATCGATGTGGACGATGTAGTCCTCGAGCGGGTGATGCTGGACGTCGAGGACAATGGCCAGGTGCTGGTCGACCTTCGCGCCGGCGGCGTCGGTGAGCTCGACGTCAACGAGGACGTTTTCGCTGGTCGAGGAATGAAGAAGTTGGTTGAGCTTCTTCGCGTCGATTTCAATCGGGCGGGAACGGACGGCCGTGCCCTTGGTTTTTCCGTAAAGGACGCCGGGGACGCGACCCGAACGGCGCACGGCCTTGACGGCGGCGCGCCCGATGCCGGCGCGTTGAGAGACTTGAAGAGGTACAGTTTTGGCCATAATGCGGAAAAAGTTCGGGTTAAGTTGAGCCGGACATTGAAGCGTAAAGGTTCCCCAGGGTCAAGCCTTCTTGGAAGCTTTCCGGAAGTCGGTGCCCATATGTCGATGAGGCTCTCCATCCGCCGCTTAGGCTTGATTTGCCTTGATTTGGTTGAATTTTGCCTCGATTTTCCATTTTTCGGCAATTTTTGTGGGGCCTTGTGGAGCTTTGCCGCGTCTTGCTGCGCACTGTGGGCCCTTTGCCTGCCGTTGGCGCGTGCGGGATGCCCTTTTTTGACGGGATTAACATGATTAACGAGATTGGTGTTGTCCGGGTGCTCACCGGGCGCGGGGAGCGTATCCGAAATAGCCGTCCGTTCGACGGCGGCGATGGGGTGGTGTACGGGTTCGCTCATCGGGAGGGGAGGTTGTTTTTAGATAGGATTAATAAGATTAAGATGATTGGGTGAAGTACAGGTTCGCTCATCGGGATGGAGGGGTGGAGATGGGTCATGGGCAGGGCTTTTCGCTGGCGGAAGGATGGCTTGACGCGTTCCGGCTGTCTTGGCGTCCTGCGCGGCGATGCTGTTTGATTTGTAGCCATTGCGCCCCGCTCATTTTTCCGGGAAACCGCACCCGCCGCCTTTTTCCTTTCCTTTTGACATCACGCTGTGAATCCGTTATGATTCACACATGAAGACAGCAACGGTCCGCCAACTGCGCACCGAGTTTCCCCGGATCGAAGGCTGGCTGGCCGAGGGAGAGAGCGTCACCATCACGAAACACAAGGTGATCGTGGCCGAGTTGATGGCGCCCCGCCCGGCCAAGCCGAATTTTGCCCGGCGGTTTTCCGTCAAGGTCAAGCGGCGGCCCTCGGTCAAAGGCGCGGTGGACCTCCTCCTGGAGGAGCGCGGTTCGTGATTTATTGCGATACGAGTTTTCTTTTGGCGCTCTACGTTGAAAGGGATTTCTTCCACTTTCAGGCCTCGCGGCTGGCGGCCAAATTCAAGGAGCCGATTCCGCTGACGCTCCTGTCCGAACTGGAGTTGGTGAACGGAATTCGCCGCTGCCTGGCCGCGAAGATTATCCTGATGGAGGAGCACGACGCCATTTTCCGGCAAATCGCAGAAGATGAATCCCAGGGCATCCTCGCGCGCCACGCGATCCACCAAGCGGACCATTTCGCCAAGGCCCGGGAACTGTCCAAGCGATTCACGCCGGAGCTATCAGCCCGCAGCCTGGATATCCTGCACGTTGCCGCCGCGCTGCTTTTGAAAGCAATCGATTTCGGATCGTTTGACGAAAAGCAACGCGTCCTCGCCCGTAAAGCCGGACTAAAGCTGGCTCCTGTTTTTGTCACCAAGCAGCGAAGACCGCCGTCCGGTACCGCGGCTCTTTCTTAACGTCTTGTTTTGGCCGTACAATCCGTACCTCGCCCGCTTATTTCTTTGGGAAAGAGGTTTGGACCTGTTTTCCCCGGACATCCCACTGTTCTTGCTCCGCGCAATCGCGGTGGTAATCCTGTGGTAATGCCCACCCATGATCCATCAGCGTTCGACTCGGCATTCTGGAGCGCAGTAGCAGCCGGGTGTAGCGCAATAGCGGCGCTAATCGCCGGGGGTGTCTCGCTTTGGCAAGGAATAGTCATCAGAGATCATAATCGCTTGAGCGTGAGGCCGGAGATTGCCATTAGAATAGTCGGCCCGAATGCTGCCGGTCATCGCGTGGGCATTTTCGTGTTGAACGCAGGACTTGGTCCTGCGCGAGTGACAAGAATCGTCTTCAAAAACAGGGAGACCGAGAAAGAATTTGAAGGCGATGAAGGTATGGTGACGTTTGTCCTTCCCTTAACGGAAAAATACGGTTTCGCTGCTTCGGCCCAAGTGGACACCATTTCGGCGGGACGCTTGATACCAGCCAATACCACTGTGGAATTTCTTTGGTTTCCTGACTTAAATCTAGACAGGGTGAAGCTTCGAGAAATGCTTGCCCGAATTGACGTAGGCATCGAATACGAATCCCTCTATGGGGAGAAGCGGCCCGAAGTGTGGACTCACAAAAAGTAAAGTCTCGCCTAGCTTCCCTCCCATAAACGATCATTGTGCGTCCTGAGCCAACTTGGAGCGAGGGGTGCGGTCAGGCTCCCGGCTCCACTTGGGCGGTTTTTCTTATGCTCTCATGCGGATGGCTTGATTTGATTGCAATCAAGGTCTGGAAGAGCAGGCTTAGACATACTTAATGGAGGTAACCATATGTCGCAATTTACCGTCAGAGTTGAGCTTCACAACGTGAGTGACTTGAATCATCCAACATATACAAAATTGCATGCTGCGATGGAGAAGGGGGGATTTTCTAGAACTCATTGCAAAAGTCTCCTGAGGCAAATCCAGGCACAGGCGAGATGGAGCAGGGCCTCGTACATGAAGGCGTAGCGCTCGAAGCGCTGGGTGATGCGGCGAAAACCGTTGAGCCAGGCAAAGAATCGTTCCACG
>JAJSLI010000006.1 GCA_021272315.1 Methylacidiphilales bacterium | reverse complement strand
CCGGATGAACGGCCAGCGTGGTGTGGCTGCCCCGGTCGATAAAGCCAAGCACGTCGTCGTGCACCATTTCGCGCGAATAACGGATGCACCGCGAGCACATGATGCAACGCTCGTCGTCGAGCACGATCCGCTCGCCGATGTCGACCCGCTTCGGTTTCTTCACCTTGTCGTCGGTAAAGCGGCTCCCCTCGTTGCCGTACTGGACCGAGTATTCCTGCAGCTTGCACTCGCCCGCTTGGTCGCAGATCGGGCAGTCGAGCGGGTGATTGATCAGGAGAAATTCCATCACGCCTTTGCGGCATTCCTCGACCAGGGGCGAATCGGTGCGGATGCCCATCCCCTCGGCGACAAGGGTGGCGCAGCCGATTTGCGGGCGCGGCATCCAGGCGATCTCGGGTTTGCCGTCGGCGGCGGGCACCGGCTTGCGCTGGGCGTCGAGTTTGGGCATGCCCAGTTCAATCAGGCACATCCGGCAATTGCCCGAAATCGAGAGCTTCGGGTGGTAACAATAATGGGGAACGAATTTTCCCACGCGCCGCGCGGCCTCAACCGCGTTGAGCCCCTTGGGGAATTGCATCCAGACCCCGTCGACCTGCACGTTGAGGAGCGGGGCGTCGGCGGGTGGAGAGTCGTGGTTGAAGGGATTATTCAAGCGGCGCTCAAGATTTTCGGAATTTGGAATTTCGAAACGACCAAAAAGATGCCCTTGCGCCGGGCCGTTCAAGACCCGGCGTAAGGGATTAACTCAACTTATGAGTTCGGATGCATCGGTTCCGGGGCCGGTGGCGGTGGTGGCGGCGGCGAAGAGGGTTGATCGCAGGCCGACAGCATCGCAGCGGACAGACTCACCGCGAAGATCAGGGCAAAGAGTTTGATGTATAACTTCATGGATCCTTTCTGAGTTGTTTGGGTTTGGACTTACAGTGTTTACGTTAGCGGGAAGCGGCGGCAGGGCAAGTTGTGTTCTATGTTTTGACGGCGCCGGTTTTGGCGCGGATCGCTGAGCCGTTGCCGAGGGCGTGCGCCTCGAATTCGTTGCGAAACTTCGTCACGAAACTTTGCACCGGCCAGGCGCAAGCCTCGCCGAAGGCGCAGATGGTCCTGCCCGCGATGTTGTCGGCCACGTTCTTGAGCAGGTCCACATCGTCGGGATGGCCGCGCCCGTGCGTGAGCCGGTCGGAAATCTTTTTCATCCAGAGCGAGCCTTCGCGGCACGGCGTGCACTGGCCGCACGATTCATGCGCGTAGAACGTCGCGATGTTGGCCAGGCACTCGACCATGTCCCGGCTCTCGTCCATGACGATGATCCCGCCGCTGCCGGCCATCGAGCCCGCCGCGGCCAGGCTGTCGAAATCGAGCGGGATGTCCTCCAACCCCAGCTCCTTTTCCTCCATCGAGCCGTCCGGTTTCTTCGTCTTGAACTTGTACCGCTCGCCCGCCTTGAGCACCTTGGCCGACGAGCCGCCGGGGATCACCGCCTTGAGCTTACGCCCGCCCTTGATGCCGCCGCAGACGTCGTTGATCAATTCCCCGAGCGTCAGCGCGCCGACGACAAATTCGTAATAGCCCGGCTTTTCCACGTCGCCGCTCACGCAGAGGAGCCGTGTGCCCGTGTTGTTCGGCTTGCCGAGCTTGGCGTAGGCCGCGCCGCCCATCGCCACGATGTGCTTGATGTTGCAGAGCGTCTCGACGTTGTTGACGATGGTGGGCGACATGTAAAGTCCGAGCACCGCGGGAAAATAGGGCGGCTTGATCCTCGGATAGGCGCGCTTGCCTTCGAGCGACTCGATCAGGCCCGTCTCCTCGCCGCAGATATAGGCGCCTGCGCCGCGATGGATGTAAATATCGAGATCGTACGCCGTGCCGCAGATGCCTTTGCCGAGAAAATTTTTCGCCTTCGCCTCTTCGATCGCCTTTTCGAGGATTTTCGCGCCAAGGGTGAACTCGCCGCGGATGTAGATGTAGGCGAGGTGCACGTTGTTCGCGTAGCTGGCGATGATCATCCCCTCGAGGAGTTGGTGCGGGTCCTTGTAAATGATCTGCTTGTCCTTGAATGTTCCCGGTTCCGACTCGTCGGCGTTGCAGATGAGGTAGACCGGTTTTGTGTTCTTGGTCGGATCGATGAAGCCCCATTTCATGCCGCAGGAAAATCCGGCGCCACCGCGTCCGCGCAGTCCCGACGTCTTCACCTCGGCGACAATGTCCGGCCCCTTCATCGTGAGGGCCTTCTTCAGTTCCTTGTACCCGCCGTGCCTCAGGTAGCAATCGATGTCGATGGTGTACCCGGGCTGGTCGATGTTCGCGAAGATCAGGCGTTTTTCAGCGATGGGCATATTTTAAGTGTATTTGAGGAGAAGTTCGTCAGCGCGGCTCTTGGTCACGTTTTCGTAGAAGTCGTCGTTAATCATGATGACGGGCGCGGTGCCGCAGGCGGCCAGGCATTCGACGAACTCGACCGAATATTTGCCGTCGGGACTGAGTGCGAGGCCGTGCGCGTCCGGTTCGCCGGTCTTGCACTTTTCGCGGAAATAATCGCAGAGCGCGTAGCCGCCGCCCAGGGCGCACGAAAGCGTGCGGCAGACCTTGATCTGGATTTTGCCCGCGGGATGCTGCCGGAACATTGGGTAGAAGGTGACGAGTTCCAGGATGTTGATCGGCTGCAGGCCGAGTTTGGCCGCGATCCAATCGATCCCCGCAGGCGAGATGTAGCCGAAGGTCTCCTGCCAGAGATGGAGCAGCGGCATGGAGGCGCTCCGTTTCGAGACCGGGTAATGGGTGATCAATTCGTCGGCCTGAGCCTCGAAGCCCTTCGGCAGCGCGGGGGGCGCGTGATGACCGTCATCAACGCCCGGGTAGACTTTCTCGGGCAGAACGGTTTGCGTGGCGGGATCGACGACGCGGTTGACGTTGGCGGTGCTCATGATTTGCCTCCGGCGGGAACGAATTCGGCCTTGAAAACGGCATCATTCAGGAAAACAACGCGGCCCTCGCCCTTCGGCGCGGGATAATGGTAGACGTCGCCGGTCAGTCCGGTTGTCTCGGCGTGTTCGATGCTTGCCGGCTGGCCGAGAATCGCCTCGACCGCGGACGGTTTCATCGCCGGTTTGATCAGCGAGATTTTTTCCGGTGTCACGGAAGAGGAGCAGGCCGTCAGTGCGAACAGTACGGCGCAGAACGCCGCGATAGACAGGAAAGGCCTCATTTAAAATCGCCCTCCGTGGCGATGACCTTGTCATTGAGAAAGGTGATTTTTACGTCGGAAGTGCTGGTGTGGTAGGTGTAGGTTGAGCCCGTGATGCCGAGGGCGCCGGAGGATTGCACATCGGTCGGAGTCCCGAGAATCGCCTTCACTTCGTCCGTTGACATGCCGTTGTGGATTTTTTGCAGGTTGTCCTCGGTGAGTTTTGAGCAGGCCGTGACCAGGATGAGGACGGCAATGGTAGAGAGGGTTGTGAAGATGTTTTTCATAGTGTTTTAACGGTCGCATTCTCCCATGACGAAATCGAGGCTGCCCAGGATCGCCACCACGTCGCTCACCATGTGGCCCGGCAGCAGCTTGCCGAGGATGCTGAGGTTGACGAAGGAGGGCGCGCGAATCTTCAGCCGGTAAGGCACTCCGCCGCCCTTGCTGTTGATGTAGAAGCCGAGTTCGCCTTTCGGATTTTCCGCGCCGAAGTAAATCTCGCCCACCGGGGCCTGGATGCCCTCGGTGACGAGGATGAACTGGTGGATCAGCTCCTCCATTTTTGTCAGCACCTTGTCCTTGCGCGGCAGGAAACCCTTGCCGTCGCCGACGTTGATTGGACCGCCTGGAAGGGTGGCCAGCGCCTGTTCGAGGATATGCGTGCTCTGTCGCAATTCCTCCAGCCGGCAGAGGTAGCGGTCGTAGCAGTCGCCCACGGAGCCGGTTGGGATCGAAAAGCTGTACTCGGGATAGGTCAGGTAGGGCCGCTCCTTGCGGATGTCGTAGGAGATGCCCGAGCCGCGCAGGTTCGGGCCGGTCAGGCCGAAATCGATGGCGTCCTCCTTCGAGATGATCCCGAGTCCCTGGTTGCGGTCGACAAAAATCTTGTTGCGCGTCAGCAGCCCGTCGAACTCGTCGATGCGGCCCTTGAACTGCTCGACAAAGGCCTTCGCCCGCTCGACAAAGCCGGGAGGCAGATCGCGGGTCAATCCGCCGATCCGCGTGTAGCTCGTGGTGAAGCGCGCGCCGGTGAGGAGCTCAATCAGGTCGTAAATTTTTTCCCGTTCGGTAAAAGCGTAAAGGAAGAAGGACATCGCGCCGGTGTCCATGGCCAAGGCGCCGATGCCGAGGAGGTGGGCCGAGATGCGCGCCAGTTCGCAACAGATGACGCGGATGGCCTGGCCTCGCGGCGGCACCGTCCAGCCCATCAGCTTTTCCACCGCCAGAGCGTAAGCCACGTTGTTGGCCAGCGGGGCGAGATAATCGAGCCGGTCCGTGTAAGGCACGAACTGGTTGTAGGTCATGTTCTCGGCGATTTTCTCATCGCCACGATGGAGATAGCCGATGTCCGGGACGGCCCGCGTGACGATTTCGCCGTCAAGCTCGAGCAGGATGCGCAACACCCCGTGGGTGCTTGGGTGCGAAGGCCCCATGTTCAGGATCAGCTTCTCGCCCAGCTTGGAGCTGTCGGCCTGGACCAGTTCGGCCTGTAGCGCCGCACGCTTCACGCTGTCGGGTGTCTCGAGGATCGTTTCAGGCATAAAAAATTTTGGACGGGATGAAAGGGAGAGGGGTTTCAGTCGGCAGGCCGGGCGTGCGGTTCGTGGGTGGTTGTGAGCGCTTCGCCGAGGGCGGGGGGGGTGATCTCAGGCGCGGCGACGAAAGGGCCGCCCTCCAGCGGCGCGGGGCGGCTGAATCCTTCTTCGCCGGGTAGGTCGGTGGTCTTGCCTTCGAGCGGAAAATCCTTCCGCAGCGGATGGTAGGGGTATCCTTCCCACATCAGGATGCGGCGCAGGTCGGGATGTCCCGTGAAGTGGAGACCCATCATGTCGAAGACTTCGCGTTCGTGCCAGTCCGCGCCCTGAAATACCGAAACAATGGAGTCGACGACGGGATCGTCCTCGCTCACTTTGACTTTCAGCCGCAGATGTTGCTGGTCGTTCGCCCCGCCCAGTCCGCAAAATTCGTAGACCACTTCGTAGCGCGGTTCGTCGCCGAAATAATCGACGCTCGAAATATCGACCAAGTAATTGAATCCCTGCTCCAGCTTGAGATGCGCCGCCGCGGCGCGGATAATCTCGCGGTCGAGCTCGACGGTCCAATCGCCGCGAAACTCCTTTCCCTGCCCGACCTTGCCGGGAAATTGCTTTTGCAGGGAAGCGATGGCGTCTTGGGCGGACATATTTTTTAGTGTAGCGGCGGTCTATGCCCGTCGCTGAATTTTGGAAGAGAGATTAATTTGTTAAGGTATTGGGCCAGGACGCCTTTGAAATTCTGCGGTGGGCGCAATGAAACCCAGAGGACGGAACCATAACCTGCGACGAAAGGCAGTAGGAGGGCTTCCAGATATAATACTCCCAGAGCCACAGGAAGGTAGGAGTCCAAACCATTTTTTCGGGCAAAGTCAAAAATCGTCACCGGGCCAATGGTGAGAAGGGCGAGCAGGACGAAAAGATAAAATGCAAAATAAAATCCGGAGCTAAGAGCAAGACAGAACCGGGCAATTTTATGGTTCAGATTTTCCAGACAGATAATCCAAAAAAACACTCCGATGAGAAAATAAGGAGGGGCCGTTTTGGCCAAGGGGATATGGGTGTTAATGACTGTGACCAAATGTGCGGACGGGGGCCAATTCTCCAGACAGGCAAGGATCAGCAAGACCGAAACAAAAATCCGCGCATACCAAAGTGCAACATAATCGAACATTTGGAGCGCTTTCATGTTCGTCATGCCCCAAGGCCTAGCCCATCAGGCCGACGGGCTTTTCGGGCAGGCTCTTTTGCGCCACGACCGATTTTTCGGTCATGATCTTGCCCTGGAGGCGCATCAGGCCTTCCAGCAGCGCTTCGGGCCGGGGCGGACAGCCGGAGATATAAACATCCACCGGTAAAAGCTGGTCGATGCCCTGCAGCACGGCGTAGCTGCGGTACATGCCGCCGGTCGAGGCGCACGCGCCCATGGCGATGACCCACTTCGGGTCGGGCATCTGGTCGTAAATGCGCTTGGTGGAAAGGGCCATTTTGTAGGTCACGGTACCGGCGACGATGAGCAAATCGCTCTGGCGCGGGGAGAAGCGCATGACCTCGGCGCCGAATCGGGCGATGTCAAACCGGGCGCAGGAGGCGGCCATGAGTTCGATGGCGCAGCAGGCGAGGCCCATCGGCATGGGCCAGAGTGAGTTTTTTCGCATCCAATTGATGGAGGCATCGAGCGTTGTTAGCACGACGTTGCCTTCAACCTTGGAGTTGTAAGTAAGGTCTCGTCCGTGGACCATGCGGTTACGATAGTCCCCGCTTTCGGTGCGGCAAGGGTAATTCTTGGAAAATTTCAGTCCTGCGGACGGCAGTTACGCTTTGCCAAAAGCGAGGACCGAGGATGGCCTCGCAACTTTTAACGACGGTCATGGATCGCCGTTTCATAGATACAATGAGACTGGCATCCCGCTACGGGCTTCGGTAAAATCCCGCATGCTCCAGAAGGGCTATGTTGCGGTCTTCGAGAAGGCGCTCGACCGGGCGTCCGTCTCCGGATGTGTCGCCTCGTGGCTCGAACGTTTCGAGAAGGTCGAGCAGGTCATCCCCGGCATGGAAGGCACCCTGGAGGTCAGGGAACCCAGCGAAATCATGTGGGAGCAGCATCTCCAGTTCCGCGTCCTTAACGGCGAACAATTTTCCTGGGTCTACGTATCGCTCAATAAGCCGGCCATGGAGACGACCGGCTTCCAGGACGCCGAAATCTCGCTCTGTCTCGAAGTCCTGCTCGAACTCCCCGCCGTCGCCGAAGTCATCGACGAGAAAAACCAGCGCCGGCTCGATGAGTTGGAAAAGGCGGGAATTATTTGATGTAGCGAGTAGGCACTCCCACCCCAGAAAAGATGCCCAGTCATAAATTACTCAACGGTGTTGCACACGATATCGCACATCATGCTGTAAGCGGGCTGTCCTACATTCATCCGCATCTTGGAGCTGCATGCCGAGCGATGAATTTAGATCGAATTCGATTAGATGTTGCCAATCAGGATCCTTTACCAGACAACCTGCCAAGATCGGAGCCCCTAGTCTTGTCCACTCGTAACCTACATTTGACATTTGTTAAGTTGTTGGAAAAACAAGGATTTTCCGAAGCAGACATTAAGTCGGCCATACTTGAGTTTTCGTTTACTTTTCCTTATTCAGGCAAGGATGATCTTTTTAGCTGTCACTGCAAATCTACGATTACTACCGTTCAAGATCGCATTTTCTCCCACACATTAAGTTCAGGAGGATAACGCTGGCCAGATAACGGGGAAAACACTCCTAGCTGCCGACCGCCGCCACGGGATCAACTCTCGCGTTTGAGGAGAAAATCGGCGATGGCTTCGAGCGGCGCGGCGTCTTTACCGAAAGGCTTGAGCGCGGCGCGGGCTTTGCGCGTCAGGCGATCTGCTTCCTCCCTGGCTTTTTCGAGGCCAAGCAACGCGGGGTAGGTCGCTTTTTGCGCTTTGAGATCCTTGCCCGCGCTCTTGCCCAGCTTTTCGGTCGTCTGGGTCACGTCGAGAATGTCGTCGATGACCTGAAACGCGAGTCCGAGGCTCTGGCCGAACTCGGTCAGTTGCTTCAATTGTTTTGGTGTGGCGTTGGCCGACATGGCGCCGAGCCGGATGGAACTGGCGATCAGCGCCGCCGTCTTGTTTTCGTGGATGTAGCGCAGGTCCGCCGGTGTGATTTTTTTGCCTTCGCCCTCAAGGTCCGCCACCTGGCCGGCGACCAGCGCCTGGCTGCCCGCGGCAGTGGCGATTTCCCGCACGATCTCGGCGTGCGAGTAGCGCGGCTGCGATTTGCACCGGGCCGCGATTTCGAACGCAATGGTCAACAGCGCATCCCCGGCCAGCACCGCGATGCCTTCGCCGTAGACCTTGTGCGAGGTCGGCTTGCCGCGCCGGAAATCGTCGTTGTCCATGCAGGGCAGGTCATCGTGGATCAGCGAGTAGGTGTGGATGCACTCGACGGCGCAGGCCTGCGGCAGGGCGGCGTCGATTTTGCCCCGCAACACCTCCGCGGCGGCCAGACAGATGATCGGGCGCAGCCGTTTTCCGCCGGCAAAAATGCTGTAACGCATTGCCTGGTGGATGGTCTTGGGACGTGTGTTGGCGGAGGGAAGAAAATGATCCAGCGCGGCATCGACTTGTTTTTGGCGCACCGACCAATAGCGGGAGAAATTCATCCGCAAGTTTTGCGAATCGCACTCGCACTTGGCAAACTATTCCGTTGGTTCCGGCAAAACTTCCGACCCGGACAGAATGGGCACGGAAGCGACGAGCCCTTCCCGTTCCTGCCGTGCCACGGCGGGCATGAGGAGTCCCCAGCAGGCAGTGGCGAAGATAAAGAGCGAGGGTTGCAGCATCAAGGGCATCGAATAAAGCAAGGTCACACAGGGAATCCAGAAGATCCAGTTGGTCAGCAGAATCGGAATCATTCGTTCGAGCACGAAGGCCCAGCCGAGTTCGTGCCACAGTTTGGATCCTGAATAACGGAGGTTCTGCCAGTGGGTCATCAGCGCCTGGTAGGGTGTTGACCAGAAAACGGTGAAGATGAATTGGTCGACGAGGAGTTTGCGCAGGATGATGCGCCAGGCGGGGCTGTCGCCAAAGATCTGGGCCTGCAAATGATAAAACTCGAAGACGACCGCGCCGCTGATGAAGAACATCACCGAATTGAAGATCATCCGTTCGATGTGGACACGGGCCCAGCGCCCGCTGTTCTGTGCGTAGACGAGGCTCAGTTCCGAAAGAACTCCCCCGGCCAGCGCCGTGGCCAGCGCCGTGGCGAGAATCCCGCCTGAATGGAGCCAAGTGCCATAGCCAGCCACGACGGAGGCGCCGGCGGGCCAAAAATAATAGATGGCGACCACGATACCCAAAGCCACTTCAAGGCCGAGCATGGCCGGCCAGTTTTGCCGTACGGAGCGGACGACTTTTTGGAGAGCTGCTCTTAGCGGGGAAGGAGCGGACACGCTTTTCGGGCAGCCTCTACGCCTCAAAAGACTTCCCGCATCCGCAGGTCTGCTTGGCGTTCGGATTTGTGATGCGAAAACCGGCGCCGGTCAGGCCGTCCTTGTAGTCGATGATCGAACCGGACAAGTAGACCAAGCCCCGATCTTCGACAAAAAGTTTCATGCCGAAACAGGTGAATTCCTCGTCGCCCGGCTTGCGGGGCGAGATTTCCATGGCATAGGACATCCCGGAACAGCCGCCCGTCTCGATGTAAATGCGAAGACCTTTGTTCTCGGCATTCGGTTGGCCGATGATCTCGGCAACGTGCCGGGCCGCGCTTTCAGTCAGGCTTACGGCCGGCAGGGTGGATGTATCACTCATACGATGCAAAATAAGTCAGGGACCGGGTCTGTCAACAAAGTGGCTGGTTTTAGGCAGCAGCCACGTTGTTGGCACGATCCCGATTCTCGGTCGGACGGTGCTGGCGCAGGGCACGCCAGCCGGCGCGGTGTTTGACTATCCAGTCAAGCAAGGCTTTTTCAAAGCCGATATCGTGGCCGACCTTTTCGCTTTCGATCCACTTATGACGCAGAATCTCTTCACGTTCCGCGAGAAACTCCTGATAAAGAGCCGATTTTTGAAACATGGTATCGTGTTCTTTGGCCAATGAATCCGGCATACTTCTATTAGGTGAAGCTGAAACTTGTTGTCAAATGGTTAAATTTTTAAGACGGAATGTCGATAAAAAAAACAAAGGTGTCTTAAATTAAACATGACATTGATTACGAATGACTTCCGCCGCCTTATAAAAGAGCTTTGCCGTGGGGCTGGCCGGTTCGGCTGCGACCAAGGGCTGCCCCTGATCACCTGATTGTCGCAATTCCATTTGCAGGGGAATTTGAGCCAGCAACGGCACCTGAAGCCGGGCCGCCTCGCGTTCTCCTCCGCCGGAACCAAAAATGGCATAGTGATTGCCATCATTAGGACAGACGAAGTAACTCATGTTTTCTATGAGGCCGATAATGGAAACGTTGACTTTTGCAAACATGGTCGCGGCTTTGCGCGCGTCGATGAGCGCAACCTCCTGTGGCGTGGTCACGATCACCGCTCCGGTAAGGGCGACGGTCTGTACGATGGTCAATTGGATGTCGCCCGTACCTGGCGGCAGATCGAGCACGAGGAAATCAAGTTCGCCCCAGTTGACGTTGCGCAAAAATTGCTGCGTGTACCGGGTGACCATCGGTCCGCGGAGGATGGCCGGGGAGGTGTCGTCGAGGAGAAAACTCATGCTCATCAGGTTCAGGTCGTAACGACGGACCGGTTCGATGCGTCCGTCTTCGGTCAGGTGAGGACGCTCCTGCGTGCCGAACATGAGGCCGATGCTGGGACCGTAGAGATCGCAATCGCAGAGGCCGACCCGCGCCTGCTTTTTTTCCCCGCGCAGCGCGAGGGCGAGATTGGCCGCGACGGTCGATTTACCCACGCCCCCCTTGCCACTGGCGATGGCGATGACGTGCTTCACGCCTTCGATTCTGGTTTGGGGCAGGCCGCCGGCCTCCGCCTGCAGGGCCTTCGCGACCGGCGCGCTGACCAGCATCTCGATTGCGGCTTCGCTGACGCCGGGGATCGATTCGATGGCGGCAGCGGCGGTCTCCTCGATTTGTTTCGGGACCTTGGCGTCGGCCGTCGTAACCGCGATCCGCACCGCGACGCGCGTGCCTTCGATCCGCACATCCTTGACCATCCCAAAAGAAACGATATCGCGCGTATAACCGGGATATTTAACGCCGCGCAATTGAGCGAGGACAATTTCGGAGGTGAGGGGAGCGGGCATGCTTTTTAGTGTGGCTGCGGTCTGGGGCCGTCGCACTTATACTGAATTTTTGACGTAACTCAATGCGCCGCTTTGCCGGAAACGGCCGCCGCGTGTTCGGTAAAGGATTTGCCACGGCCTGTCGGCTTGATGACTGAATCGATGACACCTTCCTCAAATTCCTTCCACATCGGCGACATGTTGCGCAACTTGTGCACGATCTTCGGGAAGGTATCGAGCACGTAATCGACGTCTTCGACTGTGTTGTCCTTGCCAAGACTCATGATGATGTTGCCCTGCGCCAGCGCGTGATCGAGCTTGATCGCGCTGAGCACGTGGGAAACCTTGAGCGACTTGCTCACACAGCTCGAACCGCTCGCCACCGCGATGCCCTGGTAATCGAGAAGCAGAAGCTGGCCCTCGCCCTCGATGAATTCCGTGCTGAGATTGAGCGTGTTGCAGACGCGCAGCGGCCCCGGCTCGGGGCCGTTGAGCTTGATGTACTCGATATGCTTCCAGAGACCCTCGTAGAGCCGCTTTTGCAGCGCCGCGACATGCTCGACCCGTTTTGACAAATCGCGCACGGCGATTTCCGCCGCCACGCCTGCGCCGATGATCGCGGGGACATTCTCCGTCCCGGCGCGGCGTCCGTTTTCCTGTACGCCGCCGTGAATATGGCTCGTCACGCGGGCTTTGCGGTTGCGGTAAAGGACGCCGATGCCCTTCGGCCCGTAAAAGCGGTGAGGGCTGAAACTGAGGAGTTGCACGCCAAGGTCCTGCACGTCAATGGGCATCCAGCCCGCGGCGGCGAGCGCGTCGGCATAGAGGGCGATTCCTTTTTCCGCCGTGATCTTCGCGATCTCCTTGACGGGCTGGATGGTGCCGATGTCGTGGTTGACGAGGTGGACGGCGACAAGAATCGTCTTGTCGGTGATCGCGGCGCGCACGTCCTCGGGATTGATGCGCCCAACGGCGTCCACCGGCACCTGCGTCACCTCGAAGCCGTGCTTGGTGAGGTATTCCACGGAGTTCATGACCGAAGGATGCTCGATGGCCGAGATGACGAGGTGATTGCCCTTGCGGTGATTGGCGTCTGCAAAGCCCTTGATCGCCAGATTGGACGACTCGGTGCCGCCCGAGGTGAAAATGAGGTCTTCCTCGCTCTCGGCGTTGATCATCCGGGCGATCTTCTCCCGCGCTTCCTTGAGGCCTTCGCGCACCTGGAGGCCGAAGCGGTGCAGGCTTGACGGTGACCCGTAAGCTTCGCGGAAATAGGGGAGCATGGCCTGCAGCGCCTCCTCCAGAACGGGGGTGGTGGCCTGGTGATCGAGATAGACGAAGCGCTTATCCATGGGGAATTAAATTACTTCATTTGGCCTGGGTTGGCCAACGGAAGGTGAGCCAAATCGTGCAAGTCGGGCGAATTGCACCACGGGGATCGCCGAACTCAGGCCGCGGCGGTCTTGGGGGCCTGCTTGGCTTCGTAGTCTTCGATGGCGGCTTTAAGCGCTTCCTCGGCGAGGACGGAACAGTGAATCTTGACCGGGGGAAGGCCGCCGAGCGCGTCGACGACTTCCTGGTTGGAGAAGTTCTTGGCTTCCTCGAGAGTGCGGCCCTTGATCAACTCGGTGGCCATGCTGGAAGAGGCGATGGCGCTGCCGCAGCCGAAAGTCTTGAAGCGGGCATCCTCGATCTTGCCGTCGCGGATCTTCAGGGAGATTTTCATGATGTCGCCGCAGGCCGCCGCGCCGACTTCGCCGACGCCGTCGGCTTCCTGCACATCACCCATGTTGCGGGGATTGAGGAAGTGGTCCATCACCGTGTCGTTGTAAAGCGTGTACTCTTTGGTTTCTTTCATGTGCGTCTCCTGACTCTTTTATATTAACGTATCAGCGCCCGTTGTAAAGGGGCTTGATCGAAAGTAAGCATGAAAAGGGCCGAATTCGCCTTGAATCGCCTTGATTTGGTCAAATCTCGCCTTGATTTCTCATTGTGTTACCAAACCGTTCACCAACGTGGGGCAGTAGGAACCGAATATGTGGCGGCGCGCGGAGCCCTATCCTGTTTGCAGGGCCTGAGACAGCTCCTCAATGCTCTGCTGCATGCGGCAGGATTCTTTATTCGTATTGAAAGACCTGTTCGATGGGTTTGTTAAATGCCTCGGCGATATGGAATGCCAGCAACAGGGAAGGAGCATATTTTCCCGATTCGATGGCGATGATTGTCTGGCGCGTCACCCCGGCCCGTTCGGCGAGCATTTGTTGGGTCATTTCGTTGTGCTCAAACCTGAGCCGGCGAATCTGGTTGCGGAGAGATGGCGTTTTCATTCACAACCGGCGATAGAGGGTGAGGATGGCCGCAGAATGAGAAACAAGATGCGCCCCGAATCCGAACCACACCAGGTCAGGCAGCACCTCCAATCCGACAATCCCGGGGTTGAGGTGTTGCAAGTAGTAGTAGGCCCCCATGACTCCGCCAACAAAAATAAGCCAAACAACCGCAAAAGAAAGGGTCGTGGCCGCTAAACGGATTTGGTTATCGCGTTCATCCGAAAAGATCTGTCCCTTGCGCCTGCGATAGAATAATGGCGTAAATCCGATGAGTG
Source organism: Methylacidiphilales bacterium (assembly GCA_021272315.1). Classification (GTDB taxonomy): domain Bacteria; phylum Verrucomicrobiota; class Verrucomicrobiia; order Methylacidiphilales; family UBA1321; genus JABDGH01. Next base: position 8,678 of record JAJSLI010000006.1, on the reverse strand, counting down.
CAAACAGTGCGAAGGCAGCCTGTGCGCCCGAAAATCCAAACAAGGGGGTAAGGGCAAGAAACAGGACTAATGCGGCCATTGCGACGATGAGGTTGAACAATGCAATTTTTTGGTGTGCGGCCATAGCTAAGTCTCCTTTGTTTGACATAAAGTATATAATAACATACTTTATGTCAAGTAAATGATACTTTAAAAAGGGAACAGCATGTTTTGAGTGCGTCTTTACAGGTGCTCCTGACTCAAAGACACCCAGCCGAGGGCAGATGGACTCGACCCTGGCGGGGTTGATTATGCGACCGATTGAGGATGGCCATTCATTTACTTGGAGGCTGTCCGAAGATATTCCCCCATATGAAGATGAAGATTTTAAGGAGTGGAAACGTCCAAGGGGTTGAGGCGGCGCGGCGCGAGGGCTCCGCCCGAAAATGAGATGAAGTTATCCCTACGAATTTCTTTCCTGCTGATGGCCTGCGCGCTGGCGTTGCCGGGACGGTTGCCGGCGCAGGATGAGCAGTATGCTCCGGTTCCTCCTCCACCGAATCAGACACAGGACCAGACGCCGAACCAGCCGACGCCGTACGAAGCTCCGGGCCAGCCGCAAGCGCCAACGCCGGACCAGCAGGGGGACGCCTCGTTCCAGACGTTTTACGATGAGCTGTCGAGCCAGGGAACGTGGGTCCAAAGCAGCGATTACGGCTATGTCTGGCAGCCGGACGTGAACGATCCCGACTGTAAATGGGTCAGACCTTACTATTGACACAAATTCAGTTCGTTTTGGTTATTGGTTTTTGAATATACGTGTTGCAAGTGGTTGGCCACATGGGTCCAAGCTCCCATCTGCGTCCCTGCCTATCCGCCCTCTAACTTTGTGTCAATAGTAAGGTCTGACCCCTTTATATTTCTCCCTTATTTCTTTTTTCGAGCGCCGGCCACAGTGCTGGAAAGAGGTGGTAAAGTGTGGCAGCAAGGGAAGGCAACGGGGGCCTGACCGTGCAGTTTTGTTAAGGAGCCAATTAGAAATCAGCGCCCAAAAAGCGACCGTCCTCTGCGCCGACGAAGATGTAAACGGTATACTTTTGCGTAGCTCCTCGGGGACCGACATCCGCAGGTTCCGGTGTTTCGAGTTGATATCCGGTAACCCAGGCCAGCGTCGCATTCACTCCTTGGGAATGGGCATAATCTTCAAGAGAAGTGGCATTGGTATCATACGGGTTTACAACCTCGAGCTTCGGCGGCTCAACCATTTTCGCGGTAGTTGACGGCCCTTGTACCCATGAGGAAAATCGCGATTTTCTAAACAGATCGAGGCCTTTCGCTGCCGAGAGAGATGCTTCCTCTTTGCTGATCGGATGATATTGTCTTTCTGAAAAGTTTGAAGGAATCCTCATGACGGCAGATAGGGGGCCCGTGCGCTCGCCTATGTCTACGTTAATAAAATCCGATCTAAATGGATATCCTTCCGTGGAGATTCGCCTGAGGATTACTGTCCAGTGACCATCATAGTAGGCTGAACCCGATTTCAGATCTGTTGAGAAATAGGTGAAGTCAACCCTGGCTGTCTTCGCCATGTCCGGGAAAAAGATGAATGCACACGCTTGCGCTAATTTAGCCACTCGATCCTCAGACCAAGTTGGAACTGGTTTTATGGCGTGTAAAGGAGCGTCGGGCCCTTCTATCGAGTTGATCGCAGGCCAATTAAAAAAATCCAACACCTCATCAGAATTTTGTCTGAAGTCGATTCCAAAACTGTTGGTGTCACCAAAGGCCCAGGCCTGGCATCTATTCACTCTGCGATAAAAAATGGGGGAAGGATTGGAATTAACAGGCGCAAACGCCCGCGTTGGAAATCCGTTTTCAGCGTATAGACGATTGAGCGCATTTATCAACGCCATCATTTTATTCCATTGATCTTGGTACGGGGAGATATGCTGTGACCCCATGACCTCGGAGCCAAGAACCCCCAATAGGGCGATAACGCAAAGCGCGAACTTAAGCATTCTCATTAGAAACCGAGCTTAGACATCGGGACGTCGTTTCCAGACATTGCTTTAATGATCCCGGAATCAGGATTTCCTGACGTGGTCGAGGAAAAGGGGACTGGCACGGAGCCAAGAATGGCAGAGTAAAAGCAGATTTCAAGGCCGCCCGCGTGCCAGTCCCCTCAAGTTTTCGTCTCCGGTCGTTGTAAAGCTGTCGTAACTGTTAAAATAGGTGTAACTGGTGCTTTGTCCATTGGGATATCCGTGAATACAAGACCGAACCACCTACACAGCCGCGTGGGGGCTTGTTGTCCGGGTGCACAATACATCCCGCGCCGTGGATAACACACTTAAATGGAGTTGAAGTTTTTAGTGGCGGGAAACGTCCAAGGGGTTGAGGCGGTGCGGCGCGAAGGCTCCGCCCGAAAATGAGATGAAATTATCCCTGCGAATTTCTTTCCTGCTGATGGCCTGTGCCCTGGCCATACCGGGACGGTTGACGGCGCAGGATGAGCAGTATGGTCCGGTTCCTCCTCCGCCGAGCCAGTCACAGGATCAGACACCGGAGCAACCGACGCCGTACGAGGCGCCGGGTCAGTCGCAAGCTCCGGCGCCGGGCCAGGAGGACGCCTCGTTCCAGACGTTTTACGATGAGCTGTCGAGCCAGGGAACGTGGGTCCAAAGCAGCGATTACGGCTATGTCTGGCAGCCGGACGTGAACGATCCCGACTGGGCGCCCTACACGGACGGGGATTGGGTCTATTCGAACTACGGTTGGACATGGGCGTCGAATGAGCCGTGGGGTTGGGCGACCTATCATTACGGGCGGTGGGTCAATCTCAGGGGCCGCGGCTGGTGCTGGGTGCCCGGCTACACGTGGGCCCCGGCCTGGGTGAGCTGGCGGTACGGAAACGGCTATTGCGGCTGGGCGCCGCTGCCGCCGGACAGTTTTTACGGGATCGATTATTTCGACGGGGAGGCCGATTTCTCGCTGGGCTTTCACATCGGCGGGGATTGCGATTTCTTCTTCGGGATCGGGCCCGGTTGCTATTGTTTTTTGCCAGTGACGTGTCTCGGTTACCGGAATTATCACGGCTACTACGCGCCCCGGCCGGAAAATTTCGCGATCATCAACAGCACGAAGAACGTGACCAATATCAACGTCGCGCGCAACGGGTCGCCGGGCGGGTCGGCGTTCGGCCAGGTCACGGCGGGAGGCCCGCCCCTGGCGCAGGTGGACGCGGTGGCGGAGACGCCGGTGGAGAGGGTAAGCCTGACGGCGTCGAGCCGGCCGGGCGGCGGCGTGGTGTCGGATCATTCGCTGGCCCTGTTTGCGCCGGAAGTGGACCCCGGGACGCGGACGACATCGCGCCCGGGCCGTGTGGCGGGGACGATCGGGCACGCGACGATCAACCGCGGGACGGATGTGACGCAACCGCTGGCGGTGAACGGGCGGCTTTCACCGCCGCTGCCGACGCAGGAGCAGGTGCGGCAGGCGAATGAGGCGCAATCGCAGCCGCCCGCCGGGGCGAAGGTCTTGACGTCGCACACGGCCGTTCAGCCGCTTTTCAATGGACCGCTGACTTCCCTTCGGACGCTGCCGGGCACGGGAACGGCGGTGAATGGGGAGCCCTCCGTGGTTTCGCGGCAATCGAATGCCGGGGGGTTGCGGGACGGTCCGGGCGCTCCGGTTGTTTATCCGCAGGGACAGGTTTATTATCCGGCGCCGCCGGCTTATACGTCCCCGAATTATTCCGCAACCCCATCGGGAAACGGGTACCGTTCGTCGCCGTCTTCAACTCCGCCGGGGTATGCACCGGCGCATTATACTTCCACCGCATCGAGTGGGGGCTCGACCCAGCAGTCCGGCGGCTATGGCGGCGGTGGGGGTGGAGGTTATAACAATGGCGGAGGCGGTGGTTATAATAATAATGGTGGGAATGGCGGCGGCTCCGGAGGCAATTACCACGGCGGAGGATCAGGCGGAAATTCCGGCGGCAGCGGATATCATGGCGGGAACGGATCGCAGCAGGGGCATTGAGGAGCTGCCGCCCGTCAGGACTGCGGCACCGGCTTGCCCTATTTGCAAACACGATCTAAAGAAGGGGGATGGCTCAAATGCAGACGCGCATTTTTTTAGTCCGGCATGGCGCGACAATTTTGACCGCGGAGGACCGTTTTGCGGGCGCAACGGACGTGCCGTTGTCGGACGAGGGCCGGCGGCAGGCGCGGAGGCTTTCATTGCGGTTACAGAATGCGCAGATCGCGGCGGTTTACGCCTCGACGATGAGCCGCACGGTGGAAACGGCGCGGATTTTGGCAGAACCCCACGGGCTCGAGGTGCAGCAGCGGGAGGGGCTCAAGGAAATTTCGCACGGACACTGGGAACAGTTGACGCGCAAGGAGGTCGAGGAACGGTTTCCCGAAGAGGCATCGGAATGGGACAGGGACCCCTACACTTTTGCTCCGGCCGGGGGCGAGAGCGGGCTGGCGGTGACGGCGCGCGCGCTGCCGACGTTGATTGAGCTGGTGCGGGTGCATCCGGGGCAGAATGTGGTCGTGGTGTCGCACAAGGCGACGATCCGGCTGCTGCTGAGCTCGCTTTTTGGCTTCGATCCGCGGCGGTACCGGGACAACTTGGACCAGAGCCCGGCGGCGTTGAATGTCGTTGATTTCAAGGACCCGGTGCGGGCGCGGTTGATGCTGTTCAACGACACGTCGCACTATGAGGAGTCGGGGCTGGCCCTTCCGGGCGTGGCGACGTCGCGGTTGTCCAAGTGGTGGAGCGAAGAACCGCACCAGAGCATATGAATTTTTCTTCGTAGCAATTGCATATTCCAAGGGGAAGATTTGGCGGGAGGAATTGAGGAAGCCGAAAAGCTTTCCGGGCGTGGCGATTGACAATGGTCCTCGTTTGTCTTGGACTATCCGTGCAGTTTTTTCACAATTTTAGCCAAGGAGACGCGAGTGACCACGCCTGCAATTTGTTCCGGAAAACCTTGGCTCGACACCGCCGGCCATCCCATTCAGGCCCACGGCGGCAGTCTTTTTTATGAGAATGGAACGTTTTATTTTTACGGGGAAAACAAGGAAAAGACCGTGCCGGGCTCGAAGTTCTGGCATTATGGCGTGCGCGCCTATTCCTCCCCGGACCTATATACCTGGAAAGATGAAGGGATTCTCCTCGCCCCGGTGGGAAACGATGTTTCCCATCCGCTCCACCCATCGCGGATCATGGACCGGCCCCATATTCTTTTCAATGCGAGGACCAAAAAGTACGTGATGTGGATGAAGTTCGCCGGAACTGCGGAGGCTCCGAATGAGTGGAATATTCAGTCCATGGGCGTGGCCGTGGCCGATAAATTCACGGGCCCTTACACGTTCATCAAGACTTTCCATCCGCTGGGCATGAATACAGGCGACTTTGATTTCTACAAAGAAGCAAGCGACGGCAAGGCTTATTTCATTTTCGAGCGGGTGCACACCGAACTCGTCATCGCCGACCTGACCGACGACTATCTCGGCGTCACCGGCTATTACTCGAGTCATTTCCCCTTTCCCGGCCCGCCGCAAACCCGCGAGGCGCCCGCCTTCTTTAAACGAGGGAGCCGGTATTACATGATTACCTCGGGCACCACGGGGTATGGTCCCAATCAGGCGGACTATGCCGTCTCCGAACTGGTACATGGGCCCTGGAAATCCATGGGCGATCCTTGTATCGGCGACACGAGAAAAACCACGTTCGATTCGCAGGTTTCTTCCGTTTTCATCCACCCGCACAAGAAAAACCTGATCTTCGCGGTGGCCGATCGTTGGAATGCCGAGAACAATTCAACGGCCACGTATGTCTGGCTTCCCCTTACGGTGGAAGGCGAAACGCTGAAAATGCAATGGCGCGAGGAATGGCGAATCGAGGACTTTGAATAAACCGAGGCGCTGAATGGCGTCGATTTCAAGGACCCGGTGCGGGCGCGGCTGATGCTGTTCAACGACACGCCGCACTATGAGGAGTCGGGGCTGGCCCTTCCGGGCGTGGCGACGTCGCGGTTGTCCAAGTGGTGGAGCGAAGAACCGCACCAGAGCATTTGAGGCCAATGTAGCGGCGGTCGGCGCCCGTTCCGTTTGCAGCCGAGGCCCCAAGCCGAGCCCTGAGCTTGCCGAAGGGGGAAGCCGAAGGAACCGTCGCTGATTAACGATTGTTTTACTGAAGGTTTCGCACGGAGGACGGAAGAGGACCGAAAAGGTTTTTCCTCCGTGAACTCTTCGGTCCTCCGTGCGAAATCTTTGTTTTTTGATAGCCCACAGACCGCCGCTACATTTAGAAACTCGCCTTGAAACCGCCGACGATGCTTTGGGCCCAGAAGTCCGACGAGCCGACGTCGGCGAGATAATTCACGTAAAAGACCATCGAATTGTCGAGGGTGACGGTGAGGCCGGCGCCGAGCAGCGCGCTGTCGTTGCCGGAGTTGGCAGTCTGAATGGTGAAGGGGCTCGTGCCGGGAATGTTGAGCTGGCTGGTGATACCGGGATTGTTGAGATACTCGTGCTGCCACAAGGCGATGAAATTGGGCTGGAAGAGAAGGCTGCCGGCGCGCGCCTGATAAACGACGTGGGCGCCGAGCTGGCTGCGGAGGCTGTCGAGGTTCTGGCTGTTGACGGAGAGATCGGCGGGGCCGGCGCCGCTTTCGGTGAAGGAGTCGATGTCAAGATGGGTGTAGGTGAGCCCGGCGGTGGGCCCGAGGACCCATTCGTGGTGATTCTTGGGCTGGAAATCGTAGCCGAGGTCGAGGTTGCCGACATATTGCTCCCCGGTGGGGGAACTGCTGGCGGTGGAGGCGAGGAAGGGAATGACGCGGGTGTTGGAGTAGGTATTATAGCCGTAGGAGAAGAGGCCGTTGACGTAGAAGCCCTTGTCGAACCATGTGGCATAGACACCGGGGGAGTAGCTGTTGACCTCGGTTTTGCTGCCGTTGGAATCGGTCTTGGCGTCGGTGTGCGCGTAATTGAAGAGGACTCCTGCTGCGAGATTGTTGGTCATGCGGAAGCTGATGCCGGCGGTGGCGTTGCTGGCGGTGTAACTCGCCTTGTCGGGCGCGGCGTTGGGCGCGCTCTGGTCCTGGTTCATGTTGGCCAGGACGACGTTGCCGAGGATGAATTCGCTCATGACCGGGCCGTTGAAATTGGGCTCCGAATGGCTCAGGGTCGTGGGGGGAACCGTGGTGTCGGGGTTGGGGCTGTCTGAAATGCTGCGGGAGTTCGAGGAGGGGCTGGACTCGGAAGAAGACGAGGACGAGGAGGTTGAGATCGAGGGAGTGTAGCCGCCCGGCTGGGGGTAGTAGTTGACGCCGTTGGGGGCGGGCTGGTCGAACGAGGGAGGATTGTAGGCCAGGAGGGAATTGAGGGACTGTCCGAGGCCGCTGTTAAAGCCGCTGGAGACGACGCTGAGGCCGCTCATGTCGAGTCTGGCGTAACCGGAGCGCACGTTGGCCAGGACGCCGTTGACCTGCTGGGCGAGGAACGTCGAGTTTTCAAAGGCGATGTCGCGGGAATATTGGAGGACTTCGGGCGAAAGCTCGTCGAGGATAACGGGAATCTCGCCGGCGGTCAGGGTGGGGCTGCCAAAGGCGGCGCCGATGCCGCCGGGAAGGGTACCCATGATCAGGTCGGTATCGATGGCATTGGCGACGGCAACCTGGTTGGGAGTTTGCGCGAAGTTGGCGGCGCCTTTCTGGACGGTGGTGAGCAGGAGTTCGTGATCGTTGCTGCTTTCCGCGAGGGTGGCGCTGAAAAGCAGGTTGGAGACTGTGTAAGAATTTGAGGCGGTCAGGGCGCCGGTGGAGTCTAAAACCACGGTCCCGCCCACCGGGGTGCTGCCGTAGCCGGAGATTACCGGGATGGAGCCCAAGGTATCGGTCGCGCCGGTGACACTATAAAAATCGGAGGTGGTGCCGTGCGTGCGGAAGATAACGGTCCCGGTGGTGGAAGTTAGGGCGCCGCCGATGGTGAGCGTTGACCCAACGGCGCCTGCGACACCCAGGGTCCCGCTGTTGGTGACATTTTCAGCTATGTTGTTGGCGTAGAGGGACGAATTGGCGTTAATGGTAGCGGCACCGGCGAGGCCGAGGGCATTAAGGGTAAAGGAGTCGGTTCCGGAACCGACCGTCGTGAGGCCAGTATATGTCTCATTGGTCGTGAAGGTGACGGTGCCGCTGGTGGCGACGTTGGAGTCATCGCCTATGGTGACGCTGCTGCCGGTCCCGTTATCGGTGATGGCGTTAAAGGAGCCGTTGAAAATCTGGAGGGTGCCCGGGTTACTGTTGTTGTAGGCGAGGTTGATGGTGCCGGTGAAGCTGTTGGCAGCGGGGTTGGCGAGTTCGAGGGTGTCGCCGGCGTCAGTGAAGCTGACGTTGAAGGTGCCGGAGCCGGTGAGGACGGAACTGAGCTTGTCCGTGCCTCCGCCGACGGTCTGATAATCGAGAACGGAACTGGAATTGAAGATGTTGATCAGGGTGGACGAGCCGATCTGGCTGAGATTGGCCGTGAGCGTGCCGTCCTCGATGACTGTGCTGCCGGTGTAACTGTTGGCGCTGCCGAAGGTAAAGGCGGTGTTGGTGCCGGTGCCGAGGAACTTGATGCCGCCGCCCCCGCTGAGGGCTCCGGCCATCTCGACGGAAGCGCCGGCGCTGGAGTCGACGGTGG
>JAJSLI010000143.1 GCA_021272315.1 Methylacidiphilales bacterium | reverse complement strand
AAAGAAGTGCCAGTCGTAGGCTCTCCCCAATTACTGAACCCGCAATCGCTCTAGGATGGCCTATACGGGGCTTGGGCACGGCGGGTTGGAAGCAAAGCCAACGATAACTTATGACACCACCCTCTCCCTCATCGCCTCTTCATACGCCTGCACCGCCAACTGCATCCCCGACGCCTTGTGCAGCGTCTCCTCATATTCGCGCGCTGGCTCCGACCCCGCTGTGATTCCGCTCCCCACCGAAAAATGGAGCGTTTCCCCCTCCAGCACCATCGTCCGGATCGCCAGGCTGAACGCGACGTCCCCGCTCGCGTCGAAGTAGCCGATCAGCCCCGTGTAAATCCCGCGCGGACACGGTTCCAATTCGCGGATGATCTCGCACGCCCGCTTCTTCGGCGCCCCGCTGATCGACCCGCCGGGGATGCACAGCCGCACTGCCTCCAGCGCGTCGACCTCCGGCCGCAGCAGCCCCTCCACCGTCGAGACCAGGTGAAACACCTGCGCGAAACGCTCCAGTTGCACCAGTTGCGTCACCGCGACGCTTCCGTATTCGCAAATTCGCCCGAGGTCGTTGCGCTCAAGGTCGGTGATCATCACCAACTCCGCGAGTTCCTTCGGATCGGTCAGCAACTCGAACGCCAACTGCTCGTCGCGGATCGGGTCCCGGCTGCGCGGACGCGTCCCCTTGATCGGACGCGTTGTGATATGCCGCCCGCGAATCCGCAAAAACAACTCCGGCGATGCCGACAACACCCGCACGTCCCCGAAATCGAGAAACGCGCCACCCGGCGCCGGACTCCGCGCCAGCAAATGCTCGAACAACCGGTACGGATTCCCTCCGAATTGCGTCGTGAACTTCTGCGCCAAATTCGCCTGATAAATATCGCCCGCCGCGATGTACTCCTGCGCCCGCGCCACCCGCGCCTCGAACTCCTCCCGCGACTGATTTGCCCGCCAGCCCGCCGATAAAATTTCGTCCGTCTTCTCCGCCTTTACGCGCCTCTCGTTCCACAGCGTACTCTGTCCATTTTCCGCCAGGACTGAAATCTCCGGAAACCAGCCGAATCGGAACGCCCCTTCATAGGTGACATACCCCACCGCCGCGCTTTGCGGATGCTCCGCATCCCGCCCCGTCTTTTGCTTGCGCGTTAGAAACTCCCGCAGCTTCCCCCATTCTTCCGGCCCGCCTTCGACCATCTCCTCTGCGTCCGCCGCCTGCAAAATCGCGCCGGGCTGGTTCCAGGAATTGAGAGAAACAAAAGATGATTTTAACCACATAAGATACGCTTCACGCAGATTTTTACCAAGAAATGTCCCTTATGTATAGATACTTACACATTATTCGGGGATTCCAGTCTTGATTATGTAGCATTCTGTGGCAGACTGTTAATATGAAAATACTAACTGTTACATTACCAGATAAGGTTTTCGAGAGTGCATCTGAAGAAGCCCAAGAACAGGAGATTGATGTAGCCAGTCTCTGCAGTGGCGTCCTAAGTGATTACTTCCTTAATACCGGTCCTGCAGAAAATCTTTCGAAAATTCCTCGTGAGTCAAACCCTTCACCAAAAATAAATTCCAAGACAGAAGCACACGATGCAAAAACTGGATTCAACGTAGCGACCGAGCTTGTTGGCTTTCCTCTTTTGTCGGTTCGATTCGCTCAGCAATTTGTTGACGAAGCATTGCGATTGCCCGGAGTTCGCGCATTTAAGGACAAGCGCGGCGTCGGCTTCGAACCAAATTTTGTCTACATTGAATACGTGATGACCAGACGAAGTGGGATTGCGGTCAGCTTTTTTGGAGAACCCAATAGCCACACCAATCACCCCAAGATACTTGGTAAAGGAAGAGGACCATCGTACAGTCGCGCAAAGATTTATTCCCAAGAAGATATGAATTCAATTCTGCCGCACGTTCGAAAAGCGTATGAATTGAAATTCGGGAAAATATAAAGCTGCTTCTGCCAAGTCAGTCAAAGCCACTTTACTCAAACTTCGCCGCGGCTTCGATCTCGGCCAGCTCCGCCGTCGGGCTCACCACGGCGACATTGAGCCGCTCGTCATGCACGAGCAGCGCCGCCGCATCCTGCACCTCTTCCGCCGTCATTGCCTCGATCTGCCGGATCAGCTTCTCCGGATTGATGACCCGGTTGTGCCCGAGCAGGTTTTCGCCCAGCCACATCATCTGGTTGTCCGTGCTTTCCAAGCTGAGGTGGATCTGCCCGCAGGTGTATTCCTTGGCCCGGCGCAATTCCCGTTGGCCCGGGGCGCGGCGGGCCAGTTGCGCCACCGTTTGCAGCGCGAGCCGCAGGGCCTGCGCCGTCTTCGAATTTTCGACGCCCGCGCTGATGAAAAGGCTGCCCGTCTCGTCGTAATAATTCGCGCTCGTCCCGATCGAATAGGCCAGTCCGTGTTTTTCCCGCACGCTCTGGAAGAGCCGCGAGCTCATGTTTTCGCCGAGCATCACGCTCATCAGCCGGAACGCGACGCGCCGAGGATCGTGCCGCGACACGCCCCGCAGACCGATCACAAATTGCGTCTGTTCCACCGGCTTGCGGATCACCTTGAACCGCGCCGCCGATTGCCGCCGCGCCACGGGTACAAAGGACGCGCGGTTTCCGTTCGGAAACTGCCGCAAGAGCGGACGCAGCAATTCCTTCACCTCGGCAAGGTCTGTCTTGCCCGCGGCAGTGATGCACAGGTTGCCTGAGTGATAAAACTTGCGCCGGTAATTCACCAAATCACGCCGGGTCATTCTTTGGACGTTCCCGCTCGTTCCCGCCAGCGGGCGCCCGAGGGCGTTGCCCGGCCAGAGCAACGCGGTGGCCGCGTCCTGCGCCAGCTGCGCCGGCTGGTCCTCGTACATCCGGATCTCTTCCTGGATGACGCCGCGTTCCCGCTCAATCTCAACCGCCGGAAATGTCGCCCGCAACAGCATATCGCTCATCACCTCCGCGACGGAATGAAGATGGGTCGCGCTCGCCCGGGCGTAGTAACAGGTCATCTCCTCCGCCGTGAAAGCGTTCAGGTAGCCACCCACGCCTTCCACCGCTTCGGAAATTTCCTTTGCCGTGCGCCGCGTCGTCCCTTTGAAAAACATATGCTCCAAAAAATGGGAAATCCCGTTCAGCCGCAAAGACTCATGCCGACCCCCAACCCCAAGCCAGAAACCGAGGGACACGCTCTCCACGTGCGGCATCTCCGCCACCGCGAGTTGCGTCCCGTTGTTCAGCCGTTCCTGCGTGAAAATCATGCCTAAGCTTCGGGTCTGCCCGTCGCACTGTCAAATCCGGTCTGCATGATAAAAAATTAACCTAATCTTCCATTCGAAACGCTTCAATAAAGTAGGCTTTAGTTGCTTATAATCAATATGATATATTCGTAGTTGCGCCGACATGACCAACTATTTCTCACCATCTCTGGTTTAAAAAATGCTAGAGAGTTGGAAGTCGTTCCATCTTAATAATTAGCCATCTTCACGACTCTTTCCGGCCTGAACCGTGTGGACTTATCCACCCTTTCGGCTCAATTTCATTCCGCATGCTTCACTCCGTCCGTTGGCCCTTGGCTGCCTGTCTTTTCCTTGTTCTCTCCGCCTGTTCCCGCCACGACGCCACGGCCCCGATTGCCACCGGCCAGCCACCCCCGGTAGCTGCCGGACCGCCCGTGCAGGGCGACTGGGTCGTCCAGCGCATCAACGCCGACGTTGACAGCCTCAACCCGATCACGGGTGAGGACACCAACGGCGCTGACCTCCGCAACAACCTCATTTGCGAAGGTCTTCTGCGAATGGACAACTACACCCTCAAGCTTGAACCCTGCCTCGCCGTCTCATGGGAAATCTCCCCCGACCAGCTCACTTACACGTTTCATCTCCGCCACGGCGTCAAATGGCACGACGGCGAGCCCTTCACCGCCGACGACGTGAAGTACACCTACGACAAAATCCAGGATCCGAAGGTTGACTGCGCCCCCCTGCGCGGCTACTTCACCACCATCAAGTCCTGCGATATCATCGATCCTTACACCATCCGCTTCACCGCCACTGAGCGCTACTTCAAGACCCTCGAAGTCCTGGGCACCTACATGTCCATCATCCCAAAGCACGTCTTGGAGCAAGGGGAGCCCGACTTCAACAAACACCCCTTCGCCCGCCACCCCATCGGCACAGGCCCCTACAAATTCGTCCGCTGGGACACCGGTTCCCAGATCGTCCTGGAGCGCAATGACGATTACTGGGACACCACCCGCCCCAGCTACCCCAAACGCCTCGTCTACGAAATTATCCAGGAACCTTATGTCGCAGCCCAGTTGATTAAAAAGGGCGAAATTGACGTTGTCGACGGCATGGCCCCCATCCAATGGGAACGGGAGCTCGCCGGAACGCGTTCCGCTGCTCGTCTGCAGGAAATCGTTTACGATTACCCGGCCTTTTCCTACTTCGGTTTCAATCTCCGCCTGCCCCTCTTCTCCGACGTTCGCGTCCGCCACGCCCTTGACCTCCTGATCCCACGAGACGAAATCCTCAAAAAGATTTTTCTCGGCAAATACGCCAACGAGACTTCCGGCTACGATCTCCCCTCCGCCCCAAGCTACGACCACGACATCCTTCCCACCCCCAACGATCCGGCTCTTGCTCTCCAGCTCCTCAATCAGGCCGGCTGGAAAAACGATCACGGCGACGGCCTTCTTTATAAGGACGGTCAGCCCTTCAGCTTCAACCTCCTCTATCCAGGTGCCAATGCCAACACTCAGAAAATCGCCGAGCTCATCCAGGAGGCCTTCCGTCAAGCCGGTATCGATATGAAACTCTCCGGACTCGAATTCGACCAGCTCATTGAACGCACCGACGACTGGAAATTCGACGCCACCATGATGGGCTGGTCCCTCGACATCAACAGCGACCCCTATCAGCTCTGGCACAGCTCCCAGGCCGACCTCAAAAAAAGCTCCAACTTTATCGGTTATAAGAATCCCGCAGCCGACAAACTCATCGAAGCGGGCCGGCTCGAATACAACGACGACAAACGCAACGTTCTCTATCGCCAACTTCACCGCATCATCCACGACGACTACCCGGTCTGCTTTCTCTTCAACCCCCGCAGCATCCTGCTTATCTCCAATCGCTTTCAGAACGTGAAAATCTTCGCGCCGCGCCCCTGCTTCGACATCACCACCTGGTGGGTCCCCAAGCCCCTCCAGAAATACGGCGATTAGCCTTCCTCCCCGTTCCCAAATTGGGGAACGGAGGAAATTCAGTCCGCTGCGACCGGCGCGAGCGCCGCGTCCCAGTCCTTCCAGACCGGCTCGATTCCCATCTCCCGCAACTTCGCCGACACCTCCGCCGACGACCTCTCGTCGGCGATGGCAAACTGCTCCGTCGCGCCCTGGTGCTCACCCTCCGAAGCAATCACCGGCAACGCCTTGCCCCGCCGCGTCTGGTGCGCCGATTCCGCGCCCGCGCCGGTGTAACCGCCTGGCTCCGTATGCGAGCCCGCGCTCATCATCGTCACGCCCAGGCGCATCAACCGGTCGCGCAAGGCCGGTGATTCCCGGGTCGAAAGCACCATGCCGACCTGCGGAAAGCAAAGCCGCAACGCCAGGATCACCTGCACCATGGCGCGGTCGCCGAACTCATACCGCGGCTGGAACGCGCCCGCCGCCGGGCGTAGGCGCGGCAACGAAACCGTCAGCGACGATTTCCAGCAGTGCCGCAACAGGTAATCAACATGCGCCGCCATCCGCATCGCCTCATCCTCCCACGGCGCCAGGCCGAATAGTGCTCCGATGCCCAACCTCCGGAAGCCCGCCGCGTAGGCCCGCTCCGGACAGTCGAGCCGCCAGTCGAAGTCCTTCTTTGGCCCCGCCGTGTGCAGCTCCGCGTAGGTCTTCCGGTCGTACGTTTCCTGGTAAACGACCAACCCCTCCGCACCCGCGCGCACCGCGGGCAGGTAATCGGTCGTTTCCATCGGCCCCACCTCCAGCGAGAGCGCCGGGATGAATTCACGCAGCCGCGCCACGCATTGCGCAAGATAATCGGGCGCGACAAATTTCGGATGCTCACCTGCCACCAGAAGCACGTTGCGGAACCCTTGTGCCGCGAGGTGCCGCGCCTCCACTTCCACCTGGTCCAGCGTCAACGTCACCCGCAGAATTGGGTTGTCCCGGGAAAAACCGCAATACTTGCAGCTGTTCACGCATTCGTTGGAGAGATAGAGCGGCGCGAACAGCCGCATCGTCCGCCCGAAAAACTGCCGAGTCAGCCGCTCCGCGTCGCTGGCCATCGCCTCCAGTTCCGCGCCTGTTTTCGGCCGCAACAATGCGGCGAAACGTTGCAACACGCGGCTTTCCAGCAACTCCGGATTGCGAAAATGTTCCGAAAAGGACATAAATTCCAGTATAGGCCATTCCCCGGTCTGGACAAGCGCCCCGCTACTGGCCAAGCCCCTTCGGTGGGATGCTGGTCGGGGCGGGCAACCTCGGCAGCAGCGGTATTTCCACATCTCGAAAATCATTGGGTGGCACAAATAATCCGGCAGCTTGGGGTCCAATCCGGTAATTTTTCCAGACCAGCACATAGGCACCATCTTTCGACGAAATTTTCACCGGTGTGTTCTGCTGCGCGTCGGTCCAGAGCAGGAATGTCCGGCCGCTCGCGTTGGTCAGACGGTATTTCTTGCAGACGATTCCCAAGATCGTTTCGGGTCCGAGCGGTTCCGATTGACCCGGAAGCGCCGACTCCGGCGGTACCTCCTTTTTGATTCGTTCGGAGTCAAAGGGCAGAATGAGCAACTGCTTGCGGGTCACGATGGCCCAATAGATCGTCTGCAGGTCGGGCCGGATGATGGCGACCACCTCTCCGGCAGCGGATTGCTCCTCCATCCGGATATTTCCATCGTCCACATAAATCCGGCTCTCGATCGGCGTACCTCCATCGGTCGAAATCATCTCCGTGGCGCTATACTGTTTGCCGAAGACATAGGGCATCCACGTGTCCTGGGCCCGCATCGGCGCAAGGCAAACCCCCAGCCATCCCACCAGACAGAAGACAATCCGGGACAGTTTCATGAACTGGCCTTGGTTATTGCCCGTTTCCCGGAGGAGGCGCGCCTGGTGCTGTCGGCATGTTTATTACCTGGTAGTCGGAGGGCGGCTCAAAAAGCGCGGCATCTTGCGGGCCGGCTTGAAAATTTTTCCAAGCAAGGGTGAAAGAACCGTCATCGGAAGTGAGCTTGATCGGGAACTGGCTGGTCACACCGACCCAGAGAAAAATCACCTTGCCGTCGCGGCTCGTCATTTTGTACTTGGTGGCCGCAACGCCGTCGACGGTGTCGGGGCCGACTGTTTCAAATTTCCCGTCGCCATCCGAGCCGGGAGGCGTCATTCTTTTGATTTTTACCGGATCCAGGGGCACAACCATCACCATCTTCTGGGCCACCATCACCTGATACATCTTCTGCTGGTCGGGGCGAACAATCGAGACGATCTGCATTCCATTCGTATTGACCTCGTTGCGGACCTTCCCGTTGTCCATGTAGGTTTTCATCGTCATCGTCCCCCCATCCTTGGTCGTCATGACCTCATCGGCACTGAATTGTTTTGGGTACACGTAGGCTGGCGCAGCGCTCTGGGCAAAAGCCGGCTCGGAGCGGAGGAAACAACAACCGGCCAGGATTAGAAGGACAAGGCGGAATGATTTCATCCCTCAAAGCTTGCGCCATAACACCGTTCCGGCAAGTGTGCACTAAATACCGCGATTATCATTTGTGCCCGAGTCCCCAGCCCGATTAACATGGTGTTATGAGCGAAGAGCCAGCCCTGCCCGTATCGCTGACTGAGCCGCTGGTTGCCAACCCGGCCCAGACCGTCGAGGCCGACGCCATTTTGCGCGAGACCCCACCGTCGCGCCGGCCTGTGCCTCCGCCCAGTCTCCTCTCCGGCATCAACTGGGCCGATCCCGAATTGCTCTGCGTCATCGCCACGTTTGTTTTCATGATGCTTGGCGGCTTCGTTCGGCATCTCGGTCTCCCGGCCGGACTTGCACCCTGGTTCTTCCTCGTCGCCTATCTCGCGGGCGGTTGGCGCGGGACGATCAAGGGCGTCCGCTCCCTCCTCGGCGGCACGGTTGACGTCGACCTGCTCATGGTCCTCGCCGCGCTCGGAGCAGCCTATGTCAACCACGCGTTTGAGGGCGCGATGCTCCTCTTTCTTTTCTCCCTCTCGAATACACTCCAGGAAATGGCCATTGAGCGCAGCCGCTCCGCCATCTCGGCGCTGATGAAATTGCGGCCGGAGACCGCGCTCTGCAAACGGGATGCCGAGACAAAGCTCGTGCGCATCGAGGAACTGCTCGTCGGTGACATCGTCGTCGTGCGTCCCGGTGAAAGCATCCCGGTCGACGGCGTCGTCATGGAGGGAACCAGCAGCGTCAACCAGGCTTCCATCACCGGCGAATCGCTTCCCGTCGAAAAAAAACCGGGCGACCCGCTCTTTGCCGGGACGCTCAACGAGCAGGGCGGACTCGAAATGCGCGTGACCAAACTCGCCACCGAATCGACCCTGGCCAAGCTTATCGAATTGGTTGAAAAGGCGCAGGGGCAGAAAGCGGCCACGCAACGTTTCCTCGAAAAAGGAGAACAATGGTACGCCCTCGGCGTGATTCTCTTCACCGTCTCGCTCATCGCTGTCCCGATCTACCTGCTCCACGAGCCGTTTCAGTCGAGTTTCTACCGTGCGATGACGGTCATGGTCGTCGCTTCACCCTGCGCGCTCGTCATCAGCACGCCCGCGTCGATTCTATCCGCCATCGCGGCGGCGGCTCGGCGCGGCGTCCTCTTCAAGGGCGGCGTTTATCTCGAGAAGGCGGCTACCATCGAAGTTGTCGCCTTCGACAAAACCGGCACCCTCACCGAGGGCCGGCCCGTCGTCACCGACATCCAGGTCATCGTCCACCCGCAGCACAGCGAATCGGACACCGCCTGTTTCCGCGAGGAACTCCTCTGGCTTGCCGCCGCCGTCGAGGCCCGCAGCGAGCACCCCGTCGCCCGCGCCATTGTTGCCGAGGCGAAGCGGCGCCGGATGCCGATTGAGCGATGCACGAAATTTCAGTCCGTCGCCGGTCACGGCGTCAGCGCCGACGTCTGCGGACGCCGCATCGCCGTCGGCAATCTCAAATACTTCGACGGCTACGAATCGCCCGAGCGTACCATGCTTGAGGAACAGATGAACGCCATGCACGACGCAGGCAAGACCGGCATGCTCGTCGGCGAAATCAAGGGCGAGGACAAGGCCGCCACCGTTCATTACCTCGGCTTCATCGCCGTCGCCGACAAAATTCGGCCCGAAGCCCCCGTCATGATCGCCCGGTTGCGCGAACTCGGCGTCAAACGCGTTGCCATGCTTACCGGCGACGGCAAGCGCGTCGCCGCCGCCGTCGGCAAGGCGTGCGGTGTCGATGAAGTCCACGCCGATCTCCTCCCGCAGGACAAGGTGCGCGTGATTTCGAAGCTGAAGGAAGTCGGCAAGACCGCCATGGTCGGCGACGGCGTCAACGACGCCCCCGCGCTCGCCACCGCCGATGTCGGCATCGCCATGGGCGCGGCCGGCACCGACGTCGCCATGGAAACCGCCGACGTGGTTCTGATGAGCGACGCGCTTGATGGCATCCCCTTCACCCTCGCGCTCAGCCGCCGCGCCCGCACCGTCGTTTACCAGAATTTGAGCTTTGCCCTCGGCGTCATCGTCGTCCTCATCATCTCCGCGCTCGGCCTCAACCTGTCGTTGCCCCTCGGTGTCGTCGGCCACGAAGGCAGCACCGTCCTCGTCTGCCTCAACGGACTCCGTCTCCTCGGTTTTCGCAATTGAATACAGCCGAGAGGTAGCCCGGACAACAAGCTGTTTTGCCCACCCCAATTGGATGCAGTCGCCCAATCGTCGACGACTACCGTTCACCCCGGAGGATTAAAACGAGATTTTGATGCCGCCGTAGCCGGCGATGCTCGGCGCGTAATAACCCAGAACCGGCTGGTAATTATCGTCGGTGAGGTTTTCGCCGCGAACCCAGATGGAGACAGTGTCGTTGATGCGGTAGGTGGCGCCGCCCCGGAGGATAAAGTAGTCGGCTGCCCCTACCTGAAGGCCGGTGAAAGCATCGTCATCCTGTCGTCCCAGGACCCAGTTGCCGCCTAGGTAGAGCGTGAGTTGGTTGATGGGCTGCCATGTTGTGGTGAACTGGAAGGTGTCGTGTGGGCGGCGGATCAATTGCTGCTGGGTGGCGTCATTGACGGCGTTGAGGTAGGTGTAATCAATCTTTGCCGTTACGGTGGAGCAGGGCTTGACAGCCAGCCCAACTTCCACGCCATCGGTGGTTGCCTGATTGATGTTCTCCAACATGACATTGCCGCCCCCAAGGGAGACATTGCCGATGTCATTTTTGATGTCGTTATGGAAGTAGGTGACGCTGGGTTTGACCCGGTCATCCCATAGCGGTTGTTCGACGCCCGCCTCCCAGCCGAGATCGGTTTCGGGCATGAGATTGGGATTGGCGTAGTAGCCGAAGGCGGGATAGGAAAGATAGAGATCTTGCAGCGGCGGCGGCGTGAAGGCCCTCGAAACGGAAGCGTGCACGTTGGTTTGCGTGGGGGCGATGGTATAAGCGACAGCCTGCCGCCAGGTGAAAGCGCCCCCAAACTGGGAGTAGGCATCGTAACGGCCGGAATTGAGGATATTGAGTCCCGGCAAGGGCTGCCACTGGCTGGAGATGTAACCGCCAATGTTGTTGTTGTGGCCGTCGGCGGTGTCGTAGCCGAGCCCGTTGTCGTAGATGTAGAAATCGCGGTTGTCGCCTTGGATTCCGGCGGTGATGCTCCAGTTGTGGGCGATCTGGAAATCGTTCAGCCAGTCGACGGAATCGGTGTTGATCTGGGTGCGCGTAATGTCGCCCTGCGGAGAGTAGTCGTAGGCGATGGCCATGCCGTAATTGTAGGGGTCGACATAGGCCTCACGGAATTGATCGTGGGTATAGTAAGCCTTGATGGTGTAAAAGTCGGTGACTTTGGCGGTGATCCCGGGGGAAAGATTCCAGTCTTCGATCAGTAAATTCGCGGTCGGATCGGGAAAGGCGTAGGAGCCCGTCAAGCTGGTGTAGGCATTGTTGTAGGCGGTGTGGAGATCGAGGTAGATGTCGGGCGTGATCTGGTAACCGAAGTTGCCGCGGTAGGCTGTGTTGCGGTACTGATCGGCCTGGTCGGGGAAGCCGGGGCTGAGGGACGGATAGATGGAATCTTGGCGGGAGGCCGAGACGGCATAGTCGAAATTCCCCACCGCTCCGCGCGATTGCGCATTCTCCTTGAAGGTATTGAACGATCCCATTTCCTCCGAGACGGAACTTACGGGAGTGCTCAGCCCCTGGCCGGTGAGGGTGACGATATTAACGACGCCCCCCATGGCGCCGCCGCCCTGGGCGGAGGAGACCGGCGTGCGGACGATTTCGATTTGATTGACGTTATCGAGCGTCAAGTTGGCTAGATTGTCCATCGAACTGTACAAGCCCGCGGACTGGCGACGACCGTCGATGGTCAACAGCGTCTGGTTGCTGTCCATGCCGTGGCTAAAGAGCGAGGTCTCGCCGCCGGGCATGCCGCTGACGACGACGTTAATGCCGGGGACAGACTGAAGGGCGTCGGGTACGGAGGCGTAAAGGCCGTCTTCGAGGTCCTGATGGGTGAGGACGGTGATGGTGGCCGCCGTAGTATCGGGTGACTGGGGCGTGAGGGTCGCCGCAGTGACAACGATGGTGGGGAGCGTGGCTGGCTTGGCAGCGGGTTGGTTGCTGGTGGAAGCGACCGAAGCAGCGGGTGTCGGCGCGGTGGAGGCGGTTTGGGCCGGGGGAAGGCTTTGCGCCGAAGCGATGTTGAGGGTGAGCGAGACGAAGAGAAGGGCGGAAAAATACGCCCAATGGTGGAACTGCTGCGGATTCTGCATGGTGACCTGCTTTCTGTTGGCAATACGGCCCGCCAAGGCCGCGTTATTCCGAAGCGGAAGAGCGCAGGCATAAAAAAGCCTTCGATCTTCCGCAGGGGGAGGAGACGAAGGCAGGACGGTACCAACAAAAAGCACCGAAGAGACTCCACTCCCATCCTGTCTGTGGCGAGACAGTCGCCCGGGCCACACGGTCCGGGACTTGATGAGCGCAAGAAAGCAGGTCTTCTGACTTCGGGGTCGTCCGACTCGCTCCGCCTTACCGCGCGCCTTCGCACAGTGGCTTCATGGAGCTTTCGTCGCCCGTTACAGCGGCGCTACCGCACAGGATTCACACCTGTTTATCTATTCTCCCCGGCTTATGTCCGGGGCACTTTCTTGCGGGTTAGCCATGCGGGTGAGCGCATGGCGGCTTTCAAAGAACTGCATGACAACTAGCTGGTAGAGCTTGCCATTGTCAATGGTCAATTCGGAATGAGCCGTATTATTGTTTGTTCGGCATAGCGCCTCTGGCGGGGTTAAGCCTTCATCCTGGTCCGACCTCATTCTCCCGTATAGCGAACCGGCTGCATAACGGTCTCGCCCGCGAAGGTCGTGCTGTGCCAGTGGGTCAAAATAAACAAACGCGTACTCGTGTCGAGCAAGCGCACCCCGCTCGATTGGCTCACCTCGGCCTGCGTCACGTCCCCTATCGTGTTAAAAGTCACCGACATCACCACCGTTCCGGTTTCACCCAAATTCTGAGCATCTTCCGGATAGGGCGGATGGGGCAGCACATTTTCTCCCGGCGCGTAACTTGACGCAAACGAGGTTGAAGTCGCAGGCTTCGGTTTCGTCGGCGACGCCTTCGTCACTCGCGTTGCAGGCGCGCTCGTTGCATGGGTTGGCAAGGTTTTGGTCTGTGTAACGACCACGGTCTTCGACGGCTGGGCTGTCAGTACCGGCACGCCATTTTCCGCCGGCACCAGCTTGGGTTGCGGAGCTTGTAAGATCACATCAGCAGGCGTGGTCGCCACGACCGGCAATTCGGGCTTCGGGGGTGGACATGGCGGTAAGGACGGGCGTGGCGGCTTGATCACCAGTGTCGAAAGCGTAATCGAAGGAGCGCTTGCCTGCGACCCGCTTGGCAGTGGCATCCATTTTACCCGGTAAACCAGCGTCACCCACAACAACAACCCGAAAAAAGTCGCGTGAAAAACGCATGACACTGCAAAAGCTCCGGCCTGGCGCGAGAAATGGGTCTCCTGCCTCTGCTTCGGTATCAAATCGGTGCGTACCATGGCATGCTCCATCGGCGCCTGCCCATGCACGGAAAGTCAAAGCCGCTGCAAACCAAGGTCCGCTTTACGCGGCGCTGGGTATGAGACGATATTCGCGCAAGCCATTGAACCGGCTCTCCGCAAAGGCTAGTCCGCCAAAAAGCATTGCCGAGTAAAGCAAACTGCTGACCAGGGTATTCCCAAAAAATGGGATCGCCATGACAAAACAGTCCACGAGTCCGCCTGTCGTCTTTGGATACAATGTTTCGAAGGCCCAGACGCCAAGGTTGGTCAGGATGAAAAACATGATGGCGCTCACAATCGAAGCGCCGATCACTCGTGATGCATTCCTTTGGTGGCGCAGCCAGAAACCGAGACAAACGGTGAGGACAAAGCTGCCATAAACGACCGGCATGAGCGCGTAGAACCCAATGACGAGGTCGCTGAGAAATAAAGCAATCAAAGGGACAAGAAACGCCAGGCGTTTGTCTGTAAAGCAGGCGCCTCCAAATAAGGCCATCGCCGTGAGAGGCGCAAAATTGGGTGGATGTGGAACGAGCCGCAACGCGGCTGCAACCAGAATCATTCCTATCAAGACGGCGAAACGGGGCTTATTCATAAATGGCATGAGTTTTATTCAATTTTCATCTTTAAGGCGCGGGCGACGGATTGCAAGTGAGAAGTTCTCACGTCGTAAATCACCCTCGCGCGCGCAGTTAAAGGACAAAAATAAAATGATCGAGTTCCAACGCGAAGGTGTTTGAGCTGCCCGAATCGTAAAAACCATTGACGCATCCGCATACGTGGATGTAATGGGCTCATGTCCTTTCGCGTCCTCTGGCAGACCCTGCACGATCCCACCCGGCTGCGCATCCTTGCGCTGCTCGAAAAGGAGGAACTCTCCGTGGCTGAACTCCAGGAAATCCTTCACCTCGGCCAGTCGCGCATCTCGACTCACCTGGCCCATCTGCGGCGCGTCGGTCTCGTCCACCCCCGCCGCGAAGGCAAGCGCACCTACTATTCGCTGGTCAAAAAACCCGACCGGGAAACGCGCCAGATTCTCGACGCGGCCCTGCTCACGCTGGCCGAAGCCCCCGGCGCGACCGCCGACCCCGCCGGTCTCAAGCTCGTCCTGGAAAAGCGGCGCAGCGCGGCCCGCGATTACTTTAACCGCGTCGCCGGACGCCTCGGCAAAGGGTTCTGCCCCGGCCGCACCTGGGCCGAGATCGGGCCGCTTCTCGCGCAACTCGTCCCCCGCGTCGTCGTGGCCGATCTTGGCGCCGGCGAGGGCTGGCTCTCGCAACTCCTCGCCCGCCGCGCCAAAAAAGTCATCGCCGTTGACAACTCGCCCAGGATGGTCGCCTTCGGCCGGGCCGAAGCGAAAAAAAAGGGCATCGCGAACCTCGACTATCGCCTCGGTGACCTCGCCGACCCGCCGATCCCCGCCCGCAGCATCGACCTCGTCATTCTCAGCCAGGCGCTGCACCACGCGGCCAATCCGCAGCAGGCCGTCGCCGCCGCGGCCCGGCTCCTGCGCAAGGGCGGACGCCTCGTCATCCTCGATCTCGATCAGCACCACTTCGACCAGGCCCGCGAACTTTATGGTGACCACTGGCTCGGCTTTAGTGAAGCCGATCTGCGCGACTGGCTCGCCGCCGCCGGTCTTCATCAAGTCGAAGTGCAGCTCCTCACGCCCGAATCCAAGCCGCCCCATTTCCAACCCACCCTTGCCAGCGGCGTGGTGGCATGACAGCTCTTGTCCTAACCGGCACTTTTCCCTAATCTCAAAGCCATGGCACTTTCCCCGCAGGATAAGACTTATTACGAAGAGAAGCTCGAAGTCAAAGGCTACATCCCCTTTTTCTTCGCGACCCTGATTGTCGGCGGGATCAGCGTGCCGTTCCTGCTCTTCCTGATGGATTGGTCGGCCGGTTCCACCTCCCATTGGAATGCCCATCTTGTCGGCACGCTGATGGCCATGGGCTGCATGCTCGGTTCGGTCGTCAGCATCGTCATGAACCTCATCTTCCGGTTCCTTCTCCTGATGGGCTGGCTCCCGTCGCGGCGCTAGTACCCGTCCGGCAGGACTTACTCCACCTCGAGCACCTGCACTTCGCCCGCTTCACCGGTCGCCGCCAATAATTTGCCCGAGGGCGACCACGCCACGCGCGTCACCCCGCTGGAAATTTTCGCCCCCGTCACCAGTGTCTGCCGCTGCGTCGGCAACCAGACCGCCACGCCGCCGTCCCGCGAGCCCGAGGCCAGCCAGTCGCCGTCCGGTTGATAGTGCAGCGCGCTGACCTGGTCGGTGTGCCACTCGAGGATCGTCGGCATGCGGCCCTCGGGCCCGCGCCCCGAGCAGTCCCACACCGACACCGCCGGACCGCCCCCCGAGGCCAGCCAGCGGCTCCCGCGATGCCACGCCAATTGCCGCACCTTCGCGGCGTAACCGCGCATGTGCATTTCCGAGCCGCTGTCGGTGTTCCAGACATGGATCGTGCAATCCTGGTTGCCGGTCATCAGCCATTTTCCGGAGGGGCTGAACGCCATGCTCAAGACCGGGTCGCGCGCGGGGAAGGCCCGTTCCTCCGCGCCCGTCAGCGGATCGCGCCGGCTCACGCCCGTGCTGTAGGCCGCCGCCAGCGTTGCGCCGCCGAGAATCCACGCCACGTCCACCACGGTCCGGGGAAACGTCATCGCTGCGCCCGCCGCCGCGCCCGCCTCGGTCCAGAGCGTCACCTTGTTGCCCGCTCCTAGCGCGAGGAGATGGCCCCTGTCGCCAATCGGCCGCGCGCTCCACGCCAAATGCTCGGCCCACAACGCGCCCGCCTCGTGTTCGGCGAGGACTTTGCCATCCGCCGCGTCCCAAAGTTTCCACATCCCATCGCGGCCCGCCGTGGCCAGTGCCTTGCCGTCGGGACGCCACGCCACCGCGTCGCAACCATCCGCGTGGGCCTGTTCGAAGAGATGGACCGCCCGGCCTCCGTTCACGTCGTAAATCGCCACCTGGCCCGAGACCGATCCGGCGGCCAGGCGTTCGCCGTCCGGCGACCACGCGACGCTGGTGATGAAATCATCGAGCTTGCCGTGCCACCGGAAGGCGATGGGACGGAGTTGGGAAGCCATTATGAGAAAAATGTTACGTGTTAATTCTCAAACGCAAAGACCAGCTTTTAGGTGTTGATCAGAGATCAATAGGATCAGCTGTGATGGTATTGCCTGTGAGTAGAAACCATCCGCGCACCAGCGAGGTGTGCTTGTACATGAGAACATTTGCCCGATCGAGATGAACCGCCAAGAGCATGCCCGTTGATGTGATGTAGCCTCCGGTTTTGGCGTCGTATTGATTTAGTTCAAAATTTGGATCGTAGTCGATTTTGACCGGCGAGCCAGAAATGTTAAGCACGTCTTGAAGACCAATTGCCCTCAACGAAGGTGGAAAGACGCCATGCGCATCATGATAGGTCTCTACTTGCACAATTAGCGGTTTTAACGAGCTGGCTATCGGTTTGAGTTCTTCAAGCGATGTGGGTTTGGGATTGGAGAAGAATATCAAACCGTAAGCTACGACCCCTATAAGACCGAAAAATAACAGGACAATGAAACAGATCCACTTTCTGGTTTTTTTCATGCCAGGCAGGCCTTGAATCCCTCGTTGAGCGCCTTGCGGTCGAGGTTTCGTCCGATAAAAATCAGCGTGTTATGCCGGGCCTCCTGGCCCCAGGGCCGGTCGGGCCGGCCTTCCATCAGCATGTGGACGCCCTGAAAGACGAAGCGCATGTCGCGCCCCTTCACCGACAGCACGCCTTTCATCCGGAAAATGTCCTGCCCCTTCGTGCGCAGCAGCGTTCCCAGCCAATCGGAGAATTTTTTCTCGTCAAGATCGCCCGGCGTGTTGATACCGACTGAAGTTACATCCTCGTCGTGATGATGATCGGCTTCGTGTTCGTGATGATCCCCGTGTTCATGCTCATCATCGTCATGATCGTGTTCATGCTCGGCAGCCTCAAGGAAATCGGGTTCCAGTTCCAGTGCCCGCTTCAGGTCGAAGCCGCCGATGTGAAGCACCTTGTCGAGATCGATGGTGGCGTTCTCAGTCCGGTGCAGCTTCGCCATCGGGTTCATCTTGCGAATCCGCGCCTCGAGTTTTTCCAGCTCGGCGGGAGGGACCAGGTCTGTCTTGTTCAGTAAAATTACGTCGGCAAAACCGATCTGCTCGCGCACCTCGCGCATATCGTCCCAATGCAGCCCCACGTGCTTCGCGTCGACCACGGTCACGATTCCATCGAGCACAAAACTCTCCTTCACCTCTTCGTCGGTGAAAAACGTCTGCGCCACCGGCCCCGGATCGGCCATTCCCGTCGTTTCGATCAGGACATGGTCGAACTTGACGCGCCGTTGTTGTAGTTTGGCCAGGATGCGGATCAGATCGCCGCGCACCCGGCAGCAGATGCAGCCGTTGTTCAATTCGAATATTTCCTCGTCGGACTGGATCACGAGCTGGTGGTCCACGCCTACTTCGCCGAATTCATTTTCAATCACCGCGATCCGCCGGCCGTGCTTCTCCGTCAGGATGCGGTTGAGCAGCGTGGTCTTGCCGGCGCCGAGAAAACCCGTGATGACGGTGACCGGGATGGAAGCATTGGGATTGGACATCGACATAAGTAAAGAAAGTTGGATTTCAGGGCGCCCTGTTCGCGCGAACCGCAGCGCCGGTTCAAGATAGCATAGATTCTGAGACGTCCGGGCGCTACGTCGATTTTTTGACCGTCGCCGTCCTGCCGCCTTCATCCATCTGCAGCGTCAACTGCCGGTACCTGTGGATCAGTGTATCGTGCTCACGCCTTAATTCTTTCAGGTCCTCCTCGAGTTGCCGGATGCGCTGGTCCTTGGCCATGTCGACCGCCAGCGCCGCGGTCGTCTTCTTGCTTTCCTTCGGCGGGCGGCGCTGCGCGCGCTTTTTCTCAAATTCGATCGCGGCGAAGAGCGCCCCGACGGGCAGCGACTGGTTCGTCTTCGCATGCGTCGCAATCGTCTTTTCGCTGATCAGCCCCTCTTGGACGAATTCACGGAGGGTTCCGAGCGTCGTCGGCCCATAGGGTTCGTCCCCGGGCAGTTTCACCTGCCAAAGCATGTCGAGGAAATCGACCTCGGGCGCGCTCCGCCAGTTGTCGTCGCTCAGGTCGATCATGTCCTGCGGCGCGATCTGGGCCGAGTTTGCCCATTCCTTGAGTGTAGTCGCATCGACCGGGCCGTACATTGATTCGTCGGCGGCCTTCTTTACACGCCATAGCATGGGCAATGCGCCTTGCTCGGGCAAAACCTCAATCTCCGGATTTTGGTCCTCGGTCTCTTCACTCATAAATCAAGTTCCCGGTTTGGGGATGAAAAGTTTCTGCCCCACCCGCAACACGCTCTTGTCCGTCAACCCGTTCGCTTTGCAAATCTGGACCACGGTCACCTTGATGCCGTTTTGCCGGTAGGCTGAACAAATCATCGTAAGCGTCTCCCCGCTTTGCACAACATGATAATATCCTTTTTGAGGCTTGGGAGTTGTGTTGGTGTCGGGCGCCGATGTGCTCGAAGCGGACCCCGCATCCGGGGGTGGCGCCAGCGTCGAGTCCTGACCCGGGGTCGCCGGTTGCGGTGACGTGTTGGCGGTGGCGTCAGTCTCCGCCGCCGGTTTCTTTTTCACCGCCGATGTTTTACCCGACTTGACCAGGTCCGCCACCTCGTCAAGCAAGGCCTGCCGTTCCTTTGCCCGGTCAGCCTCGGACTTGTTGAAAGCCGCCTGCAAGTCGGCCAATTGCTGCTTGAGGGCCGCGTTTTCATCCTGAAGCTTCGTCAGGTCCGCCTGCATCGCGTCAACCGACGATTTTGTCGCCTCCGAGTTGGTCTCGATCATGTCGATCTGGTCCGCCGCCTTTAAAATCTTCTGTCGCGCCGCTTCCTCGTCCTGCTGCGCGGCGGGGCCCTGATCCTGCGCATACGCCGGAAGCGGGGCCAGACAACAGCAAAAAATAACGATAAGGACCGGGCTGGAGGAAAATGCAACGCGATCCATGGCTACTCTTGATAAGAGTTCTAAGATTCTCACGTGGCGAATGGGGTGTCTCGATCTCCCCAAAGATACGAATCCCGTCAGTTTTCCGCAAGCTTGGCAAATTCCTTTTCACTCAGTACCCGCACTCCCAGGCGCATTGCGTCCTCCAGCTTCGATCCCGCGTTTTCACCCGCCACAACGTAATCGGTTTTTTTGCTCACACTTGAGGCAACCTTTCCCCCCGCCGCGATGATCCGCTCCTTCACGTCCTCGCGCGGCTCGCTCAGCGTTCCCGTCAGGACAAACGTTTTGCCCGCCAGGTTCGTCCCGCCTGTCCGGACCGCCGTCTGAAGCGCTTTCGTATTTACCCCGGCCTTGAGCAGCCGCCGCAGGAGATCGAGATTTTCGGGCTTGCGGAACCAATGCACGATGCTTTTTGCCACCACTTCGCCCACGTCCCGTACTTTCAACAACTCCTCTTCCGTTGCATTTTCGAGCGCCTCCAGCGTCCCGAAATGGTTCGCCAGCGCCCGCGCCGAACCGGCCCCGACGTGCAGAATGCCCAGCCCGAAAATGAGTCGCCACAAATCGGCCTTCTTGCTTGCCTCGATTCCGTCGAGAACGTTTTGGGCCGATTTCTCCGCCATCCGCTCCAGGCCCGACAGCTGCTCCAGCGTTAGGTCGTAAAGATCGGCCGGGTCCTTCGCCAGATTGGCATCGACCAATTGCTCCACGAGCGACTCACCCATCCCGTCGATGTCCATTGCGCCCCGCTGGGCGAAATGCTGGATGCGTCGCTGCGTCTGCGCCGGGCAAGACGCGTTTGGACAACGCAGAAAAATTCCATCCCAAACCAGGGCCGTATCACAGGCCGGACATTTCTCCGGCGGCTCAATGGCTTTCTCCGCGCCCGTTCGCGCCTCGAGCACCGCGCCGAGCACCGCGGGAATGATCTCGCCCGCCTTTTCGATGGTCACGTGGTCGCCGCGCCGGATGTCCTTGCGCTTGATTTCCTCGAAATTATGGAGCGTCGCGCGCGACACGGTCGTTCCGGCCAGCAGTACCGGTTTCAGTTCCGCCACCGGCGTGATCACGCCGGTGCGCCCCACCTGGAAGGTGACGTCCTCCAGCGTTGTCACCGCTTTCTCCGCCGAGTACTTGTAGGCGATGGCCCAGCGCGGCGCCTTTGACGTTGGGCCCAGCGCCTTGCGTAGCCGCCATTCGTTGAGTTGTACCACCGCTCCGTCCGTCGCGTAGGCGAACTTGCGGCGCTCCGCGTCAAGCGCCTCGATGGCGGCCAGCAACTCCGCCTTCGTTTCCGCGAACCAGGTCTTCTCCGGCGCAGGCAGGCCCGCCTGCGCGATCAACTCCAGCCACTCCTGCTGGGTGGCGCAGGTCACGCCCTTCAATTCACCCGGACCGTAGAGCACGATGGAAAGCGGACGCTTCGCCACCAGCCGCGAGTTGAGCTGCTTGAGCGTTCCCGCTGCCGCGTTGCGCGGATTCGCGAAAACCGGCTCGCCGGCCGCCTCGCGCTGGCGGTTCAGCTTCTCAAACGCCGCGCTTGGATAATAGACCTCGCCCCGCACCTCCAGCACAGCGGCCTTGTTTTTGATCTCCAGCGGCAAATGGCGGATCGTCCGCAGATTGGCCGTGATGTCGTCCCCGTGCTGGCCGTCGCCGCGAGTCAGCCCCTGCGTGAACTTCCCTTTTTCGTAACGGACGCTCACCGCCACGCCGTCGATCTTCGGCTCGATCACAAACCCGAGTTTTTCGCCCGCCAGTGCCTTCTGGATCCGGTCCACGAACGCCTCCAGCTCCGAGGCCGAATAGGTGTTGTCCAGGCTTTGCATCGGAACGGTGTGCGCGACGGAGGTGAAATGGGGCAGCGGCGCGCCGCCCACCCGCTGGCTTGGCGAATCGGGCGTCTGCAACTCCGGGTGCTCCTGCTCCAGATCAAGCAACTCGCGGTAAAGCCGGTCGTACTCCTGGTCGGAGACCAGCGGCTGCGCCTCCTCGTGATAGGCGCGATCCAGCTTCCGAATTTCTTCCGCCAGTTCCTTGTGCTTCTTTGATGCCTGCGACATAACGCTGGAAGTCACCACCCCCGCGGCAGCTCCGCGTTGAGTTGCAGCAGAAACGAGGTCAGATTTCGCCGGGCCGGCCCCAGTCCCGCAACGAATTTCCTGAATGGCGCGAACTCCGCGGGATGCGTGCCGAGGCGCCAGAGCAGACACAGCGGCGTCGCCCGGCCCTTCACCGGATCGAATCCCGCGGCGAGCGCCCTCACCGGCAAAATCTGGTGGAAATCGTCGCTGATCGCCCGCACGGCCATGAAGGGAATCTGGCGTGAGTCCACCACTTCGGCCACCGCCGCCGTTTCCATGTCCACCACCTCCCCCTTGGTCTTGCGCGCGCACGCTTCCCGTTTCTGCGGCGTGTCCATCAACTCGTCGGTCGTGCTGAAACTGGCGAAATCAAATCCCGAAAGGATCCGCAGAAACCGCAGCACCTCATTGGACGAAAAATTATTTGCGACCACCACCTGGCCCACCTTCAGCGGTTCCGCCAGCGCCCCGCCGTAGCCCGCCAGCACGAAAGCCTTCGGGCGGAAAAAACTGAAAATCTTCTGCGTGTTTTCCCGCGCGCGGTCCTGCCCCATTCCCACCAGCGCGACCAGCACGGGCCGATTGCCAAAATTACCCAGCGTGCAACGCAGCCCGCCGATAAAAAAAGTCTCCTTCTGCCGGCACCGCTTCAACACCCCGGCGGCTTCATGGGCCAGGGGAAACGCATAACAAATCATCGGCGTTCTCGCGCGGCCAGCCGTTGAAAATCGGCCAGGGCCAGCAGCGGCCAGTTGTTGCGGTACATGTCGTACTTGAGATAAAACACCTTCGGGAAACCGGTGCCGGTGATGTGGTCCTCGGTCCAGGACCCGTCCGGGTTTTGCGTCCGGTGCAGGTGTTCGACGCCGAGGCGCATGCTCGGGCGTAGGTGATCGCTGGCTGCGATAATCCCCATCAGCGCCCAGGACGTTTGTGACGGGGTGCTTTCGCCCTGGCCCTTCAGCTTCGGGTTATCATAGGTGGCCGGCGTCTCGCCCCAGCCACCGTCCGCGTTCTGGCACGACTCGAGCCAGTTCAGCCCGCGCAAAATCCAATCCTGATTCATGTCCTCGCCGATGGCCCGCAGTCCGCGCAGCACCAGCCATGTCCCGTAAATATAATTCACGCCCCAGCGTCCCTCCCACGAACCGTCCTCCAGTTGCGTCTCGCGTACAAAGCGGATCGAGCGGCGGATGAATGGCTCATTGATGTCCAGCCCCATCCGCCCGAAGACCTCCAATGCGCGCGAGGTGATGTCGCTGCACGGCGGATCGAGGATCGCGTTGTGGTCGGCGAAGGGCACGTCCTGCAGCCACTTCTTGGTCACATCCTTGTCGAACGCGGCAAAGCCGCCGTTGCGGCACTGGAAACTCACCGCCCACTCGAGCGCGCGCTCCATCGTCTGCTTCTTCACCTCTTCATCGGGCATCTTGATCACGCCCAGCGCCAGCAACACCTTGAACGTGTCGTCCACGTCGGGATAATATTTGTTGTTAAACTCGAAGGCCCAGCCGCTCGTCACCGGCGTCGGGTTCCTGTGCTTCCAGTCGCCGCGGAAATTCTTCACTTCCTTCGATAGGATCCACTCGCCCGACTTCTGCAACTGCGGATGGTCCGCCGGAATGCCCGACTCCGCCAGGGCAAAGACGCAGATGGCCGAGTCCCAGATGGGCGAGTGACACGGCTGCATGCGGAACTCGTCGTTCACCGGGTCATTGAGTTCCAAGCCGAGAAAATCCTTCATCGCCTTGCGCATGTACGGATTCTCCTCCCCGTAGCCCAGTGTCTTGAGCGCCATCACTGTGTACATCATGCTGGGGAAAATCGCCCCGAGACCGTCCGATCCGTCGCCGATGCGTTCCAATATCCACGCCTCCGCCTTTTTCAGCGCGCGGCTGCGGAACGGATGCCACGGCAGCGTGTCGAGAAACTTGAGCACGTGGTTCCAGGCGAGGAAGAAATTTTTCCAGGTGAAGAATTTGCGGTCAAACGGCAGGCCAAGGTTCGAATGCTCCGTGCCGTAGGGAAACAACTCGTGCAGTTGCTTGTCCGGCGGCAAATTCCGTTGCGGCTTGAAATGGTTGATGATCGAGAGCGGCACCACCATCGCCCGACTCCATGACGACATCTCATAGATGTTAAAATAAAGCCAGGTCGGCAGCAGGATGATCTCCGGCGGAATGATTGGCAGGTATTTCCACGGGTACTGTCCGAACATCGCCAGGAACAGCTTTGTGTAGGTATTCGCCCGCGGGATGCCGCCCAGCCGCACAATGGTTGCGTGCGCCTTCAGCATCCGCGCATCGTCGGGCGAAAACCCGGCCAGCTTCAGCGCGAAATAGGCCTTCACCGTCGCGTTCAATTCGCTCGGCCCCTTGTAATAGATGTTCCAGCCGCCGTCCGGCAACTGCCGGTCGAGCAGGTTCTTAACGCAGCGCGACTGCTTGTTGAAATCGACTTCGCCCGTCCAGTGCATGAACGCCACCACGTCGGAAACCAGCGTCGAGTCGACGAGCAACTCGCCCACCCAGTAGCCCTCCGGCTTCTGCAGCCCGAGCAGGTGCTCCTGCGCCTTGCGGATCGTCTCCTGCGCCTGTTCCCGCAGCGGTTCCACCGCCTGGTCGCGAAACGTCTCGAGCGGAACCGCGATTGTCTTGTTCAGTGCCATGGTCATGAATGAGAAGCCCCCAGCATAGAAAAACCGACCCGAAGGGTCAATCTAGCTAAAACCGACGCCATTTCGTAAAAAGGCCTCGCAGTCCGCGTCGAAAGGATTTTCAGACGGTGTTAGGGTCCCTTAAGTCCATCGAGCGCCTTCTGGACTTCGTCGGCGCTCCCGTTGGTTTTCGCGTGGAGTGAGGTCCAGGCGATCTTGCCGTCCTTCACGATGAACGATTGGCGCGAGGCGAGGGGAATGACGTGCATGATCATGGGTACGCCAAAGGCCGCGGCGACCTTGCCATCGGTGTCGGCGACGAGCGTGAAGGGAAGCTTGTACTTGTCCTGGAAATCCTTTTGCGCGGCGCTGGTGTCGCGGCTCACGCCGATGATCTGCAACCCCTCGGCCTGCAGCTTGTCATAAGCATCGCGCAGGGAACAGGCCTCCGCCGTGCAGCCGGAGGTGCCCGCCTTCGGATAGAAATAAACCAGGGTAATCCCCTTGGCGTAAATGTCGGCGAAGTGGATCGGCACGCCGTTCTGGTCGGCGGCGGTGAGGTCGGGTGCGGGCGCGCCGATGGTAAGCGGATCCGCGCGCAGGGTGGTGACAGCCAGGAGGGAAAGCAAGAGGAAGGTGGTGATTCGGAGCATGAGCATCTTACTATGCCGCGCCGGTCTTGGAGGCCAGCCAAAACCACTCTATCGTCGCATGGCGGTTTTCAGATAGAAGGAAGAGCCGCATGGCGGCATCGCAAGAATCGAGTTCCGGGTAGGAGCGGGTCCGGACTTTTTTCGCGTCGTCGATGCTCTCGATGACGAGGATGTCGTGGGTGGTCTCGAAACGTTCGCGCAAGGCCGTGGCGATTTCACGGTTGAGCAGGTCGTGAACTTCGATTACGAGATCGTGCCGGGCAAGAAAACGGGCCGCGGCCGGCGTGAACAAGTCTTTCTCGAAACCCTCGCAATCGGAAACGATCAGTGCCCGTTCGCCCAACTGCAGCCCCAGCAGGACTTTTTCATCGCAAAAGCTTCCCAGGATCAGCCGGTCCGCCACGCCGTTGAGTCGCGCCATCTCTGTGCAGAGCCGGTTGGCCGCGGGGTCGGTGTCGAAGGCGAAAATCCGGGCTTCCGGGAATTTCAAACCGAGGCCGACCGCGTAATAGCCCTCGGCGCTCCCGATATCGACAATCTCGGTGTATTTCCTTTGCAGGACGCGCGCCCAAACCGGCGCGAGTTCCATTTCATACGAACCGAGAAGCTTGGGCGGTAGAGTGCTGCCCGCCGCAGCCGCTTCGGAGTAACGCAGGCCCCGGAAGGGGCCGTTTTTAACTGTCAGTTCGGGAAATTTTTCCGAAAGGCAGCGTTGAAGATGCGGGTCTTCGAAGCGTCTGAAACGGCGGGCGTAGAGATAGGGGATGGCCAGCCACTGCGCCGGGGCACCGAGCGCCTGATAAAGCCGGAAAAGCGGCGTGTTCGCCGTGTTTTGCAGGAATTTTTTCAGGCGCTCCTTCACAGCGTTATCATCAGATACGGAAAGGGCGCGGGCAAGCTTTGCTCAGTCGCCGCGGGAGTGGCGGTGGCTAACCGACCAAGATATGTTGATAGCGACGGCGATGATCGAGCGGGCGCAGCCGTGTAGTCGTGTCCCATAAGCCTTGTGGTTTTGGCGCATCCTTGCGCCTAACACCGCTTCTCTACGGGACTGAACATCCAGTGTTGGGAAAGGGTCGACGTTGACGAATTCAAACCGCCATGGGCATGGACTGGTCTTAAATCGAATTCTCCTTCAGCCAGGCCAGCACTTCCTCCACCCGGCAGAAGGCCAGACCGGTGACCGTATCGGCGCATCCGTAATAAACCGCAATGCGGCCCGTCGGGGCGTCTGTCAGCGCGGCGCAGGGAAAGGCGACGTTCGGCACGTCTCCCACGCACTCGTAAAGTTCCTGCGGGGACATGAGGTAGGACTTGGCGCGGTGAATGACTTTCCACGGCTTTTCCAGGTCGAGCAGGGCCGCGCCCCAGCTATAGACGAAACCGTTACACGAGCCCAGCACGCCGTGGTAGAACATCAGCCACCCTTCGCTGGTTTCGATCGGGATCGGTCCCGCGCCGATCTTGGTGCCCTGCCAGCCGTAGGTGCGGGCCATGACGTGACGGTGGCATCCCCAATACGTCAGGTCGGGGCTGCTGCTGACAAAGATGTCGCCGAACGGCGTGTGACCGTTGTCGCTCGGGCGGGACAGCATGTAATATTTTCCGTTGATCTTGCGCGGGAAAAGGACGCCGTTGCGGTTGTAGACCAGGAAGGAATTTTCCATTTGGGTATAGGTGACAAAATCCTTCGTCCAGGCGAGACCAATGGTCGGCCCGTGGTAGCCGTTGCACCAGGTGACGTAGAAACGGTCCTCGATCCAGACCACCCGCGGGTCGTAACCATAATCCCACGCGGCGATTTCCGGATCGCCCCCGACAAAATGAATCCGCTCGGGAGTGATCTTCCATTGGATGCCGTCGTCGCTAAACCCGGTGTGGAGCGCCTGGCGGCGGGTCGTGTCATCGCTGCGGAAAACGCCCGCGAATTTCCCCTTGAAAGGCACCACCGCGCTGTTGAAAAGACTGTTGGAAGCCGGGAAAGGGTTCCGCTTGATAACCGGATTATGCGCGTAACGCCAGACAACGGAGCCATCGCCGGCGGGACGTTCCTGCCAGGGGATATTGGGCAGGGCGTCTCCGATTATTTGAATTTTTGAAGAGGACTTTGAGGTTGGATTCATTGATGATTTTTTTAGATGGTTTTACTCGCGTCAAACTGAAATATTCCCGATCGGCGCAACGACGATGGGTGCGGGCATGCCGTCGTCCTTCATGGATTTCCGAAAATCCTCCGTTGGGATGATCCTGCCGGCCCGCGCCCAGGGAACCGGCATCTGGCTCCAGACAATTTCCTGTTCAAACGCAGTGCGGAAGATTTTCTCGATGTCACGGATGGCCACGACTTTTGGCGCGGGCGCTTCGCCCTTCACGAGGAACTCGGAAGGAATATCGTTGATGGGTGAGGAAAAGAACGCCGCGTTGGAGCACAGGGTCTGTTGCTTGGCGATCTCGAGCCCGCAAACAGAGGTTTTCTCGCCCGAGATATGGCGAAGAACGGCCTCGTACATGTGGCGACGGCTCGCGTTTTCGCTGCTGACGGCGTAGAGCCGTTCGCTGCCGTTTTGCGAACGATGAAAGATGCCGGCCCTCGTCCAGCAGAGGGAGCCATCCGATCCGCGGACCTCCAGCTCGGGTTCCAGGTTCTGGAGGCAACTGTGCGTGACATGGAAAAAAAGAGGTATGTCCCCGGTCGTTTCGATGCGGAAGCAGGCGGTGTCCGCGCTTTCGATCGCCCTGGCCCGATAGAGTTCGGCCTGGACCGTGCGCGGATGGGCCGAAGCCTCGGCCGTGCTTCCCGCGAGAAAACAGATGAGATTCAGCCAGTGGGCGAACGCATTGTTGAAGGGGGAATCGAGCACCCAGGATTCGCCGTGTTTCAAGCGTCCGGCCCAGTTGTTGCGTTTGTAGTAGCTTTCCGGACGGGGCCACAGTCCCAGGCACTTGACGGCAAGCAGCCGTCCGATCTTCCCTCCCAGGAGGTCCCGCTTCATTTTCATGATTTCGGGGGCGTAGAGATGTTGATAGGCCACGGCGACAGACTTTCCCGACCGGCGTTCTTCCTCCTGCATCCACGTGACTTCCTCAACCGTGGCCGCCGCCGGTTTTTCCACCAGCACATGGCAGTCCGCGTGCAAGGCGTCCACCGTCATGGGCGCATGAAGGTGAATGCCGGTCGGGATGACGCACAGGTCGATGCGGCCGCGCCCCTCCCGAAGCATGCGTTGGTGGTCGCTGAACAGTTCGCAACCAATTTCCCGCAGGGTTTGGCATTTGGCGGCTTCTTCGTCCTGATTGATGACGGTCGCGCAGAGGAGCCGGACCAGCCCCTTTTGTCTCAAGGCGAGCAATTCGCGATAATGGAAGTCGGCAAAGCCGGAAACGCCCACCAGGGCTACGTTCAGCATGTTTCCCCTTTGACGATGCCGGCGTTGTTTTGCGGAGAGATCATGGATTTCGGGGCAGATGGTCTGCTAGTTCTGGTCCAAATAAGTGACCACCTGCAGGGAGCCCGTGTAATGGGTCGGCCACGTCGTCGCAGTCGGGTCGGCCTGGCCCGGCCAGGTCACGAGAATGTAGACGGGACTGGCCAGGCGCTGAGTCTGGGCCGCCGCTCCCGAGGGTACCGAGGGCCGGGCCGGGCCCACGACGGTGACGCGGAAGGTCCCGGCGCTCGAGGTGGTGGATAGATTTGAGTTGACCCCTGTCAAGGGCATCCCGTTCACGTCCACATAAATCGTTTGCGCCCCCGACGCTTCTATCCCCGATCCGGAGGTGGAAGCGGGCAGTTCGAAACCGAAGCGGGGCGAATAAAGGATTTCTGCCGTCGAGTAGCTCTCGTTGGCCAGCGGCGTGGCGCGCAAGTCGGCCATCGCCGCCCCGGCGATGTTCGCGGCAATGGACTGCTGGATGGTCGACTTGTTGGTGCTGATGCCCACCGCCAACAGCCCGACCATCGTTAAAAGGCAGAAAGTGGTCACCCCCAGGGCGAGCACCACTTCCACCAGCGTAAATCCTGCGCGCCCGCCCGGGATGGAAGATTTCATGAGCGGTAGATGGTCACGGCCCCCGTCAGGCCGTCGACCTGGATCGCGCTCACGTTGGTGGCGGCGGTGGGCGCGGTGTTGCCATTGCTCTCCTGCATGTCGATCTCCAGGTATTGCAGGCCCGATTGCGGCGTGCTGGAGGGAATATGAACAACTCCCTGGGGATCAAAGGCCATGATCTTGCTGAAAGTAAAATTACCCGAGGTTATTGTGGTTGAGGCGGTGGGAAAACCGGTGCTCCCCACGATGTAGTCGGCCGTGGGCCTGCCGGACAGGGTGCCGGTCGTGGCCGTGAGCGATTGGGGCAGGTCCAGGTTGTTGAAAATCTTCAACATGCCGACCGCCGACAGATTGGTTGAGGCCAGGTTCATCGTCGAGTCGAGCGAGGAAAAGACCTGGACGGCCACGCGCCCCGTCCCGGTGCTTTGCGTTTGGTTCGAGGGCGTGGAAAAGTTCGTTTCCTCGAAGCAGATAAAGACGTACGTGTTGTTGGCCATCGCGTAAGCGCGGGCCTGGGCCAGCAGCGTCGAGATCGCCGTCGTTGCCGTGTTGAGCTGGTTGGACCTGCTTATCGCGTTGAACGCCGGGACCGCCAGCGTGAACAGGATGGCGATCATGGCGATCACCACCAGCAGTTCGACCAGGGTAAAGCCGCCGGGGCGGACAGAATTTGGTTGGCGATGGCGCTTCAAGACAGGTTCCTCGATAAAGTCTTCACACACGGCGGTCCAATCAAGGCCAATGGCCGAATCGCTTCTGGATGACCTGGAGGTAATACCCTTGCGGATTGATTTGTGCGTTGGGCGCCGGGCTATAGGTGAAACTGAAGATGGACCTACCATCCGTGAGCCACACCGGCAAAAGCGTCGTGGCGTCGATGCAGACAGAGGCCCCTTCTGGATAAGCAGTCACTCCCGGCTTTTTTGGGCCCGGTGCGAACACGAGTACATTGCTCCCGTTCAGCGAAGCCGTCCCCGCAAAGGCTGAAGGGGAATACCAGGAGACACCTGGAAAATTCCCGCCTGCTCCCTCGCCAGGGTTTTGGCGGCTGACCCAGAAGTCCAGACCTGAACTGGTTATCGCGACAGTTTGCGGATAGG
The DNA here is from genome assembly GCA_021272315.1 of Methylacidiphilales bacterium. Classification (GTDB taxonomy): domain Bacteria; phylum Verrucomicrobiota; class Verrucomicrobiia; order Methylacidiphilales; family UBA1321; genus JABDGH01. Next base: position 7,262 of record JAJSLI010000143.1, on the reverse strand, counting down.
CCAGGCAAATTAACCGAAAGCATTGGCCATGGATGAGGAAGGCCTCACTCGAGCGTCCTCCCTCCCATTGAAAGACGGCGTGAGCGTTCTGCTGGTCGCTTTCGATGACGGCGCTCAGCAGGTGGGGATTCCACAGCAAACTCATATTTTTAGTGTCGGGGGGCAGAGATGGATTTACCCCTTTTGTCCATGCCGCGACAACAATGCGGGTATTGGCGGGAATGTTCAGCTTGTCGGGGAGGTTTTTAGGCGCCAGGGCGGTGGGATCAAAATTGGAAGGAGGCGGGGGTGGAAAGCCGGCAGCCTGGGCCTTGGCCTCGGGGGAAAGCAGGGGAAGAATCGCCGAGAGGCTGAGGAGGACGGTAAGAAAGCGCATGGGATTTTTATTCGCTCACGGGTTCAAGCTGCAGACTGATGACCTGGCCGGTGTAGCGGTCGATGGCCACGTGGGCCCAATAGCGTTGCTCGGCTGTGACGTTGAAATTGTTGAACCCGGTCGATCCGGGAGGAAATTGGCCCGTCTGGGCGATAACGTCGATGAGCAGGTTCCAGGTGCGGACCTGGCCCGCGCTGGCCAGGGCCCGCACGATTACCTCCCGCCGCTCCTTGATGTTGGTGTCGATCCCGGGTTCCGAGGTTGCGGTGGTCATGACCGTCGGATCGTTCGGCGCCACGCGCGTCGCGAGTTCCGCTTTGTTCAGCAGCGGCTCGGCGTAGGTGATGTTGGTGATGGTCTGGGCGATGGTCGCGGCGTCGCTCGCGTTGACGTCGTAGTTGGTGAAGAGCTGCGCGCGGGCGGCGCCGTTGAGCATCGCCTGGAGGACCGGTTGATTTTGGGTGTTGAGGTCGATCACTCCGCCGACCAGGGGCGCGTTGGTTATGCCGGCATAGCCGTCGTTGATGCAGAAGTAATCGAGCACCCCCGCGTCGGTGTTGGTGACGCTGCTGAAGTTGAGCGAGCGCCACGGCATGTCGCGGTAGACGTAACCGAGTTCGCCCACCGACTGGAACGGCCGGCCAAGGAAGACGGGAAGGTAAGGATAACTTCCCGCAGGGTACGTTGACGGCGTGTCTTGCCTCATGGGCAGCGTGTTGGCGCTGGCGTTGTTCCACCAGCCGTCGGCCTGGCGCTGCAGGCCGTCCGAATCATCATAATTGGGTGTGGTGCTGGGCGCCCCGCCGCCTGCCCCGGTATTGTCCGCATAGCGAAAGCTATCGATGCCAGGGGCGGCAGCGCCGGCAGCCCAACTGGGATTCATGATGATGGTACCTGTTACCGGAACGTATTTGATGAGCCCGGTAAAATAATTATTCGTCAATGCCGGGAAGGTGGTCCAGGTCACCGCGTTGATGTCGGTCTGCGTCACCGGAACGTAGGACGCGGCGGACGCGAGGTAATCCTGGAGTTGCATGAGGTCGAAGCTGAAGCGTCCCGTTCGCGGATCGTTGAACGTCTGAAAGTCGAGCCTCCGTTGCAGAACCGTGAAATTATCCTCCTCCTCGACATCATTGGAATGCGATGTGGTGGTGTCAAACCGCATCCTTTGGACTTCCTGCCAGTTGGGTGACGCCGTAGTGCCATAGTTCACCTCGAGGACAAATTGTTGGGTGCTCCTATGGCCGCTGGGTCCGGAATAGAATTCCGCCTGTTGATAAGGTTCGTAGGTCCCTCCCACCACGTCGCCTTTCGTTGCATAATTGGGGTCGGGTTGGTCTGGAGCTAAAGCCGCCCCCAACCAGAATCCCATATAGGTGCAGCCTCCTTCCGTATAAATGTCTGCATTCGCTTGCGTGGGCCATATGGCGGGGTTGTCAGCGCGGAGGTCGTTAAATTTTGGGGTAAATCCGTTCGTGGAAAGCGAATAGAGAGTAACGGGATTTGCGACGGTGCTGTTGAAAGCAGCCGCGCTGGTGCCATCGAGTTCGATGGTGGCGCCATTCGCCCCCCCGGCTTGGGTGCTGGGTCCGGACGGTCCGCACGGAACCTCGGGCAGGGAAGATACATAGAGGTTATTCGTACCACCCGGGCTGGCGTCTGCAGCATCCGTGTCTGATCCCATATTTCCGTAGGCGCCGTTATTGGTGCCGTCCGCTCGAATTCGGATTTGCAGGGGGTTCGTGTTGGTGGTCAGGGTCTGGTAGGGATTCCAAAACACCGGCTCCTCCCACGCGGTGAAATACTCTTGGGTGTACGTGCCATCCGGCGGCATGGCGGTAGGCCGATAGGGCGAAAAGACCATTTTATAAATATAGGGCAGGGGCTTGCTCCCGTAGAGGGGACCGTTCCAGTCGCCCGTGGTATTGGAACCGAATTCGATCCGGGTCGGCAGGGCGGCGGAAGAGGCCTGGTCGATCGCAGACAAGCCGATCTGCATGATTTGCTGGTCGGTGTTGGAGTAACGGGGGTCGATGGCTCCTGGAGCGGGGATAGAACCGGTCTGTTCCGCCGGTGTGGCGTTCACCGCCCCGATGAGGATGCCCGCCTTGAGCAGCTCGAAGAAGTTCGGCTCGCGGCTGGTGATCGTGCCCAGGGTCTGGATCGCGTTCGTTGCCGTGCTTCCGGAAGGGCCGGCGTAGATCCAGGCGCAGTTGGTCGAGTTATTGGAGGAGTCCCATACCAGCCCGAAACTCTGTTGGACCTGGGTGGCGGCGGTGGTCGGCGTGGAACTGAGGCCGTTCGTTCCCAAAACAGGGCCGTTCGTCCCCAGCCAAGCCAGCCGTGAAAGCGGGAAGCGGGCGAAGGCGACGGGCTGGTTGGTTTGGATCGTGAGGTTGTTCGCGCCGTCGGTGTAAGTGGCACTCAACTCCCGCGCCAAGGGAGCGAAGATGTTGGTGGCCACGGCGCTGGTGTCAATGTTGGCGGCGTTGGTGGAATTCTTGTAATAGGCATATTGGCCGATGAGAGCGCCGGGTGTTAGTGGCGGCGGGTACCAACTCGGCGCGTTCAGTTCGCGGGAAAATGTGGTCAGATAGGGCAGGGCGGCCTGCATCCGCTCGACGTCGGTCGAGCTTTGGGCGACGTTCTGGGTCAGAAAGTCGATCAATTGCTGGCGGCTGGTGAACATGCGCTCCCCCGCCGCCGGGGTCAGGAAGGCGTTGGTATTGGGGGTGTAGATATAGTTCGTGTAGGCAGTGCCGCTGGCGTCGTTGATCGGGTTGCGCCAGGTAACCAGGGCGGTGATGTCGCTCGTGTTCAGGCCGATTTGAGTCAGGTCCGCGCAGGCCTCCGAAATCTTGTTCCGCACCATGTTGGTGGTAACATTGGCGGGATCATAACCCGCGGCATTGACATCAAGCAGGCCGCCCTCGTCATAGACGACATAGGCGAAGCGGCCCACCACGCGATTGGTGTTGAAGGCGCCCGAGGTCGTGTTGGCGATCAGCGTGGAACTCCAACCGTTGGTGACGGGGCCGGCGGCGCGCGTCATGTAGATCCAGTCCGGAGGGTTGAACGAATTGGTCGGCGTGAGGTTGGTTACTCCGGGATTGGCCGTCGGCATGAGCAGCGGCTCGTTCCAACGGTTCAGGGAAATCGTGCGGCCCGAGTTGTCCACGTTGGTGGTGCAGTAACTGGACGCCCAACTGGGCGCAGGCCAGAGTGTGGTGTTGTAGACCTTGGTGTTGGAGCCTTTGGGCGGGATATAGAAGGGATAATTATAGGCGCTCCATTTCAGCACGTTGGGCGCGACCGTTTCTCCCAGCGAATTTGTCATCTGGTAGGGCACCATGGTGAGATTGGTTAAAGGCATGAAAAAGCAGTTGGGATCCCGCTGGTCGCTGCCCGACGGATAAAAATTAGTCCACGAGCCCGCCGTGATCTCCTGCTTGAATTCGCTGATCACCGAGTCGACCGCGCCTCGCGCGAAAAGGGCCGCCTCCGTCTGGCCCGCGCTCGCCTTGGAAACCTGCATCTCCAGCAACGAGTAGGTCAGAAAGAACGTCACCAGCCCGGTGATGATGACGATGAAAGCCAGCGCGATCACCAACGCCGCGCTGGAATTGCTGCGACGGGACCGGTGCAGGTGGGGGCAACGCATGGGGGCTTTCGGGGAATTCATTGCAGGTAAATGATGCGCTCGTAAAGTCGCACCTGCTGGGCCGCCACCACGGGAATGCCGGCGCTTTGGGCGAATGTGGTGGGCTGGTTCACGATGTAATTCCAGTTGGACATGATCGGATCGGTGATGCCGGAGTTGGGTGCGTTGGTCGATGCCAGGCTGATCGTCTGGGGGCTTGGTATGGTCGGGCTGGGAAAGTCGGGCAGCGCCGCGATCAGCGTCGAATACGAGTTGGTATTCACCATCGCCTCGCTTTGGGGGTCGAGCACGGCGATCGCCACCACGACCGCGACAAAATTTTGGAAGGCCTGGCTGCCCGGCGTCGGCGCCGTGGCGGTTATCTGAAGGTGAGTGGCATCCTGGCGTATGAGAAAACCGATCTCCAAACGGAAGACCGAACTGCTCAGAAGGTGAAAGTCGGACGAGTTGAGGGTGGGCGCCGTCGTCGGGGTGGGGGAAAAGGCCACGTTCGAGTCGGTCCACTCGCATCCCTGGCCGAGCCGTTCCAACTCATAGGTGTTGGTGTATTGATAACTCACCAGCGAAAGATTGCTCTCACTGGCCGCCGCCGTGCCTCCCGCGAAAAAACCGGGCGTCTCGCTGTAGAACGTGAGCTCATCATTGCCCGTTTGCTTAAGAAACTGGAAGTAGAGGTCGCTTCGCTTGGGCATCCGGGCCAGGTCCATCTGGATCCGGTCCAACACCAGCCGGGCCTGGTCGTCGGCGGTGAGATGTTTGTTGCCGCTGAAGACCGTGGCCGAGGTGCTGCTCATCATCGACGCGAACATCAGCACCAGGATGCTCAGCACCGCGATCGCCGCCATCATCTCGACCAAGGTGAAGGACGCGGCGCGGTGCGCCTTCGCGTTCGCCCGGTTGAAACCGGCCCTCTCCCACGAGCCGGATTGACGGGAAATTTGTATCGGGGGGCTCAAGCGTCAGTTCGTTTCAGCCTAACCAAGATGATCAAGGAACCAGCCTGGTAGGCGGGCGGCAGGTTCGGATTTTGGATCCGCACCCGGGGCGGACTTGATAATATTGCCGATCATGGAAATGAAGTTGATGGGTGACGCCATGTTCGCAGTCCGGATAAAAGATTGCGATTACAACAAAAAGCTGGCTGAGCGAAAAAGCGCATTTTAGGCGGCGGGTCTTGATCCATAAACCGACAGTATTGTAATCATAATGTAGTTACCAACCCTGAACAAACCATAATTTACTTTCCCAGTTAAACTAAGAATGCGTCCGGAATGCCGGTGATTTTGTTCACATTTATTTTTTGGTCGCCGTTTGCGCTGCGGCTGCCTGTGCCTTGGCCAGATTGCTTTGCGCTTCGCTATCATGGGGATTCAATCGCAAAGCCTCTTGAAACTGGACGATGGCCTCATCGATTCGCTTCGTTTGAAAAAAAGCAATGCCCAGACTGTTGTGGGCCAGGTCGGAATTCGGATTGATTTCCAGGGCCTTTCTAAATTGGGCAATCGCCTCGTCCACCCGCCCTTCCTGGAAAAGAGCAACGCCAAGGTTATTGTGGCCGTCGGCATAGTTCGGATTGATTTCCAGGGCCTTTTCGAACTGGGCAATCGCCTCGTCCATCTGTCCTTTTTGCAAGAGAGCATTGCCAAGGTCGTAATGGGCTGTGGCATCCTTGGGGTTGATTTCCAGGCCCTTTTCGAACTGGGCAATCGCCTCGTCCATCTGACCCTTTTGCAAGAGAGCATTGCCAAGGTTGAAGTGGGCCATGGCATTGTTGGGATCGATCTCCAGGGCTTTTTGGTACTGGACCATCGCCTCATCCACTTGCCCCTTTTGTGCAAGAGCACTGCCAAGGTTGAAGTGGGCCATGGCATAGTCGGGATCGATTTCCAAGGCCATTTGGTACTGGGTCATCGCCTCATCCACTTGCCCCTTTTGTAAGAAAGCATTGCCAAGGTTGAAGCGGGCCAAGACGGAGTTCGGATTGGTTTTCAGGGCTTTTTGGTACTGGATCATCGCCTCATCCACATGCCCCTTTTGTAAGAAAGCATTGCCAAGGTCGTAATCGGCAGTGGCATCCTTGGGGTTGATTTCCAGGGCTTTTCGATACTGAACCATCGCCTCGTCCGCCTGCCCCTTTTTTAAGAGAGCATTGCCAAGGTTGTTGCGGCCTTCCGAATCGTTGGGATTGATTTCCAAAATCTTTTCGTACTGGGCTATGGCCTCGTCCACCTGCCCTTTTTGTAAGAGAACATTGCCGAGGTTGTTGCGCGCCATCAAACAGGTTGGATTCCGGGAGATGGTATCATTCCAGAGCGTCTCCTCGCTCTCGTAAGCCCAGACCCGCTGCCAACTCAACACCCCGAGAACCAGCAAGAGTCCGGAATAGAGACCGGCTTGCAGCCAGCCTTTCTTCGGAATGACGAAATCCATCAACCTGGCTATCCCCGCCGCGCACGGGATGATGATTCCCAAACACGCCAAATACTGGAAGTGGTCCGCCACGAACGAATAGCGGAACGGATAGACATTCAAAAAGCCCAGCGCCGGAAACAAGGTCCCGGCAAAGAAGAGAAACCCGGCCAGCGGTCCCCGCCAGCGCCGGCTCAACCAAGCCAACACCACCGCCACCATCACCGCTCCCGCCGGGAAAAGGTATTGCCACCAAACAGTCTCGCTAACATCCCAGTGGGGATAGATAAAGATCAAGTCCGCCGGCCAAAACACTTTGCCCAGATAAAACCAGACCGCCCGCCCGGCAATCAGAGTGCGTTCGATCAACGTGTAATTAAACTCAGCCCCCTCCGCCCCGACGAAGCGCCGCTCCACCCAGGCGGTCAATAGTCCGCTGGCCATCCCCACGAGAAAAAAGGGAACCAGCGGCAACACGTCCTCTTTCCAAGACAGTTTCCCTCGCTTCCACCAGAACACCACCAGCAAGGCCGCCGGCAGCGTCGCAATGACGCTTTTCGACAGCAACCCCAACACGAAGAGAAGCAAAGAAAAGCCATACGCCTTGGCTTCCCTCGTGCGATCAAATTTCAGGTAGGCCAGCGCCGCACTGAAATAAAACACCCCGGAAAGCATGTTTTTGAGTTCGGACACCCACGCCACCGACTCCACCTGCACCGGATGCAGGGCAAAAATGGCCGTTGCCAGCCAAGCCCCCGGCACTTCCAAGCAACGGAGAATCTTGAGGAGAAGGAGCGCCGAAAAAGCGTACAGGAG